>DATIAY010000021.1:0-49646 GCA_035457825.1 Candidatus Methylomirabilota bacterium
GTTCCCACCGACCAAGTCGGCGCAACGAGGTTCCCTCCAGCCGGATGTCGCCCCCGGCGGGCTCCAGCACACGGGTGAGGAGCCGGATCAGCGTCGTCTTGCCGGCACTGTTGGGACCGATCACGCCGAGGATCTCCCCGCGCGCCAGCGTGAACGTCACCGCCGACAGCGCGAAGCGGCGCCCCGGCCGGCGCCGCTCGGGCGGATAGGCGAAATCCACGCCGGTGACCTCCAGCAGCGCGCTCACAGGCCACCTCGCGGGCGCGTGCGCAGGAGATAGACGAAGACCGGAGCGCCGCAGAACGAGGTGATGACGCCGACGGAGAGCTCGGCCGGGGCCACCACGCTGCGAGCCAACGTATCGGCGGCGAGCAGGAACGCCGCACCGGCGATCAGGGCGGCCGGCGCCAGCACGCGGTTGTCGGGGCCGAGCACCAGCCGGAGCGCGTGCGGCACCACCAGACCGACGAAGCCGATGGGGCCGGCGAAGGCCACCACGCTGGCCGTGAGCAACGCCGCGCCCACGAAGATACGGAGCTTGAGACGCTCGGCGTCCACGCCGAGCTGCCGCGCCGCCTCCTCGCCCAGAGCCAGCAGGTTGAGCTGCCGGGCCCGGCCCACGATGAGCGCGAAGCCCAGGCCGGCCAGGGCCGCGAACACGCCCAGGGGCGTGGGCGGGATCGGGCTGATGTTGCCGAGCAGCCAGTGGACGATTCCACCCAGACGGTTGATGTCGAGGAACGAGGTCAGCACGGTCGTGGCCGAGGTGAAGAAGATTCCGACGATCACGCCGGCCAGCAGCAGGGTGTGCACGGGCAGGCCGCCGCCGATGGCGGCGATGAGGTACACGGCGATACCGGCCAGCAAGGCCCCACCGAGCCCGAAGATCGTGAGGCGAACGGCGTCGGCCACGATGCTCCCGCCCGTCGCCACGAGCTGGCCAACGATCACCCCGAAGGCGGCGCCGCTGGATACCCCGAGCACGGAGGGCTCGGCCAGGGGATTGCGGGTCAGGGCCTGAAAGCCCACGCCGGCCACGGCCAGAGCGCCCCCGGCCAGGGCGGCCGCTGCGATGCGGGGCAAGCGCAGGCTCAGGATCACCACGGCCTCCGTCGACGCGGGATCGGCGCGACCGGCCAGCACCTGCACGACGCTCCCTGGCGCAATGCGCGCGCTGCCCGAGAGCACGGCAACGACCGCCACCGCCAGCAGCGCGGCGACCAGCGCCGCGAGCGCCAGCACGAGTCGGCCCCCATGACTCACCGAACCGCCTCGGGATGAAACAGCCGGGCCAAGTGCTCGAGACCGTCGACGATCCTCGGTCCGTAGCGGTGCAGGAGGCTGCCGTCCACCCCGTGGACACGCCCGGCCCTCACGGCCGGGAGCTCGGTGAGGGCGTCCCACCTGTCACGCGCCAGCGGCTCCGAATCCGTGCCGTGGCGGGCGAGCACGATGACCTCGGGGGCGCGAACGACCGCCGCCTCGATGCTGAATCGGGGGTAGTCGCCGGGCTCGCCGGCGGTGATGCTCGTGCCACCGGCGAGCTGGATCAGCTCCGTCACGATCGCGTCGCGGCCAGGCACGATGAGGGGCTCGGGCCAGAGGACGTAGAGCACCCGCGGCGGCGATCGGCGGCTCACCGCACGGGCCACCGCGTCGACGCGGGCGTGCAGCCGAGCGGTCAGGGCGGCCGTGGCCGGCTCCCGTCCGATGAGCTGGCCGATCCGCGCCGCGACTTCCAGCACGTCGTGGAAGCGGTTGGCGCGAACCAGGTAGACGGCAATGCCCAGCCGACGGAGCTGGTCAACGGTCTCCTGGCGGTTCCCGGAATCGGTGGCCACGACGACGTCCGGCCGCAGCGCCACGATGGTCTCGAGGCTGGGCGACACCATCCCGCCCACGCTGGGCTTGCGCCGGGCCTCGGGCGGGAAGTCGCAGTAGTCGGTGATGCCGACGAGGCGGGCTTCCCCGCCCAGCGCGAACACGAGCTCCGTCACGCTGGGGACCAGCGAGACGATCCGCGCCGGCGGCGCCGCCAGCGCGATCGTCGTGCCCCGCATATCCACGTACGTCGCCCCGGACGCGGGGCCGGGCCCGAGCAGCACTGCGGCGAGAGCCCCGAGGAAGCGCCGCCGTGTGCTAGCATGCGCTGCGACATGCGGCTGCCCGCCGCCGTCGCGCTCGCCGTCGCCCTCACCGCTCCTGCCGTCGCCTCCGCCCAGCGAATCTCGGTCGAGCCCGACCGGCCCGATCAGACGAGCCGGCCCGCGACGCTGCCTCGCGGGGCTGCGCAGTTCGAAGGCGGAATGGTGTACGAGCGCACCGGCCCCGACGAGCGCGCCGTCCACGTCGAAGCCACACTCAGATTCGGTCTCACCGACCGATTCGAGCTGCGCCTGGAAGGCGAGCCGTTCGTCGACCTGCGGGACGGCGAGGACACGAGCGGGTTCGGCGACCTCACGCTGTCGCTCCGCTACCGCTTCCTCGACGCGCGCCAGGACTCGCTCTGGCCGGCCCTCGCCGTCCAGCCCTATGTCAAGCTGCCCACCGCCCACGAGCCGATCGGCAGCGAGCGGACGGACTTCGGGCTGATCTTCATCGCGGGGCTCGACCTGCCTGGCGGCTTCGTCGCGGCGTTCAACGCCGAGGTCGCCGCCATTGGCCAGCGCGATCCCGACGGATATCTGATCCAGGCCCTGGCCACGGCCGGGATCGGACACGATCTCATCGCCGACACGCTCGGCGCCTATGTGGAGGTCCTGTGGTCGTCGCCAGAGGAGCGCGATGGCAGCAGCCGGACCGGGATCGGCACGGGTCTCAGCTGGAGGGTGGCCCGGCGCCTGGCGGTCGACCTCGGGTTCGAGGCGACCGTGGGGGGCCGCGGACCGGACTACATCGTTCGCAGCGGCCTGGGCGTGCTGCTCCATCCCTAGCTCATGCCCTCCCCGCTCACGCCCGCGGACTTGAACGTGGCCATCTCGGCGTAGAGCAGCGCGGCCGCCCGCGCCAGATGGACGAAGAGGGCGCCACCCGTGCCCTCACCCAGGCGCAGCGACAGATCCAGGTAGGGACGTAAGCCGAGGTGCTCCAGCGCGAGCGCGTGGCCCGGCTCGGCGGAGCGGTGGGCCGCGAACAGCGCGGGCCGGGCGCTCGGCGCCAGGGCGACCGCCACCAGCGCCGCAGCCCCGGCGATGAAGCCGTCGAGCACGACAGGCAGTCGCTCGGCCGCCCCGGCGAGCGCGATGCCGACCAACCCGGCGATCTCGAACCCTCCCACTTTCGCCAGCACGTCGATGGCATCCCCGGGCTCGGGACGGTTGACGGCGAGGGCCCGCCGAACGACGTCGACCTTCCGCCGCCACGTTGCGTCGTCCACGCCGGTCCCGCGCCCGGTGACGGCCTCCGGCGTCGCGCCGGTCAGGGTGGCAGTGATCGCGCTCGCCGCCGTGGTGTTGCCGATGCCCATCTCGCCGGTGATCAAGAGATCCGCGCCCGCCGTGCGGGCCTCACCGACCAACCCCGCCCCCGCGGCAATGGCCGCCAGTGCCTGCTCCCGGCTCATCGCGGGCCCCCGCGCGAGATTGGCCGTGCCGGGACCGAGCCGGCGATCGACGAGGCTGGCTACCGGCGCGCGCGGCGCGGCCACGCCGAAGTCGGCGACGACGACGCGGGCTCCGGCCTGGCGCGCCAGCACGTTGATGGCGGCGCCGCCCCGCAGAAAATTCTCCAGCATCTGAGCCGTCACGATCTGGGGATAGGCGCTCACGCCCTCGGCCGCCACGCCGTGGTCGGCGACCAGGACGAAGACGACCGGATGCTCTACGCGGGGTGGGCCGGATGCCAGCGCGGCCAGCGCGACCGCCAGCTCCTCGAGCCGCCCCAGGCTGCCCGCCGGCTTGGTGAGTTGGTCGAGGTGGCGTTGCGCGAGCGCCGCTCCCGTAGCGTCGGGCGCCACGATCGCGTCAAGGAGCTTGCGGAGTGAGCTCATGGGGGGGTGGCGGTGAGGGCGGCGACTTCACGGTCAGCGGCAGCCCCGCGATCATCAGTGTCACCTGATCGCAGGCGGCTGCGACACGCTGGTTGACGAGACCCAGCAGGTCGCGGAACCGGAGGCCCGCCGCGGTCTCCGGGTGCACGCCCTGGCCCACTTCGTTGCTGACGATCGCGACCCCGGGGCGCTGGCGCTCGATGAGCTTGGCCAGCCGCTCGCCCTCGTCGAGAATCACCGCGTCGGCATCGCCACGCAGCAGACGGTTGGAGACCCAGAGGGTGATGCAGTCCACGAGGATCGCATCGAACGCCTGCCCGGCCAGGCGATCCAGGGCTGTCACCAGCTCGTAGGACTCCTCCACCGTGAGCCAGTGCGGCGGACGATCGGCCCGATGCCGCGCGATCCGCCGGGCCATGTCGGCGTCGCGGGCCTCGGCGGTGACGATGATGGCCACGCGAGCGCCCGGGGACGGCAGTCCGAGGGCGAAGCGGCTCTTGCCACTGCGGGCGCCGCCGAGAATCAGGTGCGATGGAGACACGATCCCCCGGGTCCTCCCTCGAAGACCGGTCGTGATGGTACGCGCCCGGGCAGGTCTCCTGGCTCTCGGATCGCCCTACTCCCCGCGCCTTCCCGGCCTCACGGCCAGTGGCCTTTGCGGGTTTCGTCCCCGATTACAGTGACGGGGTCGCGGCGGCTTCGCACCGCCTTCCCTGGCGCCTCTGGGGCACCCTGAGCGCGAACAGCGGCCGGAGGGTACCAGATTTCGCCCGCCGGCCGCAAACGCGCGGCGGGGCGTTCCCGGTCCGGCGCGACACGCCCCAGAAGTACCGGCAGCTCCTCAGGCAGACGACGACCCAGGTCTTCCCGATCAACCCCGGAGACGTGCTGAGGTTCTGAACGCACACGCGCGGGGCGTCGGCCCCGGCGTGCGAGTCACCGGCCGCGCAGACGGTCGATCTGGCGCCGCTCGAGCTTGGTGGGACGCCCGCTACCCGGTAGGCGGTAGGGCGCCCGCGCCTGCCGCAGGCGCGGAGGCGCGGGCGGGGTGAGGTCCTCCCACAGCGCGCGGGCTTCGCTGGCCGGGCCCCGGCGCTCGCTCAGTCCGAGCACGCGACCTATACGCTGGCCGCCCGGCAGCGTCACCGCGATCCGGTCGCCCGGGCGCACCGGGCGCGCCGGCTTGGCCGCCTCGCCATTGACATCCACCTTGCCGCCCGCGCAGGCTTGCGCGGCCAGGCTGCGCGTCTTGAAGAACCGAGCCGCCCACAACCAGCGGTCGACGCGGAGCGTGACGGGTACTTCGCTCACGGCGCGACGGTATCATAGGGCAGTGACTCGACACGCGAGAGGGAGTCCCATGTGGAGAATCCCGGCGTTTCTCCTGATCCTGCTCCTGGCCGCCGCCACCGTTCGGGCGGCGGACCAGGTGATGATCGAGGACTGGAAGGCGTACCCCAACGGCACCAAGGGCATCCCGCCGGGCTGGCAGGGGCAGAACTGGGGGAGCCCGGCCTATGATTTTCGGGTCGTGGACCACGACGGCCAGCGGGCGCTGCACCTCAAGAGTCGCAACGAGGGATCGACGATCAGCAAGGAGATTACGGGGGTCACCCTGAAGGACACCCCGATCCTCGAGTGGCGCTGGAAGGCGGTCACCTTGCCCAGGGGTGCCAATTCCTGCAAGAAGGCCACTGACGACCAGGCCGTGCAGATCTACGTCACGTGGCCGCGCTTTCCGTCGGCGGTCCGCTCGCGCATCATCGGCTACGTGTGGGACGCGACTGTGCCTGTCGGCACCGTGTGCAAGAGCGAGAAGACCGGGACGGTGACCTACATCGTGCTGCGCTCGGGCCCCGGGGACCTGGGCAAGTGGTTCACCGAGCAGCGCGATCTCCGCGCCGACTTCAAGAAGATCTACGGCGAGGAGCCCGACTCCCCTGGCGGCGTCTCGGTCGCCTCCGACTCCAACGACACCCAGTCCGAGGCCGAAGCCTTCGTGGGTCCGATCCTGTTGCGCAAGCCGTGAAGGACGCGCGCGACTTCGTCCGGACCCTGGCCGAGGACAACGCCGCCTTCTGGCGCGGCCGCGATGTCCGTCTGCAGCCGGGCGCGACGGCCGAGGTGCGTCTGCACCAGATCCGCTACCGCATGCGCCAGGGGGTGTACAACGAGCTGCGCTCGGTGGAGCTCCTGGCCGCGTGGATTCCCTTCACCCCGGAGCGAGAGATCCGCGAGCTGCTGGTCGGCCAGCTGGACGACGAGCACCGGCACTGGCAGCTGCTGCGCCGCCGTCTCCGCGACCTGGGCGAGGACCCCGACAGCTACCGGCCGCTCCCCGAGTGGGAAGCGCTGTTCGACTGGCTCATCGCCGCCCGCGTTCGCCCCACCCTGGAGCGGCTCGCCATGTTCCAGTTCGCCGGCGAGACCCAGTCCTGCGAAGGCTTCGAGACGCTGGTGGCCCTGGCCCGCGACGTGGACGCTGAAACCGCGCATCTCTACGCCAGCGAGCTCCTACCCGACGAGTACCGCCACGCCTCGATCGGTCGCCGGGCCCTGCACCTGCTGGCCGACACGCCGGCACGACAGGAGGCGGCCCGCCAGGCCTGTCAGGAGATGAACGAGCGCGTCTTCGCGGCATACCGGGCCCACCGCGCGCGCGCCGACCGCGGCGACTGAGCGCTCCGTCCCGACCGGCTCAGTCGGACAGCGGTGGATCGTTGAGCCGGTGCAGTCGCCACCGGCCGTTGTCGTGCTCGAGAACAGTCAGGGCGCCATAGTCCTGGCTGAAGGTAAGCAGACGGCCCAGGGGCAGGCCCAGGGCGCGACACAGGAGTACGCGATTGGTTCCGCCGTGCCCCACCACGGCGATCGGGCCCGCGACGCAGCTGCGCAGCACGGTCGAGAATGCCGGCCAGACCCGCGCCAGGAGATCGCCGGCGCTCTCGCCATCCGGAAAGGGAACCTCGGCGATCCGCGCCGTCCAGGCCGCGAAGGCGGCCGGGTCGCGCTCGGTGATCTCGGCCGCCGTCAGGCCGTCCCAGCGCCCCATGTTCATCTCCCGGAACGCGGGCACGATCGTCGGCGTGAGGCCATGCGGAGCTCCAATGATCTCTCCCGTGCGCCGGGCCCGGGCGAGGTCGCTGGTGAAAATCGCGGCGAGCCCGGCCGCGCGCAGGCGGTGGGCCTGCGCCGCCGCCTGGCGCAGGCCTCGTGGCGACAGCGCCACGTCCACGTGTCCGACGAAGCGGGGTCGCTCGGCGCCTTCGACCTCTCCGTGGCGCAGCAGATAGATCAGCGTCCCCAGTGCCCCCACGAGGAGACTGTGAGGAGCGCGGCCAGCTCTGCCACCTCCACTCCGGCTCCCAGGACGTCACCGGTGATGCCACCCAGCCTGGTCGTGAAGAACCGTCCGAGCACCAGGCTCACGAGACAGGCGACCACCAGGGCGACGAGGCCGCTCGATCCCAGCACGGCCACGGCGATGGCGGCGGCCAGCGCCAGCCCCAGCAACACCGCAGTGCGCTGCACGCCGGCACTAAAGGCCGCGCCCCGACCGCCGGGCACGGCGGGAAAGCAGAGGCTGAGCAGGGCCGGCGTAGCCCGGCCGATGACCGGCACCGCCAGGAGAACTCGCCAGCGAAGCCCGCCCGCCAGTTCGGCGAGGGCGGCGATCTCCAGCAAGAGAAAGAGGATGAGGCCCACAGCCCCGAAGGCCCCGATACGGCTGTCTCGCATGACCCGAAGCCGATGCTCGGGATCGGAGGCCACCAGCCCGTCCAGGCAGTCAGCGAGCCCATCCAGGTGCAGGCCCCCGGTGATGAGCTTCCAGACGGTGACGGTCAAGAGGGCCCCCAGGAGGGTGGGGAAGAACCAACCGGTGAGACGGTCAGTCAGGGCCAGCACGGCGCCCATAGCCAGGCCGACCACCGGAAACCACGGGGCCGACCGGCCCAGCGCGAGCCCATCATCGGAGGCAGCCCCGACCCTCACAGGCACGATCGTGAGGTATTGCGCGGCCACCAGAAGCCCTTTCACGGCGCGGATGCTAGCACGTTCGGCTTGACGTGAGGCGCTGGCCGGCGCAGGCTAGGCGCGTCGTCACGGCCAGGAGCTCATAGATCAAAAGATACTGGCCGCGGCGCAGTCGAAAACCACGTCACACACGGGCGAGGATGCACGCATGAGCGTCACCACTGTAGCCGAGAAGTGGGTGGACGAAGCCGCGGCCCTCACGCGACCCTCCCGGATGGTGTGGTCCGACGGCTCCAAGGCCGAATACGACTCTCTGATCGAGGCCATGCTCGCCGACGGCACCCTGCTGGCGCTCAACCCTCGGACCTATCCCAATTGCTACCTGCATCGCAGTCACCCCCAGGACGTCGCCCGGACCGAGCAGCTCACGTTCATCTGCACCCGGGAGCGTGACGAGGCCGGGCCCACCAACAACTGGATGGCCCCGGCCGAGGCGAAAGCCAAGGCCGGCGCCTGGCTGCGGGGCAGCATGCGCGAGCGCACCATGTACGCCATCCCCTATTTGATGGGACCGGCCGGCTCGCCGCTGAGCCGGACCGGCGTGATGGTGACCGATAGCCCGTATGTCGTGGCCAGCATGCATCTGATGACACGGGTGGGCCAGGTGGCCATCCAGCACATGCGGGACGAGAGCGATTTCGTCGCCGGGCTGCACTCCCTGGGCGATCTGTCGCCTGACCGCCGCCTGATACTGCAGTTCCCCGAAGACAAGCTCATCTGGAGCGTCGGCTCCGGGTACGGCGGCAACGCGCTGCTCGGCAAGAAGTGCCACGCCCTGCGCATCGCCAGCTGGCAGGCTCGGCAGGAGGGGTGGCTCGCCGAGCACATGCTCATTCTCGGAGTCGAGGATCCCCGGGGGGAGATCACGTACTTCGCCGCGGCGATGCCCAGCGCCTCGGGCAAGACGAACCTGGCGATGGTCGTCTCTCACCTGCCCGGCTGGCGCGTGTGGACAGTGGGCGATGACATCGCCTGGATGTACGTCGATGCCCACGGGCAGCTCCGCGCCATCAATCCCGAGCGCGGGTTCTTCGGCGTGGCCCCCAACACCAGCCCCAGGACCAACCCCAACGCCATCGGCATGGTGCGGTCGAACACGATCTTCACCAACGTGGCCCTCACGCCTTCGGGGGACCCCTGGTGGGAAGGCCTCACACCCGAGCCGCCGGCCGGCCTGACGGACTGGCAGGGGCGTCCCTGGCAGCCGGGGGCGGCGGCCGCCGCGCACCCCAACTCACGCTTCACGGTGCTGGCTCAGCAGTGCCCCTCCATCGCCCCCAATTGGGAAGATCCGCAAGGCGTGCCGATCTCCGGTCTCATCTTCGGTTCACGGCGCTCGCAGGTGATCCCGCTCGTTTTCGAGGCCTCCGACTGGACCCACGGTGTCTTCCTGGGCTCGGCGATGAGCACCGAGACGACGGCCGCCATCACCGGGCAGGTCGGGGTGGTCCGGCGGGATCCGATGGCCATGCTGCCGTTCTGCGGGTACAACATGGCCGATTACTTCGCCCACTGGCTGGCGACGGGGCCACGGCTGAGCAAAGCGCCCCGCATCTTCCGGGTCAACTGGTTCCGGCGGGACGCTGAGGGGCGTTTCCTCTGGCCCGGCTACAGCGAGAACGTGCGTATTCTCAAGTGGATGGTGGGGCGGATCCGAGGAACTGCTCGAGCCACCGAGACGCCGATCGGCTGGGTGCCCGCCCTCGATGCCCTCGATCTCGATGGCCTGGAGGTGACTCCCGCTCAGCTGCGCGAGGCACTGCGGTGCGACGCGGGAGAATGGCTCGCGGCGCTCGAGGACCTCGGCACTTTCTACGCACAGTTCGGCGCGCGCCTGCCGGCGCCGATTGCCGAGTCGCTCGCCCACACGCGGCGCCGTTTCGGCCGCGCCGCTTGACGCTCGGTGTGACCCTTCGCCGTCTCACGCTGACTTACACTGGATACACGCCGTTGCGGCGGGGCGGGAATTCCTGGAGCTTGGTTTCGGCGTACGCCAACCGCTTGATCAGCTCGGCACGGAGCTGGGAGCCGGGCACGATGTCGTCAACGAGCATCCGCGACGCGAGCTTGTAGATGTCGACGTCGCGCGCGTACTCCTCGCGCTTCTGGCGCACCCAGGCCGCCCGCTCGGCCTCGGGCAGCTCCATGATCTTGTTGTAGTAGACGGCATTCACCGCCGGCTCCGGCCCCATGATCGCGATCTGCGCCTGGGGCAGCGCCAGCGCTCCGTCGGGCTCGAAGGCCGGACCGCTCATGGCGTAGAGACCCGCCCCGTAGCACTTGCGGACCACCACGGAGAGCTTGGGCACCGTCGCCTGGGCCGTGGCGAAGACCATCTTGGCCCCGTGGCGGATGATACCTTCCCGCTCGACCTTGCTCCCCACCATGAAACCCGCGATGTCGGCCAGGTACACGAGCGGGATGTTGAAGGCGTTGCAGAGCCAGATGAAGCGGGCGGCCTTGTCCGAGGAATCGACGAAGAGCACGCCGCCCTTCACCTTCGGCTGATTGGCCACCACACCCGCCACGCGACCGCCCAGGCGGGCGAAGCCGGTGATGACTTCGGGGGCGAAGAGCCGCTTGAGCTCGAACCAGGAGCCGGCGTCGACGAGACGCTCGATGACCTCGTACATGTCGAAGTACTTGCGCTGATCGTAGGGCACGATGTCGTCGATCGAGCGACCCGGCGGGGGCTCGGCCGGCTCCCGGAGGGCGGGGCGCTCGCGGTAGGACTGGGGCATGTAGGACAGATACTGCCGGGCCAGCTCGATAGCGGCTTCGTCGGAGGCGGCCAGGATGTCCCCGCACCCGGACACGGTGCAGTGCATGCGGGCGCCCCCCAGATCCTCCAGCGTGCTCTTCTCGCCGATGGCCATTTCCACCATGCGAGGGCTGCCCACGAAGAGCGAGGCCTTGCCCTCCACCATGATGACGACATCGGTGAGGGCCGGCAGATACGCCGAGCCGGCCGGCGAGGGGCCGAACAGCAGGCACACCTGGGGCACGACACCCGAGAGCTGAACCTCGTTGTAGAAGATCCGGCCGGCGTGGAAGCGCCCGGGAAACACCTCGACCTGCTCGGAGATGCGGGCGCCGGCGGCGTCGACCAGGTACAGCAGGGGTACCTGAAGGCGGGCGGCCTTCTCCTGGAGGCGAACGATCTTTTGCACGGTCTGGGCGCCCCACGAGCCAGCCTTCACCGTGTAGTCGTTGGCCATGATGCACATGGTCCGGCCCGCCACCCGCCCCACGCCGGTGACTACGCCGTCTGCCGGTGTGTCCGCTTCCTCGGCTCGGGCGAACCGCCAGTCTTCCTGGAACTCGCTGTCCGGGTCGAGAATGAGTTTGAGCCGCTCGCGTACGAAGAGCTTGCCCTCGGCGCGCAGCTTGTCGCGATACCTGGTGTGGCCCTGCTCGATCCGAGATCGCTCCCGGAAGTACCGTTCCTCCCCTTCGCTCACGCTGCCTCCGGAGGCTAGGGGCTCGGCGAGACGACGATGATGAGCACGCCGCCATCGTGCCGGGGACCGCCGATCACAGTCGGCGCGCCCGGCGCGGCCTGGATGCTGGTGTTGACCTCGGCCACGCCGCCCCGGACCAGACGAACGCGCAAGCGCACCGGTGAAGCGGACTCGGGCGTGATCTCGAGCTGGCGGTCACCGGGCACGCTGAAGCGCTGGGAGCCGCCGACCGGGGCCTGCCCACGGTAGCGGTTCACCAGCGTGTAGTCCCGATAGCGCAGGGTCTGGCGCAGGCGCGGCACCAGGTATTCGAGGTCGGCCGGGATACTTTCCCCGCCGCCCGGCCCGTCGGCGGCGATCAGCACTTGCGCGCTGAAGCGCACCATCGTCTGGGCGCTGGCCACGGCCGGTGACATCAAGAGCAGGGCCAGCAGCACGAACAGCAGCGGTCCCAGCACCCGGCGCAGGCGCTTGCGCGCGTTATGCAGCCGCGACATCACGGTTCCCATGGGGATGTCGAGAACCTCGGCGATCTCGCGGTACGACAACCCCTGGAGATCACTCAATATGATAATCGCCCGATGACGCTCCGGCAAAACATCCAGGGCTTGTCGGATTCGTACTCGCTGCTCGGCTCTGGCCGCCAGGTGGTCGGGCGGCGCCTGCGAATCCACCATCACCCGCTCCCATTCCTCTTCCGGCACCTGCTCGCTCCCCAGGGCCCGGCGTCGGGCCGCTAGCTGCCGCGCCCGATCGGCGGCTACGTTCAGGGTGATGCGGAACAGCCACGTATAGAATCCCGACTGCCCCCGGAACGACGGCAGCGCCTGCCAGGCCCGCACGAACGCCTCCTGAGCGGCGTCCCGGGCCTCCTCACGGTCGCGCAGGTAGTTGTAGGCCAACCGCCACACCCGCTCGCGGTAGCGCTCGACGAGCGGCTCGAACGCCGCCGGGTCGCCCCGGCGACAGCGCTCGATGAGAGCCTGATCGTCGGTGTCGACGGGGTGTCGCTTGCTCACCCCGCACCGTCACAGGTTAGACGCCCCCGACGAGGGGCTGATTCGCGGTAACGGGTGCCGCCGGCTCGGGTATCAACGTGGGTCGCCTGCCCCAGGGGCGGGTGGCTGCGTGTTCCCAATCCGATTCATTATCTCGAAGCTGGCCATCTCGAACTTCATCGCTTGCGACGGAGGCGGCGCGTTCGAGATGGTCGTGGCTGCGGGCGGCGAAGCGACCGGGAGTCTCGGTGAAGCAGCAGCAGTGCGTCCAGCCCGAGCAGATAGCTCGGGGGGCCGAAGCCCGCGATTTGGCCACGCGCCACGGCGGCGACGACCGAGTGGCGGCGAAATTCCTCACGGCCGTGGATGTTGGAGAGATGCACCTCGATCACCGGCAACCGGATGGCGGCCACGGCATCGCGGAGCGCGATGGAGTAGTGCGTGAAAGCGCCGGGGTTGAGCACGACGCCCGTGAAGCCTTCGCGCTCGGCGCCCTGTAGCCAGTTGATGAGCTGGCCCTCGACGTTGGACTGCCGGCACTCCACGCGCATCCCCTGGCGCCGGGCGTGGGCGTTGATGAGCCGATCCAGGTCGGCCAGCGAGAGGGATCCGTAGATGGCGGGCTCCCGTCGTCCCAGGAGGTTGAGGTTGGGACCGTGGAGCACCAGAGCGGCGGGCACCGTCATCGCGGAAAGGATACCATCGCGGCGCGCGACTTCAGTGGCCGCCGAGGACCCAGTCGGCGACGACGAAGAGCAGGAGACCGCCGAACACGGTCCAGGCCAGAGCCGGTCCTCCCTCGCGGTTCACCTCGGGAATGAGATCCGACGCGGCCACGTAGATCGTGACGCCCGCCGACAGCGCCAGCGCATAGCCGGCGTGGCCATGGGCCAAGAGCCCCGTGCCCAGAGCGCCCAGCAGGGTGCACACGCCGAGGGCCACGCCGGCGCCCAGCGCGGCTGCTCGCGAACGGCCGCTCGCCAGCACGATCGAGGCGATGGTGAACCCCTCGGGCAGCTTGTGGAGAAGGACGGCGAGGAACAAGAGCAACCCGAGTGTGGGACTGATCATGAAGCCAGCCGCGATGGCGACGCCATCGAACAGCGTGTGCACGCCGAGGCCGAGCAGGGCCAGGTAGCCGGCGGCCGGCCGCAAGAACGCGTCGGCGTGGATCTCTTCACCGTAATGGAAATGCGGGGCCACCGTATGCTCGAAGAGGTGAATCCCGAAGTATCCGATCAGCACGAACAAGAACGCATGGGGCACCTGCGCGCTTTCCGGCAGCATCCTGACGAAGGCGGCCGCCAGCATGAAGCCCGCCCCCAGGGCCAGGAAGTACCGGAGCGGGGCCCGGCCGCGACGGTGGGCACTGGTGACGAGCGCTGCCCCCGCCACGTCGGCGGCCGCCGCGACGGCCACCAAGACCCACTGTGCTAACATGACTTTGGAGCATAGCATGGCCACGACGACGGCAACCCGACTCCTCGGCGAGATCCTTGTCGCCGAGGGCGTGACCACTCCCGAGATGATCGCGATGGCGCTGAGCCGCAGCCGAAACACGGGCGAGCGGATCGGGGAGTCGCTGGTGGCCCTGGGCGCGGCCAGCCGCGAAGATGTGTTGTGCGCCCTCGCGCTGCAGCACAATCTGCCGTATCTCTCCCGTGACGAGCTGCCGTCGCCCCTGCCGGTGATCAAGAACCTGTCGGCCAAGTATCTGCGCCAGTACGTAGTCTGCCCGGTGAGCGTGGATGGCAACGTGCTGACCGTGGCCACCGCCGAACCGTTGAACCCGGTCATCGTCGATGATCTGCAACAGGCGACGGGGTTGAGCGTGCGCATCGCGGTGAGCCCGCCCGAAGGCATCCTGGAAGCGATCGACCGCGCCTACGATGGCTCGGCCACGGCGCTGCAGCGGATTGTAGAGGGCATCGAAGACGAGCGGGCGCCGGAAGGCGAGGAGGACGTCAGCCACCTGCGGGACATGGCCTTCGAGGCGCCCGTGGTCCGCCTGGTCAACCTCCTCATCGAGAACGCCATCGGGGCCGAGGCCTCCGACATCCACATCGAGCCCTTCGAGGACACGCTGCGCGTCCGCTACCGCGTCGACGGGATCCTCTTCGACCAGGAGTCGCCGCCCCGGCGCCTGCGCGACGCCGTCACCTCGCGCATCAAGCTGATGGCCGAGATGAACATCGCCGAGCGCCGTCTGCCCCAGGACGGGCGGATCCGGGTCTCGCTCCCCGGCCGGCGCGTCGACATCCGGGTCTCCACCATCCCCACTGTGCACGGCGAGTCCATCGTGATGCGCTTGCTCGACCGGGCCAGCGTGTTCTTGCCGCTGGAGCGGCTCGGCTTCGCCCCCGACACGCTCAAGCGCCTGGAAACCCTGATCGTGCGTCCGCACGGCATCATTCTCGTCACCGGCCCCACTGGCTCCGGCAAGACGACCACGCTCTATGCGGCGCTCGACAAGATCAACTCCCCGGACCGCAAGATCATCACCATCGAAGATCCCGTCGAATACCAGCTCAAAGGCGTCAACCAGATCCCGGTCAAGCCTAAGATCGGGTTGAGCTTCGCCACCGGGCTGCGACACATCGTGCGTCAGGACCCCGATGTCATCCTGATCGGCGAGGTCCGGGACCTCGAGACGGTGGAGATCGCCATCCAGGCCGCTCTCACCGGCCACCTGGTCTTCTCCACGCTCCACACCAACGACGCCCCCGGCGCCATTCCCCGACTTCAAGACATGGGTGCCGAGCCCTATCTGATCGCCTCGGTGCTGGAGGCGGTGCTCGCCCAGCGCCTGGTCCGCCGCATCTGCGAAGGCTGCCGCGTGCGGCACGCGCCCTCGGCTGCCGACATCGAGGCCCTGGGCGTGACGGCGCCGCCCGGCACCCAGCTCTACCGCGGGCGGGGCTGTGACGCGTGTCGGGGTACGGGCTATCGCGGCCGCACCGGCATCTACGAGCTGTTCGGGATCACCGAGGACGTGCGCAGCCTGATCCTGCGCCGGGCCTCCAGCCGAGAGATCCGCCGCCAGGCCGTCGAGGCGGGGATGGTCACGCTCCGGCAGGACGGGTGGGCCAAGGCCTGTGAGGGGGTCACGACCCTCGAGGAAATCCTCCGAGTCACGCAGGAAGACGCCTGACGCCGATGCCGGTCTTCGTCTACCGGGCCGCGGACCGGCGCGGGCAAACCATCGACGGAGTCATGGAAGCTCCCGACGCCCGCTCAGTGGTGGAACGCCTGCACCGCGACGCCTATTACCCCATCCGGGTGACTCCCCACGCCGAACGCCGGGCGTGGTTCGCCATGCCGGCGTCGGGCCGGATCCGCCAGCGCGACCTGCTCGCCTTCACCCAACAGCTGGCGACGCTGTTCGAGGCCGGCGTCCCGCTGGACCGGGCGCTCGAGATCCAGGGGGAATTGCTGGCGCCCAGTTCTCGCCTGCGCACTATCGTGACCGATCTGCTCAACACCGTCCGGGGTGGCGGCTCGCTCAGTGACGCGCTGGCCAAGCACCACCCGCGCCCCTTCTCACGCCTGTACATCAACATGATCCGCGCCGGCGAAAAGGGCGGCGTCCTGGAGGTCACCCTGCGCCGGCTCGCCGAATTCCTCGAATCGCGGGCGGCCTTCACGGAAGCGGTGGTCTCGGCGCTGGCCTACCCGCTCGTGGTGACCACTGTGGGCGCCGGCGCCATCGTGTTTCTGTTGACGTTCGTCATTCCGCGCTTCGCCTCGATCTTCGCCGACCTGCGTCAGACCATCCCCCTGCCCACCCGGATCTTGCTGGCCGTCAGCGCCGGTGTGCGGGAGTACTGGTGGGTCGGCGTCGTCGTGGCCTTCGGCGCCGTCCTGGCCTGGCGGATCTGGACGGGCACGCCCGAAGGCCGTCTGGCCTGGGATCGCCTGCAGCTGCGCCTGCCCCACGTGGGGCCGCTGCGGGTCAAGATCGAAACGGCCCGCTTCGCCCGGACGTTGGGCACGATGCTCAAGAGCGGCGTTCCCGTGATGGGATCGCTGGCAGTGGTGGCCGAGATGATGTCCAACCAGATCCTGGCCCGGGCCGTCGAGCGGGTGGGCGACAGCGTCAAGCGGGGGCGGACGGTCGCGGCCAGTCTCGCCGAGCACCCGCAATTCCCGCGGCTGGCCGTGCACATGGTGCGAGTGGGCGAGGAGACAGGCCGGCTGGAGGAGATGCTGCTCAAGACTGCCGAGACGTTCGAGAGCGACGTGCGCACCGAGCTCAAGCGTTTCATCGGGCTGCTCGAGCCCGCGATCATCCTGACCATGGGGGTGCTGGTGGCCTTCATCGTGGTCGCCATGCTGCTGGCCATCTTCTCCATCAATGAGGTCCCGCTGTGATGCTGATCGTCTTTCCACGGCGGCGAGCGAGGGGGACCGGGGACTCTTGCTCGACCACGCTGCCCGACATCACGCTCCGCCTGTCAGCGGGCCATGATGCATCCACGGAACCGACACCGTGCCCAGAAGACACGGGTCTCGCAAGAGTCCCCGGTCCCCCTCGCTGGTCCCTGTGGGCAGCGCTGCACCATCAAGCGGGGTTCACGCTGGTGGAATTGCTGGTGGTCATTATTGTGCTGGGACTTTTGGTGGGGTTGGTGGGGCCGCGGCTGTTCGGGCGTGTGGGCCAGTCCAAGACCGCCGCCGCACGGGCCCAGATCGAGCTGCTCGGCGCCGCCCTCGATCAGTACCGGCTCGACGCGGGCCGCTATCCGGACACCGCGCAGGGCCTCGACGCCCTCATGCGCAGCCCGGGCGTGCCGAACTGGAACGGCCCCTACCTCCGCAAGGAAGTGCCGCGCGATCCCTGGGGCAACCCCTACAAGTACCGTTGCTGCCCGGGCCAGCACGGCGACTACGACCTGTGGTCCGACGGCGGCGACGGGGCGCCGGGGGGCGAGGGTGAGAACGCCGACGTGACCTCATGGACCGGCGAGCAGCAACGTTAGCCGCTCCTGGCTTCACCCTCCTCGAGCTGGTCGTCACCCTGATGGTTCTGGCCTTGGCGCTCGCGGTGGTGGGTCCCACGATCGGCCGGACCACCGACACGATTCGCACGCGCGCCGAGGTGGCCCGCTTCTCCGCGTTCCTGCGTCACGCGCGCGAGCAGGCCATCACCACGCAGCGGCCCCACGAGCTCATCGTCGACCCGGCCGCGCATCGGGTCACGCTCCGCGCCGGAGAAGAGGTTCGGCAGACTCGGAGCCTGCCCGAGCGCCTCACGGTCCAGGCCGAGCCGGCTGTCGCCCTCACCGTGCGCTTCGAGCCCCACGGCACGACGAGCGGCGGCGTCTTCCGGGTGGCCTCGGGCAACACGCGCTACCGGGTGACGGTGGACGCGCTCACCGGCCGGGTGCGGACGGCCCGCGAATGACCCGACGCCCCGCCGGCTTCACGCTGCTGGAGGTCCTGGTGGCCCTGGCCATCCTGGGCGTGGCCGTCGTCGCCGCCATCCAGGGCTTCGCGCAGGGATTGCGGCTGCTCAAGGTCAGCGGCGATCACCAGCAGGCGATGCTGCTCGCCGACCTCAAGATGCGCGAGGTCGTGACGCCCGACGAGCGCCAGGAGCAAGGCGAGGAGAGTGGGTTCGTCTGGGCCCGCTCGATCCGGCGCGTGGAGACGCCCGAGCTCATGTCGGCGACCGGTGTAGCGCGGTGGCACGTGTACGAGATCACAGTCCGCGTGAGCTGGGACGAGCGACGTCACGTGGAGCTGGCGACGCTGCGGACGGTGTCGCCCGAGGCGACCGCCGCCTCGGGAACGACCCCTCGACGGCCGGGGCAGTCGACACGGCCGGCCCTAGGCGTCAGAGGGCCTTCGTGAGCCGGCGACGTCACGCGCGGGGATTCACACTGCTCGAGCTGCTCATCGCACTCGCCATCGTGGCCGCGCTGCTGGCCATCGCATTCGGTGGCCTGCGGGTGGCCCTGGCCGCCTGGACCCAGGGCGAGGATCGCGCCGATGCCCATCAGCACCTCCGGGGTGTCGCCGCCGTGCTCGCCCGTGCCGTGGGCTCGGCCTACCCCTACCGCGCCTCGGCCGGGCAGTCGCCGGAACCGGTTCTGCTCTTCCAGGGCACCGAGCAGCGGCTGCAGCTGGTCACCCAGGCCGCTCCCTTCTCGGCCGCGATCCCGGTAGCCTTCAGCGCGATAGCGATCGGCCTGGAGACGGTCGAAGAGGGCCCGGCCCTGATCGTCCGTCAGCGGGTGATGCCGAACCGGGACCCGTTCACCGAGGCCCAGGTGATGTTGCGCGACGCCGGCATCAATCGGCTCGAGTTCCGCTACCTGAACGCGACGGGAACGTGGCAGGAGACCTGGGACGGCGAGGCCGAGAACGGCCTGCCGCGCGCCGTCCGCATCACCCTGGCCACGCCTGGGGGCCGGGGCGAGACGGCGCTGGCCCTCACGGTGACGTTGCGAACGGGGGTGCCGTGATGACAGTGGGGCCTCCTCCCGGCCGTCCCGGGTTCGCGCTGGTCGCCGTCCTCCTGGTGCTGGCCCTGCTCGGCGTGGTGGGCGCCGAATTCTCCTATTCCATGCGCCTGGAGGCGAGCGCCGTGCGGGCGTACAAGGACGCGATCCTCGCCACGCATCTGGCCGAGGCCGCCGTCGAGCAGGCCATCCGCGAAATCGTCGCCGACACGTCATTCGTGGCGCCGGCCCAAGACGGGCTGCTGACCTTCTATACCCGGGAGCGTACGGCCGTGGCCCGCCTGCCGCGCACGCAGGTACCCCTGGGTCCTGGGCACTTCTCCTACCGCATCACCGACGAGGAGGCCCGGCTCAACCTCAACACCTCTCCCCCAGAGCGGATCGACCGCCTCTTGCAGGGGCTCGGGCTCGAGAAGTCCGCTCGCGACACCATCCTGGATTCCGTCCAGGATTGGCGCGATCCCAACGAGGAGCACCGGCTCAACGGCGCCGAGAGCGACGACTACTACCTGAAGCTTCCGCTGCCCTATCGGGCCCGCAACGCCAACCTGGAATCTGTGACTGAACTGCTACAGATTCGGGGGCTCACACCCGCGTTATTCTACGGCGCCGACGGGAACCCTGGGTTGGCCGAATTCGTGACGGTCAAGAGCCAGGGCCAGGTCAACCTCAACACGGCAAGCGCCCCGGTGCTCCGGGCGATGGGGTTGGCCGAGGCCGAGGTCGTGGAGGTCCTGCAGGCGCGCCGGGAGGCGCCCTACGCGACGGTAGGCCGGTTCGCCGGGCGGGGTCTGGTCATCACGACACGGACCTTTCGGATCGAGGCCGAAGGATTGGTAGACGGCCAGGTCCGGGCCCGACTTACCGCCATCGTCCAAAGGAGGGCGGAGCAGGCAACGTCGGCGGTAGCCGTGCTGGAGTGGACGGGGGCCCGATGAGCGGGTTTGGAAGAGTTCGTCAAATGTTCCGAAAGTTTGTGGCTCACGACCCTGCCAGCGTATCCTTGGCCGCGGTGAGGTTGTCTCCTGCGGCCGTCAAGCGCTTGACTCCAGCCCGCCTGGGATTGGTCCTCCGCGGTGACCGTCTGGTCGCGGCGGTGACGCATGGCCCCCGGCTCGAGGCCTTCAGCGTGGAGGCCGAGCAGCCGGCGGCCGCGCTGAGGGCCGAGCTCGATCATCGAAAGCTTGCGCCCCGCACGGTCGCCATCGGCCTGGCCCGCACCAGCGTGACGGTCAAGCCGATCGAGCTGCCCTCGATCGAGGGTGATGTGCGCGACATGGTGAAGTTCGAGCTGGAGCGACACCTGCCGTACGGTGCCGAGGAGGCATCCTTCGACTGGATCCCGCTCCCCGACGAGCGCGAGGGCGCCGCGGCGGGCAGCCGTCAGGTGGTGATCGCGGCCGTCGACCACCGGGTGATGGAGGCCGCTCTCCGCCTGGCCGAGGAAGCCCAGCTTCGTCCGGTCTCGATCACGGTGGCCACTCACAACCTGCCCGCCCTCGTGACGCGGCAGCGGCAGGGGCATATCGTCTGGGTCCATCGCCTCGGCGACAACGTCGAGCTTCTCTTGCTGGCTGGCTCCAGTCTCCTCCTGAGTCGAGTGGTGGCGAACGACGGCAACATCGCCGACGAGGTGCGCCGAAGCTTCGGGCCCGTTCGCTGGCGCTCCTGCGACGTTGTCTGGATCTCGGGCGACGCCGTTGAGGAGACCCGCGACGCCCTGGGCGAGCTCGGGGTCCCCGTGGGGGAGCCGCCGTACCGGGACAACGTGCGGGCGCAGCTGGAGACGCTGCCGGAAGATTCCCGGAGCGAGCTGATGCTCGCCCTGGCCGTCGCGTCGGGGGGCCGTGGCCGCCCACTCGAGCTGCTGGCGCCGGCCCTTCGCCCGCGTCACCTGACCCGCAGCCAGATGATCACGGGCGGGCTGATGGCCGCGGCGGTGCTCCTCGGCATCGTGGCGCTCATGGCCCCCGGCTATCGGGCCAGTCGCCAGCTGTCCTCCGTCAACTCGCAGATCGCGCGGCTCGACACCGAGGTTCGCGCGGTCGAGAAGGTCCTCGACGAGCTCGGCCGGCGCCGCCGGCTGCTGGCTATGATCCAGTCGATCGAATCCACCACCGTCCGGCCCCTGCCCGTGCTCCGCGAGCTGACCGAGCTGCTGCCCGGCGATGCCTGGCTCACGATGCTGAGCCTCGACACCAAGGGCGTGGAGCTGACCGGACAGGCCCAGGCGGCCGCGAGCCTCATCCCGCTGCTCGAGAACTCGTCCCGCCTCGAGCGGGTGGAGTTCTCCTCGCCGGTGACCCGTGGCCGGGACCGCGAGCAGTTCAGGATCCGCGCCACGTGGGAGGGCACGTCCGCCGCCACCGCGACGCCGACCGGGGCGGGTGGGGCTGAGCCGGCCACTGGCCAACCGCGCCGGGCCCTGGCGCCCGGAGAGGGAGGCGGACAGCGATGATCGCCAACCTCTCGCGTCGCGAGCGGCTCATCGTCGGCATCGGAATCCTCGCGGTCGTGATGATCGGCGGCTGGATGCTCCTCGTCCAGCCCCTGCGCGATCGCAGCCGACTGGCCGGGGAGCTCGTACCGGTGCGCGAGCAGCTGCTGGCCCGGCGTCAGGAGCTGGTGAGCCGGAAGGCTGCGATCGCGGCTGAGCTTCAGGCCATGAATGCCCGGATCGAAACCCTGAACGCTCGCTTCCTGCCCGCTTCGACCCCGGCGGTGGCGGCCTCGGAGTTGCAGAAGCTGGTGAAGGATCTGGCCGCCTCGGCTTCCACCGAGGTCCGCAGCGAGCGGATTTTGCCCCCGGTGGAGCGGGGCGAACTGCTCGAGATCCCCATCGAGATCACCGTGTCGGGCGAGATCCGGCAGCTGGTGGACCTGCTTTCGCGTCTGGATGGGGCGCCCAAGCTCCTGGCCGTCCAGGACCTCCGTGTCCGCGTGGTCAACATCAGCCAGCCGCGCGATCTCCTGGCCACGCTGACGCTCTCTGGTTTCATTCTGCCGAGCAGGACGCGCACGTGATGTCCAGACACGCGCTCACGCTCAACGTGGTGCTGGGGGCCATCGCGATAGGCTTCGCCACCTACATCGCCTGGGAGGTGCTCCGCCCCGCGCCGTCAGGCGGGCCGCAGGCGCGCTCGAAGTCCGGCACGCCCCCACCGGTCGCCGCGATCCCCGCCCGGCCCGCTCCCGAGCCGGCCGGTTCCTGGTCCGTCATCACCAGCCGTAACCCGTTCAGCCCCAGCCGCAGCGAGGCGCCCCTGACGGGGGCCCTCGGCGGTCCGGCGCTGAACGTGCCCAAGCCCAATCTCTATGGGATCGTCCTCAAGGACGGCGCCCCCTTCGCCTACATCGAGGATCCGGTGACGAAGCGGGTGGCCGCCTATCGCATCGGTGACGCCGTGGCCGGCGGAACGGTGCAGAAAATTGCCCGTGACGGAATCATGCTGGCGCGGCCCGAGGGCGTGATCGACGTGCGCCTGCACGATCCGGGCAAGCCCCGTCCGGCAGCGCCGACGCCGGCCGCGGCGGCAAGCCCGAGTCCGGCGACGCCCCCGCTCCCGGGGGTCGTTCCTCCCGTTGCGGCCGGTCCTCAGACCCAGGCTCCTGCTGAGGCGGTGCCGCCGCCACAGCCCTCCACGGTCACGCCGGGCGTGGAGTCGGCCACTCCGCCGCGCCCGACGGTGCGGCGCCCGCTGCCTCCGAACCTGTTGCGACGACTTCCCCAGCCTCCCCCGAGCGATGATCAGAGCCGGTAAGCTCGCCCCCACCGCGCTGGCCGCGATGCTGCTGATCTCGGGGATCGGCGGCTGCGCGAAGCCGAAACCCAGCCCGACGCCGCCCGCCGCCGAGATCGCGCCGCCGCCGGCGCCCGCGGAGTCTGTGGCACCGCCGCCGGCTCCAGCCGCACCGCCGCCCGCCGTCGCGGCGCCGCCCTCGATCGGACCACGGCCGGAAACTGCGAAGGCGCCGCCGCCCGTCGCCCGGCGTCCAACCCCGCGCCCGCAAATCGCCCAGGCGCCACCCACGGCGCCCCCGGTGCCGCCCGGCCAGCGCGGGCGCTTCGTCGTCCTCAACTTCGACAGCGCGGACATCGAAACGGTCGTGCACGCCGCCAGCGAGATCGTCGGCTTCAATTACGTCATCGCCCCTGACGTGCGGGGCAAGGTCACGGTGCAGACGTCAGGCCGGATCCCCCAGGAGGACGTGTTTGGAGTCCTGTTGGCCATTCTCGAAGTGCACGGGTTCACCGCGGTACGGGCGGGGAACCTCTACAAGGTCATCCGGATCGAAGGGGCACGTGAGCGCGCGGTGCCGACGATCATCGGCGGCGAGGCCGATCCGGGCCGGGTGACCGACGAGATCGTTACCCAGATCGTGCCCGTTCGGTACAGCTCCGTGACCGACTTGGGCACACTGCTGCGCCCCCTGATCTCCAGCCGGGGGACCCTGGTCGCGCACCGCGAGACCAACATCCTCATCATCACCGACGCCGCCTCCAACATGCGTCGGCTGCTCGACATCATCCGGCTGGTGGACATCGAGGTGGCCCTGGACGAGCTGCAGATCATTCCCGTTCGCTATGCCGATGCGGGGGATCTCGCCGCTGTCCTGACCCAGCTCTTCGTCAGCGGTCGCCTGCGCCGCACGGTGACGACCGCCCCAGGAGCCCCGCCGGCACCGCCGACGCCGGCTGCGCCCCGCCAGCCAGCCGCCACGGCCGGCGCCGAAGGCGCCGGGCCCGACCGACCGCCCCTCATCATCGCCGAGCGCCGGTCGAACTCACTGATTGTCTACTCCCGCAAGACCGACCTGGAGACGATCCAGCGCCTCATCGGCCAGCTCGACGTGAACATCTACGGGGGCCGGCGCGTGTTCATCTACTATGCCGAGAGCGCCAAGGCCAAAGAGCTGGCGGCCACGCTCAACGCGATCTACGCCGGTCGGGAGGGTGCCGGGGCCACGGCGCCCGGTGTGACGCCAGCGGCCGCCGGCCGGCGCGCGGGTGAGCCGACGCCGCCTGCCCCACTGCCGGCCGCGTTGTCCGGGCCGCCGGGTGGAGGAGCGTCCACCGGGGAGCTGGGCGTGATCGAGGGCCAAGTGCGGTTCATCGGCGACGAGACCACGAACTCGGTGATCGTGACCACCTTCCCGCGCAACTGGGAGGAGATCGAGACGACGATCAAGCAGCTCGACCGCTCGCCGCGGCAGGTGTTGATCGAGGTGCTGGTCGCCGAAATCACCCTGACCGATGATCTCAGACTGGGGATCGACTGGGCGATCAAGATGGGATCCCTCCGCCTCGCCCAATCAACCATCTCACCGCCCACGATCACTGCGCCGAGCCGGGAGTTGCCGATCCCCGGCCTGCCGCTGGCCCTGCCCGGCGGCGGCCTCACCGCCTTCGCCCTCGATACCGACAAGTTCTTCGCCATGCTCAACACGCTGGCGTCCGAGAACAAGGTGAACGTGATCTCCAGTCCCCACGTGATGACCTCGGAGAACAAGAAGGCGATCATCAATGTCTCGGACTCGATCCCTATCGTGACCAGTCAGCAAGTGCCCATCGGCGCGGGCGCGGTGTCGGCGACCACGCCGACCACCGCCGTCGTGGGCACCCAGACCGTCGAGTACCGGGACGCCGGCGTGATCCTCACGGTCACCCCTCGCATCGGGGAGCGGGGCACAGTCGCCCTCGACGTCAAGCAGGAGGTCAACGACATCGGGGCCGCGGAGCCACCGACCGGCTCCCGCCGGATCATCAAGCGCGAGGCGGAAACCGCGGTGGTGTTGATGAACCAGCAGACCCTTGTGCTCGGCGGGCTGATCCGGGACCGGCTGTCCTGGGAGGACCGGGGCATCCCGTTCCTCAAGGACGTCCCCGTGCTCGGCTACCTGTTCGGGGCCAAGATTCGGACCGTCAACAAGACGGAGCTCATCATCCTGATCACGCCGCGGGTCATCGGCACCGCGCTCGACGCCGCCCGCATCACCGAAGAGATGCGACGGGTGACGCCCTCGATCGAAGAGGCGACCCGGAAGGCTCCGCGCTCCCCGGCGATGCTGCCCTTGAAGCCCCCGCCGCCACCCCCGCCCGTTCAGTCACCCGGCCCCTCGTCGCCCTGAGCGGACGCCGCTCGATTCGGGGTGTGACAACGGATCCTACCGTCCGGCCGCTGGCGCTGTCTCGCTCAGCGCGTGCGGCCGGTCGTCGATGAGAAGGCTCACGATCGAGGCGGCGCCGAGCACGGCGCAGCCCAGGGCAAAGGCGGGTCCGTAGCCGCCGGTTCGCTCGAAGAACATGCCTCCCAGCCACGCCCCCATGGCCGAGCCCGTCTGATGGATGAGGAACATCGTCCCGAACACCGTGCCGACCGAGTAACGCCCGAAGATCGTCGCCGTGAGCGTTGAGGTCATGGCGAAGGTGCCCCCCATCGTCGCCCCGCTGAGGGCGGCGACCAGCAGCAGGGCCGCCGGGTGATCGCGAACCAGGTAGAGGCCGGCAAAGGCCAGCGCCCGCCCGCCGTAGATCCAGGCCAGCACCGGCCGGCAGCCGAAGCGGTCGGCAGTGGCGCCGAGGAGCACCGAGAATCCCACGCTGCTGGCACCCAGCACGCCGAGCGCCCACGAGGCCAGCATGGCGGAATAGCCGTGATCGGTGAGCATGGGTACCCCGTGCGTCGACAGCAGGCTCATGGAGAAGCCGCAGGTTGCCAGCGCCCCGCCCAGTTGCCAGAAGGGAACGCTCTGCACGGCCCGACTCACCTCCGTGCGCTCGGCGGCGGGGTTGACCTGCGCCGTGCCGGCCCCGCCGTCAGGCGCCAGCCCCACGGCCTCGGGCGAGTCCCGCACCACCCAGATGGCCAGGGGGAGCATCAGGACGAGGATGGCGGCGCCGATCACCCCGTAGGCGGCGCGCCAGCCCACGGCCAGGATGAGCCACATCACGACGGGCACCAGCAGGCTCATCCCGCTCATCGAGGCCGCACCCAGCAGCGAGAGCGCCGTGGCCCGGCGCCGAACGAACCACCGCGACACCACGGTCGTGGCCACGACGGGACCGGTGGCGGCCAGCCCGAGCGCCAGGCACACCGCGTAGACTAGAAAGAACTGCCAGAAGCTGCCCACGAGCCCGGTGGCGGCGGCGGCGGCGGCGAACAGGAGCGTTCCGGCGATCGTCACCGCGCGCGTCCCCACGCGGTCGGCGATCCATCCCACAACGGGCATGAGGGCGCCGTAGATGAACAGCCCCGCCGAGATCACCAGCGAGAAGCTGGCGCGGTCGAGATCGAGGTCGGCGGTGATCGGTTTGAGGAAAGGCCCGACGGTGAAGCGTATCCCCGTCGAAACGAACACCATCACGGCGAGGGCCAGTGTGACCCACCAGCCATAGAATGCGCGGGGCCTCGGCATGAGCGGTCCCGGCGACTATAGCGGAGGGGACCGCATGTTACAATCCAACACCCGGATGCGACTCGAGCGAACGCTCATCGGAATGGTGCATCTGGCGCCGCTGCCGGGAAGCCCGCGCTGGGACGGGTCGATGGAGCGGGCCACCGCGCTGGCCCTGGCCGACGCGCGGGCGCTCGTCACGGGCGGTATCGATGCCCTCCTCATCGAGAACTGGGGTGACGCGCCGTTCACCCCCGGCCGCGTGGAGCCGGCCACGGTGGCGGCGATGGCGGTAATCGTGAGCGCGGTGCGGTCGGCCTTCCCCGCGATGCCCCTGGGCGCGAACGTCCTCAAGAGCGACCCCCGGGCGGCCCTGGCCATCGCCTGCGCCGCCGGTGCCTGCTTCATCCGCGTCAATGTCCACTTCGGCGCCGTCGTGGCCGATCAGGGGATCGTGCAGTCCGACGCCTACCACGCGCTCCGTGACCGCCGCCTGCTCGATGCCGATGTCGCCATCTTCGCGGACGTGCAGGTCAAGCATGCCGTCCCGCTGGCGCCCGTGGAGCTGGAGCAGGAGGCCCGCGACCTCGTGCACCGCGGCCTGGCCGACGCGCTCGTGGTGTCGGGCAAGGCCACCGGGGAAGCCACGCCGATGGCCGACCTCAAGCGCGTGCGCAGCGCGGTGCCCACGACGCCCCTGCTCGTGGGCAGCGGCGTGACCGCCGACAGCGTGGCCGAGCTCTTCTCGCTCGCCGATGGGGCCATCGTGGGCACGTCGGTCAAGCGCGACGGCGATGTGCGCAACCCCGTGGACGTCGAGCGGGTGCGCCGGCTCGTCGCCGCAGCCCGTGGCCGGTAGCTTCCGGCTTTCCTGCGGGCTCGTCGTCGCCCTGCCTCTTGTCCTGACCGTCGCATGTCGCACCGGTACGCCGCCGGAGCGCCTCGCCGGGCTCGCCCCCGAGCTGGGACAACTGCTGCTCGTCGGGTTCACCGGCACCCAGCTCGAGCCCGAAAGCGGCCTGGCGCGCCTGCTCTGCGAGGCCAGAATCGGCGGGGTCGTGCTCTTCGCCCGCAACATCATCGACGGATCGCAGCTGGCACGCTTGACGGCGACGCTGCGTGAGCGCGCGCGGGTCTGTACCGGACGTCCCCTGCTCGTCGCCATCGACGCCGAGGGCGGGCGCGTCATGCGTCTGGGGCCGGCCGCCGGCTACACCGAGACGCTGTCCGCTGCGGATCTGGGCCAGGCCAACGACCTGACCGTGACCGAGCTCGAAGCCCGGCGCATCGGAGCCCGCTTGCGCGAAGCCGGGATCAACTGGAACCTGGCCCCGGTGGTTGACGTCGGCTACAACCCGGCCAATCCGGTGATCGTGGGCGAGGGGCGGAGCTACGGCGGCAATCCGCAGCTGGTCACCCTGCATGCCCGCGCCTTCCTGCGCGGGATGCGGGACGAGGGCATCCTCACCGCGCTCAAGCACTTCCCGGGCCACGGCTCGAGCTTCGCCGACTCGCATCGGGGCTTCGTCGACGTCACCGACACCGCGAACCCCGACGTCGAGCTCCTCCCCTACCGGACGCTGATCGCCGAGCAACTCGTGGAAAGCGTCATGACCGCCCACGTGGTGAATCGCCGGCTCGACCGCAAGCACCCGGCCACGCTGTCGCAACCCACCGTCACCGGCCTGCTGCGCGGCGAGCTCGGCTTCGACGGGCTCGTGGTCAGCGATGATCTGCGCATGGGCGCGATCGAGCAGTACTACGGCCTCGGCGAAGCGGCCGTGCGCGCGCTGGCCGCGGGCGTCGACGTGCTCCTCATCGCGGTCGACCAGCTCCCCGACGGTCGCTCGGCCTCGGCGGTCGCGCTGGCCGCCATTGGTCAGGCGCTGGCCGATGGGCGGCTGAACGTGGGGCGGGTAGAGGAGGCGCTCGGCCGGGTGCGCCGGCTCAAGGACGGTCTTAGCCCGTCACCCAGCCCCCGCTGGGGTGCAGGATCTGCCCGGTGAGATAGCCGGCCTCGTCGGCGGCCAGGAACACCGCGCAGTACGCCACGTCCTCCACGCTGCCGAAGCGGCCTAGGGGCAGCTCGGCCAGGCGGCGCTCCCGGTACTCGGGCGTCATCACGTTCCGGCTCATCGCAGTCTCGATCCCGCCCGGAGCGATGGCGTTCACCGTGATGCCGTGCGGACCGAGCTCGCTGGCCATGGCCCGGGTGAAGCTCTCGATCGCGCCCTTGGTGGCAGCATAGCCAGCGAAGCCTCCGCTGCTGCTCACCGCCCGCTGGGCCAGCTGGGAGGACAGGTTGATGATGCGGCCGTGCCGGCGCTCGAGCATGGCCGGCAGCGCGTGGTAGGTGCAGAGCATGGTGCCGGTAACGTTGACGGCGACCATCTGCGCATACCGAGCCACCGGAATCTCCCGGAACGGTCCGTGGACCATGATGCCGGCGTTGTTGACGAGAACGTCGAGCCGGCCGAGCTCGCCACGCACGGTCTCGATCAACGACCGCACTTCGTCTTCGCGGGAGACGTCGGCCCGCACAGCCCGGGCCCGCCGCCCGAGCTTCTCGATCTCCCGGGCAACCTCGGCCGCCGGCCCGGCGCTCGCGTTGTAGTTGACTCCGACGTCGGCGCCGGCCCGGGCCAGGGCCAGCGCAATGGCGCGGCCGAAGCCCCGGCCCGCTCCGGTGACCAGCGCCACCCGTCCGTCCAGCCTCATGGCCATCCCACCGGCGCCGCGCTACCGCTGGCTCAGGTAGTGCTCGGCGATCTCGATCGGCCTGGCGATCCAGACGTCCTTCTTGCCCAGCATGTGCTGGATCAAGCGCTCCACCATGCGCATGCGCGAAGGGCGGCCGATCACCTGAGGATGGCCCATCAGGTTGAAGAACCCGCCTTCCTCGTAGGCGCCTTCGAACTCCTCGCGCCAGATCTCGAAGACGTCCTCCTGGCTCCAGATCCCGTTGCCCACCGGGGGCACGGCGCTGAAGCCGAAGTAGACCCAGTCGTCGTTGCACCACGCGGTGGGCAGCTCCACCAGCTCGCCGTACCCGGTCTTGTGGCAGTAGGGCAGGTCGGCGTCCATCAGGTTGGAGTGGTAGACGAAGTCGTGCTTGCGCAGCAGCTCCATGGTGTGGCGGCTGGGATCGCAGGACGGCGCCCGCGAGCCCCGGGGCCGCACGTCGAGAACCTTTTTGAAGATGTCGAGACTTCTCGCGAGCAGGGCCTCTTCCTCTTCGGGGCCCGAGAGAAAGAAGGGCTTCTCGTGCAAGTAGCCGTGATGCCCGACCTCGTGGCCCCGGCGCACGATCTCCCGGCAGAGCTCGGGGTAGCGCTCGATGATCCAGCCCGGGATGAACCAGCCGGCCTTGATGTCGTAGCGGTCGAGCACCTTGAGAATGCGTGGTGTCCCCGTCTTGGGGCCGTAGGCCCCCATGCCCATGTGCAGCGGGCGCTCGGCCAGCGCCGCGTCGCGGTGGATCCAGGGGCTCTCGCCGTCGAGGTCGAAGGTGATGGCCACCGCGCAGCGTGCTCCGCGGGGCCAGGTGATCGTTCGTTCCATTCCATCCTCCCTCACGTGTTTCTCGCGCGCTAGAGCCTAGCTCATCCGCCCAGCAGACGCTCGACCTCGCTCCGGGTGGGCAGCGAGGGCTGGGCGCCTCGTCGGGTGCACGCCAGCGCGGCCGTCGCGTTCGCGAAGCTCAAAGCCGCCGCCAGCTGGCGTCCCTCCGCGAGGGCGACCGCCAATGCCCCATTGAAAGCGTCACCGGCCGCGGTGGTATCCACCGCGGTGACCGAGAACGCCGGCGCCAGGTGCAGACCGCCGGGCCCCTGGGCCAGCGCTCCTTCCTCGCCCAGCGTCACGACGGCCACGCCCGCGCCCCGTTCCCGCAGTCGCTCCGCCGCTTCCGCCGCGTCGATTCTGTTCCGTACCGCCACCCCGCTGAGCCGTTCTGCCTCCCCGGCATTCGGGGTCAGGTAGTCGACGAGGGACAGGAACTCCAGCACTGCATCGGGCGGCGGCGCCGGATTCAAGATCGTCAGCGCCCGCCGCCGCCGGGCCGTCTCGAGCGTCCAGGCCACCGTGTCGAGCGGGGTCTCCAGCTGGCCAATGACGACTTGGGCCCAGGCGAAGTCCTCGATCCGCGCCCTGACCTGCTCTACGCCGAGCCTGCGGTTGGCGCCGGGCGCCACGGCGATCTGGTTGTGGCCCTCGGCATCGACGACGATGAGCGCAGTGCCCGTTGCCGCCGCGGCGCTGCTCACCACGCCGTCCACACCGATGCCCTCGGCGGCCAGCGCCGCCCGGAGGGCGCGCCCGGACGCGTCCTCGCCCACGCACGCGATGAGACGGACCTCGGCGCCGAGCCGCCGCGCGGCCACCGCCTGGTTGGCGCCCTTGCCCCCATAGTTCACGAGCAGCGTGCCCCCGCTCACGGTCTCGCCCGGGCGCGGCAGGCGCCCGACCTGCACCGTGAAGTCCACGTTAGCCGAGCCCACTACCAGGATGCGGGGCACAGTCCTTCGAGTACGAGGGACACGAAGCGCGCGCGGTCGACCCGCCGGGCCACCCGGCAGTTCGGCGGACCGGCGGCGCGGCGCGTGGATCCATCCGGTCCGATTTCGAGCCGCAGGGTTTCCCACTCGACGAGCGTGGGATCGAGCGCGACCGCGACCGCCAGGGGATCGTGCAGATACATCGCGTCGCCGTCGATGCGGAACGCTCGCCGGGTGAAGGCCAGGATCCGGTCGGCAGTGGGACCCGGAGCGCGAGCCAGCGCGGACTCCAGCGCTTGCCGCTCGAGGATCGCCTGACGGGTGACGTCGAGGGGAACCAGATCGAATCGCAGGCCTGCGGCGAGGACGCGAGCGGCCGCCTCGGGATCGACGTGGATGTTGAACTCCGCGCTCGGCGTCACGTTGCCCGGCACGTCGACCGCACCCCCCATCGCCACCAGCCGCCCCAGCCCGGCCATGGCCTCATGGTCGGACTCCAGGGCCAGGGCCACGTTCGTCAGCGGGCCCAGCGCGACGAGGCAGAGTCGCTCGCGATGCCGCCGCGCGGCCTCGACGATGGCCGCGGATGCCGGCTCCGGCGCCGGCGTCGCATCGACGGCTGGCCAGTCGGGGAGGTCTCCGAGCCCGTCCTCCCCGTGGTACCGCCCGGCGGTCGTCAGCGGCCGCATCAGGGGCTTGGCGGCCCCGGCGACCACCCGCGGGGATGGTCTGGGCCGGCGGAGCGCCAGGAGCCGAAAGGCGTTGACGGTACCGCGGTCCAGGGGCGTATTGCCGGCCACCGTCGTGACGACCTCCACCGTCGCCTCCGTCGAAGCCCAGGCTAGCAGCAGGGCCAGGGCGTCGTCGATGCCGGGATCGGTGTCGATGAGGAGGGGGATCACGGAATCACTCCTCGGGTGCCGCGCATCTTAACGTAGAATAGCTGCAACTTTCCTATCCCAGGAGGGCGGAATGAACATCCGGATCAAGTATTGCGGGGAGTGAAACTACCTCCCGCAGGCCTCCAGTTTGCAGGCCTCCATCAAGACCAAGTACGGTATCACCGCTCGCCTCGAGGAAGGTATGGGCGGCATTTTCGAGGTTTTCATCGACGATAAGAGCGTCTACTCCAACCAGACGACTTACCGGTTCCCCGAGCCCGAGGAGATCTTCGCCAAGATCGACGCGGCTAAAAAGTAGCCAGACGCGCCAGCTCATCACGAAAGCCCGGATGGGCCACGGCCAGCAGGGCCGCGGCCCGCTCCCGCTCGCTCCGCCCACGTAACCCCGCGGCTCCGTACTCCGTCACCACCCAGTCGGCCAGGAAGCGCGGGGTCGTGACCGCTGCCCCGTGCCCCAGGCGGGAGACGATTCGCGAGGCGCTGCCGTCGCGACCGGTCGAGGGCAGCGCGATGATGGCGGCGCCGCCCCGCGAGCGGGAGGCCCCCAGCACGAAGTCGAATTGCCCGCCGATGCCGGCCACCTGTCGCCCCCCCAGGCTCTCGGCCGTCACCTGACCGGTGAGATCCACCTCCAGAGCCGAGTTGACGGCCACGAAACCGTCGAGGGCCGCGACGACGTGAGGATCGTGCACCCACTCGGACGATTCCATGTTCACCAGCGGGTTGTCGTGCAGGAAATCGAAAAGCCGGCGAGTTCCCATCGCCTCGGCGATGTCCATCCGCCCCCGGTGCAGGCGCTTGCGGACACCGGTCACGACCCCGCGCTCTATCAGACCCACCCCCGCATCGACGAGCAGCGAGTGCAGCGCGAGATCCCGATGGTCGCTCAGGGCCTCGAGGACGGCCTGCGGAATGGCGCCCACGCCCACCTGGACCGTGGCGCCGTCGCGGATCAGGCCCGCCACGTGGCTGGCGATGGCTCGTTCGACGTCGCCGATCGGCGGCGACGGATAGGCCAGCAACGGCTCGTCCACGTCGACCCAGGCGTCGATCTGGCTGCGGTGCAGATATCCGTTGCCGCGAGCGCGCGGCATCCCGGGATTGACCTGGGCCAACACCAGCGGGGCGCGCCGCGCAGCCGGGAGCGCGATCCCCACCGCTACCCCGAGGCTGAGGTAGCCCCGGGCATCGGGGGGGGCACAGTGGAGCAGCACGCAGTCCGGCGCCCAGCGTCCGCCGTGGCCGAAGTCCCGCGGGAGGTCGAAGTAGCGCGCTGGCACGAACTCCACGCGTCCCCGGCGGCGGGCCTCTTCCAGGCGAGGCGACATGTGCCAGGTGGCGACCCGCAGCGACGCTGACTCGGGCCGCGCGAACGGGAAATCGCCCAGGTGGAACCCGGTCAGGAGGGTGAGATCGCGAAGCCGGTCGGCCTGGCGGCAGATTTCGCCGACGAGGGCCACGGGCTCGCCGCAGCCCGGGGGAAGCAGCACCTTCATCCCCGGACGGAGCCGGGCTACCGCGTCGGCGAGCGTGGTTCGGGCGAAGGCGCGCATCTGCCGCGGTAGAATGCCGGTATGAAGCGGCGCCGGCAAGCGCCGGCGAAGGGCTCGGCCGGCGAGCAGGTAGCGGTCAGCACCTGGCTGCGGCTGCTGGCGGTCCGGGCCATGGTGGACCGCGAGGTCCGCCGGGGCCTCGCCCACGGCCTGACGTTGCCCCAGTTCGACGTCCTCAACCACCTCGGCCGCAATCCGGGGGGCATGACCTTCGTGGAGCTCTCTCGCCACCTGCTGGTCACGGCCGGCAATCTCACCGGCATCGTGGATCGCCTCGAAAACCTCGGCCTGGTCCGGCGCGCGCCCCACCCCGAGGACCGTCGCGCCTTCCGGCTCACCCTCACCGCCCGCGGCCGGGCTACCGTGCGGGCCCAGGTGCCCGCCCACCGGCAGGCGGTGGCGCGGTTGCTGAGCGTGCTGCCCCAGCGCGACCTCGCACGGTTGCGCGCGTTGCTGGGGCGGTTGCGCCAGCGGATGGAACCGAGCTTGACAATGCGGCGATCGGTCCAATAGCTTTAGGTCTAGAAAGTTTATGCCTAAACTACTTTCTAGAGTGGCCCTCGTTACCGGGGCCGGTCGGGGTATCGGCCGGGAGATCGCCCTGGCCCTGGCCCGCGAGGGCTGTGCCGTGGCGCTGGCCGCCCGCACCCGGGACCAGGTCGATCGGGTGGCCGGGGAGGCTCGGGCCCTGGGTGTGGCCGCCCAGGCCCTGGCCCTCGACGTCACCGACCCCGACGCGGTCGCGGGGGCAGCGCAGTCGACGGTGGCCCGGCTCGGCCCCGTCGACGTGCTGGTGAACAACGCCGGCGTGGCCGAGTCCGCGCCCCTGCTCAAAGCCGATCTGGCCCACTGGGAGCGGCATCTGCGGGTGAACGCGACCGGGCCGTTTCTGGTGATCCGCGCCGTGCTGCCGGCAATGCTCGAGCGCGGCTGGGGAAGAATCGTGAACATCGCATCCCTGGCCGGCCTTTACGGCGCCCCCTACGTGAGCGCCTACACCGCGTCCAAGCACGCTCTGGTGGGACTCACCCGGGCCCTTGCCGCCGAGGTGGCCGGCCGGGGAGTGACGGTCAACGCCATCTGCCCGGGCTACGTGGCGACGGACATGGTGTGGCAGGGAGCCCGCACAATCGCGAGCCGGACAGGCCGCTCCTTCGAGGAGGCCGTCCAGGTGATGGCCCGCATGAACCCCGGCGGTCGCCTGATCGAACCGGCCGAGGTGGCGGCAGTGGCGGTGAAGCTCGTGCGCGACGGCGCGACCAACGGCGCGGCGATCGCCCTCGACGGCACGGAGGAGACCCCATGACTCGCCCGCCTCGGCCCGTCAATCCGCCGACCCTCGCCAAGCCGGTCGGCTTCTCCCACGGCGTCGAGGCCGGCACCGGCCGCCTGCTCTTCATTGCCGGCCAGGTGGCCCGCGATGGCGCCGGCAACGTGGTCGGTGCCGGCGACCTGGTCGGGCAGTTCCGCCAGGTCTGCGCAAACCTCCAGGCCGTGGTCGCGGCGGCGGGCGGCCAGCTCAGCGACGTCACCAAGCTGACCATCTATGTCCTCGATGTCGACGACTACAAGGCCAGGCTCAAGCCCCTCGGCGCGGTGTACCGTGAGTACTTCGGCCGCCATTTCCCGGCTATGACCCTCGTCGGCGCCCGTGATCTCTTCGACGCCGCCGACGGCTGCCTGATCGAAGTCGAGGGGATGGCGGTACTGCCCTGAGCGCGGGCGGGGCCTCGCCGCAGCGCATCCGTCATCCCCTGCCGCCGGTCCGCTGGCCGGCGCGGGAGGAAGCGGCCCGGTCCTTGTGGTTTTCACCCGCTCGAATCGGGCCGTGCTCCGTCGCCGAGCGCACGTGGGTGCCGGCCATGGTGCCGTGGCGGGCGACCGAGGACGGGTTCGTCACCCCCGAGGTGATCGAGTGGTATGCGCGCTTCGCCGAGGGCGAGCCCGGCGTCCTCGTCGTCGAGGCCACCGGTATCCGGGACATCCCGAGCGGCCCCCTGCTCCGCATCGGTGACGACCGGTTCATCCCCGGGCTCCGCACCCTCGTGGACGCCGTTCAGCGGCGTAGTCGCGGGCGCACACGGCTCTTGATCCAGGTCATCGACTTCCTCGCCGTCAAGCGCCGGCCCGACCCGGCCACGTTCTTCCGTCGCTACCTGACCGTCACGCCGGAGCTGCGCCGGCGGCTGGCCGCCACCCTCGGCGAGGAGCGCTGGCGGGAGGCCCACGAGGCCGAGGTGCGCGACCATCTCGGCCGTGCCGGCCGCGGGTTGCTGGAAGCGGTGCTGACATCGCGCGAGCTGGAGTCGCTCGACTACGGCTACCGGGAGCGCGTCGGCGATACCCACCTGCCCTGGATCCGCGAGTTGCCGCAGGTGCTGCCGGAGCTCTTCGCCGCGGCCGGGCGGCGGGCCCGCGAGGCCGGCTTCGACGGCGTGGAACTGCACTATGCCCACGCCTACACCATGGCCTCGTTCCTGTCCCGGCTGAACTCGCGGGAGGACGGCTACGGAGGCTCGCTCGAGGGGCGCGTGCGGCTACCCCTCGAGGTCCTGGCCGCCGTGCGCCAGCGTGTGGGCAACGAGTACGTCGTCGGCATCCGCTACCTCGGCGACGACGTCGTGGCCGGCGGCAGCCGCCTCCAGGACGCGGCCTGGTTCGGGGTGCGCTTCGCGGGGGCCGGCGTCGACTACCTCTCCGTCTCCAAGGGCGGGCGGTTCGAGGACGCCAGGCAGCCCAAGATCGGCGAGGCCGTGTATCCCTACACGGGCGAGTCCGGGTACGAGTGCATGCCCACGGTCATCTCCGACGTGCGGGGACCCTTCGGCCGAAACGTGCCGCTGGCGGCCACGATCCGCCGGGCCGTGCGCGAGGCCGGCTACCGGACACCGATCGTCGCCAGCGGCGGCATCTTCTCGTTCGACCAGGCCGAGGGCATCCTGCGCCGCGGGGAGGCCGACTTCGTGGCGGCCGCTCGCCAGACGCTGGCTGATCCCGACTGGTTCAGAAAGATCCGCCTCGGCTACGGCCACCTGGTTCGGCGCTGCGAGTTCACCAACTACTGCGAGGGGCTCGATCAACGACACAAGCAGGTGACGTGCAAGCTCTGGGACCGCCGATTCACCCCTGATGACCCGAGTGTTCGGCTAGCGAGCGACGGCAAGCGTCGGCTGAGCCCACCATCCTGGCGCGAGTCCGAGCTTCCGCGGAACCCCTGACCGCCCCGCTCAGCGGAAGTGCCGCAGCACGTACCGGTGGCCGAGATACGTGAGAACGGCGCCCTCCTCGACGATTCTCTCCACCACGATGCCGTCGTCGAGCTTGTCTCCTTCGACATACCGGCGGCCGCTGATGAAAACCTTCCGGTCCTTGGGGCTGTCCGCATACACGAGGGCTTCGAGCCGTAGCCGCGAGACGGCGTCCCGGAATGGCGCCGGGAGGTCGGCGGGGACAGTCGCCTTGACGGCGGCGCGAGGCGCCGGACGAGCCGGTGGTGGCGTGGTTTGCGTGGTCGGAGCCGGATCCCGAGGCGGTGCCGCCGGTCGCGCCGATGACTCGGGGGCAGCGACCGCCGGAGGTTCGGGCGTGCCGCTCTCCGCCGGTGTCGCGGGCTCGCGAGCCGTGGTCGTGTCCCCCGGCGAGGGCGGCATGGTGACCCGCACACGTGGCGCCGCGGGAGCTGGCACCTCGGGTGCCGCGGCCCCGGCCGGCGGTGCCGGCGCGCCTGCCGTGGAACCGGGCGTGGAGGCGGCGGCGCCCGGGCTCGGCGCGGGCGGGACAGCCGGTGACGGCGTCCCCGGGTCGGCCCCGGGCAGCGGCGGGACGGGAGCCGGCGCGGCGGACGATGGAAGCGGTGGCGACACGACATCGATGGCCGGCGCCTTCGCCAGAGGCGGCGGAGGCGTGGAGGGCGCCCAGGGGCGATACCACAGCAGCAGGGCCAACAGCCCCGCGTTGACGAGCAAGGCGCCGAGCACCACCGGCACCCACACGCGGCGGACCGGCGAGGGGCCGTGCACCGTGGCCAGGTCGGGAACCGCGGGCGCCCTCCGCTGCCGCTCGACCTTTCGCAGGGCTTCGAGAATGTACGACATGCTCGCCTACCGGGGCCCCATCGATAACCGCGGCCGCCCGGGCTCGTGGATCGCCGCGCTGAGGTGGGCGAGGGTCTCCTCGCCGGCGACGCCGTCGTCGGTCAGGAGCCGGCTCCGCTGGAACGCCTTGACCCGCCTGATGACGTCGGCGTCGTAGACGTCGCCGTCCTTGTCAACCCTGGACGAACCGTCCAGCGTACCCAGCCGGCGCCGGAGCCACTGCACGTCGGAGCCTCGCTGACCGGGAACGAGCACGGGACTCGAGAAGGGCGCCGACCAGAGGAGCACGAACGCGCCATTCCAGTAACGGTCGATCTCCCCGAGCGGGAACGTCAACTCATGGCCACCGAAGTCGAGCGTGGCCCGCTGCTCGTCCAGCGCCACGACCGCCGCGAAGTACCGATCACCGGTGAGGGTGCGAAGCTCGATGATCGCGGGCAGGTCGAGCCGTCGCAACCAGCCCCAGGTGCCGCTACGGGCCAGACAGCGCAGGCCCGCGACGCGACCGAAATCGCAGGCGTCGCCGCCCCCGCTCGAGAAGCGGAGCCCCCAGCGGGCGTAGAGGGCAGCGAACGCCTTCTGCCGATCCGTGCGCATGGAGGGGCTCACCAGGACCTCTTCGAGGGGAATCTCGAGCCCCGCCGCTCTGGGCTGCTCGGCAACGGCCCCATTGACCACGGACGCCGGCGGCACTTCGGTAGAGGCGACCACCGCGACCGTGCTCATGTCCCTGGGGAGCTCCGGCGGTCTGAAGAAATCGGTCAGGCGGTCGGAGGTGAGAAGCACCGCCGCCAGCCCGGTGAGGGCCGCCAGGGCGGCCACCCAGGGCAGCCGACGAGCTCCCATCCGTACGCCGCGCACCTCGCGGGCCGCACGGCGGACTGTGTGCACGTCCACCCAGCTCCGCGAGTTCGCGTAGGCCCCGAGGAGGGCGCGGTCGCAGATGACGTTGATGAGCCGCGGCACGCCACGGGACAGGCGGTGTACCTCGCGCAGGGCCCAGGGCGAGAAGAGCAACCGCGTCCGCCCGGCCACACCGAGGCGATGAATGATGTAGGCGCGGGTCTCTTCATGAGTGAAAGGGCGGAGGTGGTAACGGGCCGTCACCCGCTGGGCCAGCTGGCGAAGCTCGGGACGCTCCAGAAGGGCTCCCAGCTCGGTCTGACCGATGAGGATGATCTGCAACAGCTTGTCGCGGGCGGTTTCGAGATTCGTCAGGAGCCTCACCTGCTCGAGCACGTCGACGCTGAGGTTCTGCGCCTCGTCGATGATGAGGACCGTGCGCCGGCCGCGCTCGTGAGCGGCCAGCAAGTGGCGATAGAGACTATCGACGAGCAGCTTCACGCTGGTCGTGCCCGCCGGGTACACCACCCGCAGCTCGTCGCAGACGGCGGCGAGAAGCTCGTGGCTGGTGAGCCGGGGGTTGAAAATCAGAGCCACGTCGACGTCGGCCGGCAGCTGCTCGAGCAGGCAACGGCACATCGTCGTCTTGCCGGTTCCCACCTCCCCCGTGAGCTGCACGAAGCCGTCCCCCTGGCTGATGCCGTAGATCAAGTGCGCCAGGGCCTCCCGGTGACGATCGCTCATGTAGACATAGCGAGGATCGGGGGTGAGAGAAAACGGCAGCTCGGTGAGGCCAAAGTGCTCCGTGTACATCTCAGGCTATTCCATGTCAGGCTCGCCCGCCTGTCAAGGCAAAGGCGCTCGTGGTGCCGCAGAACAGCTCCCGGTCCAGCACGCAGAGGTCCGCCCGGCCGGCAGCGAGGATCGAGTTGACGTCCGCGTATGCGGTCAGATTGCCGACCGTCATGGTGGGCACACCGACCTCGTGGCGGATCTGGTCGCTGAAGAGCGCCTGATCGACCGCGATGAGGTCGCAGCCGTGGGCCCTCAGCCGGCGAGCCGCCTCGATGGCGTCCTCGGGGCTCAATCCGGTCCCGTCCGGTGCAGGAAGCCTGACCGAGATCGGCTTGCCGGCCGGCCAGGCCGCGCGCACCGCATCGAAGACCTCGAGCCGGTGGCCGTGAGCCACCTGGAGCTGGAGCAGGTCGACGCCCGCCTCGTCGGCCATACGCGCCGCGCGCGCGAACTGCTCCGGGGCCGGCTTCGGATCGACGAGCTGCAGCCCGATCGCCGTCGCAGCGTGCCGGTGCACGAAGTCCACGATCTCCTGGACTCTCGCTGCGTCCCCGGGTCCAGGGCGCATCTCGACGATCACGAGGGCCGCGCTGCCCAGGGCGCGCGGGCCGGATGCCGCGAATGCGTCGGCCCAGGACTGGCGCGGCTGAACGACCACGAGGCGGTTGCTCAGCACGAGGTCGCGAAGACGGAAGGGCGTGAACATCGGCGCCGGAGCGGGCTCCGCCGGCACCCTGACCCCGCTCTGGTCGGCGGCCCCGGCGGCCAGCCAGCGGTCGAGGGTCTCCACGAACCTGGCGTCGCGGACCCGCAGCGTCTCGTGGGTGACGCGCAGGCTGCGCGTGAGCAGACTGAAGGCGAACTGTACCGGGGCCAGCCGGCCGTAGTAGCGCTCGGTCTGCTCGAACCACTCCAGGCTCGCCTGGGCCGCCCCCTGCAGGGCTTCCACGGGCGGCCGGCGCCGCTCTTCGTAGGCGGCCAGGGCCTCGGGGACGCGCGGGAAGCGGCGCAGGGCGCCGGCCAGCGCGATGGCATCCTCCATGGCTAGCTTGGTGCCCGAGCCGACGGAAAAGTGCGCGGTGTGGGCGGCGTCGCCGAGGAGGACGACGTTGCCCCAGCGCCAGCGAGCGTTTCGCACGGTGGGAAAGCTCCGCCACACCGAGCGGTTCTTGAGGATGCGGTGGCCGGCGAGCTCCCGGGCGAACAGGCCTTCGGCGAAGGCCACCGTGTCGTCCTCGGTGGCGGTGTCGAGGCCCGCCCGATTCCATGTTGCGGCGGTCGTCTCGAGGATGAAGGTGGACAGTCGCTCGTCGTAGCGGTAGGCGTGGACCCACCAGAGTCCCTGGGCGCCGGCCTTGAAGAGGAATGTGAAGGCGGAGAACGGAAAGGTCGTCCCCAGCCAGACGAATCGGTTCGACCGCCAGTCGATCTCGGGGCCGAAGTGCTCCGCGTACCGGGTCCGCACGGCGCTGTTCACGCCGTCAGCCGCGAGCACCAGGTCGGCGTCGGCGACGACCGTCGGGTCGGTGACCTCGCGCTCGAACTCGAGCCGAACCCCCAGCCGACGGCAGCGGCGCTGCAAGATATCGAGCAAGACTTGACGACTGAGTCCAGAGAAGCCGTGGCCGGTGGAGGTGAGCACCTGGCCCTGGTAATGAATGTTGATGTCGTCCCAGTGGGCCAGGGCGCGGGTAATCTCCACCCCGCTCTCGGGGTCGGCCTCGACGAAGTGCTCGAGTGTGGCGTCGGAGAGAACGACACCGAAGCCGAAGGTGTCGTCGGGACGGTTCCTCTCGACGACCGTGATGTCGTGGGCGGGATCGGCCTTCTTGAGGAGGACGGCCGCGTAGAGGCCCGCTGGTCCCCCACCGACGCTGACGATCCGCACACCTGATTGTAGGGCCAAACCCCCGCCTGTACACTGAACCAATCCATGGCTCCGGCCTTCCTACCCTTCGTTCGCCGCTGGTTCGAAGGGGCCTTCACCGAGCCCACGCGGCCCCAACGTGAGGGTTGGCCCGCCATCGCGTCCGGCCGGGACACGCTCATCGTGGCCCCCACGGGGTCCGGCAAGACGTTGGCCGCCTTCCTGTGGGCCCTGGATCACCTGCACCGTCTGGCCCTGGAGGGCCGCCTCGAGGACCGCGTCTACGTCGTGTACGTGTCGCCGCTCCGAGCGCTGAACAACGACATCGAGAAAAATCTGCGTGAGCCCCTGGCCGGGATCCGGGCCGCCGCCGCTCTCGACGGCCTCTGCCTCCCCGAGGTGCGCGTGGCGGTGCGCACCGGCGACACCCTGGCGGCCCAGCGCCAGGCGATGACGCGGCGCCCGCCGCACGTGCTGATCACCACGCCCGAGTCGCTCTACATCCTGCTCACCGCCGAGCGCTTCCGCCCGGCGCTGGCCCAGGCCCGCTTCGTCATCGTCGACGAGGTGCACGCGCTAATGGGCAGCAAGCGCGGCGCCCATCTGGGGCTGTCCCTCGAGCGCCTGCAGGCCTTGGCCGAAGGGGGGCCCGCCGGCGCCCGGCCCCAGCGGATCGGCTGCTCGGCCACCGTGCGGCCGGTGGAGGGCGCGCTCGCCTTCCTCACTGGCACGAGCGGAGACGAGGCCATCGCCATCGATGCCGGTTTCTCGCGTGAGCTCGACCTCGAGGTCACCTCGCCCGTGGACGACTTCCTGACCAGCGCGAGCGACACGATCTGGGACGCCGCGCTCCAGCAGATCGCCGAGCTCGTGGAAGCTCACCGCACCACCCTGGTCTTCGCCCAGAGCCGGCGCGCCGCCGAGCGGCTGGCCCGCGACCTCGATGACCGGATCGGCGGCGGACGCGTGGCCGCCCACCACGGCTCGCTCTCCCGCCGGGCGCGCCTGGAGGCCGAGGGGCGACTGAAGGCCGGTGAGCTGAAGGCGCTGGTGGCCACCTCATCGCTGGAGCTGGGAATCGACGTCGGGGCCATCGACCTGGTCGTCCAGGTCCAGTCGCCCCGGAACATCGCGGCCGCGCTGCAGCGGGTGGGCCGGGCCGGTCACCAGCTCTCGCGCGTATCCAAGGGTCGGATCGTGGTGACCAAGGGCGAGGAGCTGATGGAGGCGGCCGCCGTGGTCCGCTCGATCCGCGAGCGCACGCTCGACCGGGTGGTCATGCCCGAGGCGCCGCTCGACGTGCTGGCCCAGCAGATCGTGGCCGCCGTCGCCGCGGAGTCCATCGATATCGACACGCTCTACGCCCGTTTCCGCCGGGCCGCGTCTTATCGCGCGCTCGCCCGTGACGATTTCCTGCTCGTCGTCCGCGCGCTCGCCGAGCCCCTGCCGGCCGAGGTCAAGGGCGTGGCGCCCCGGATCCTCTGGGACCGCATCAACGACCGCCTGCACGGCCGCCGGGGCAGTCGCTTCCTGGCGCTGACCTCGGGCGGCACGATTCCCGACGCCGGCCTCTACGACGTCTTCGTCGCCGACACCGACCTGAAGGTCGGAACCCTCGACGAGGAGTTCGTCACCGAGAGCCTGCCCGGCGACGTCTTCCTGCTCGGCTCCAACGCCTGGCGCATCGTCAAGGTGCGGGCCAATCGGGTCCTCGTCGAGGATGCCCGGGACATGTCGCCCACCATCCCGTTCTGGAAAGGCGAGCATCCCTCGCGCTCCTGGGACCTCGGGCTCGCGGTGGGGCGCCTGCGGCGCGATGCCGCCGAGCGCCTGGGTGCTCCCGACTTCGCGGCGTGGGCCGCGGCCGACTGCGGCCTCGACCCCCGCGCCGCCGGGGCCATGCACGCCTGGCTCGCCAAGGCCGGCGAGGTCCTCGACGGCGTTCCCGACGACCGCGGCATCGTGGTCGAGTCCTTCTCCGACGAGATGGGCGGCCGCCACGCCATGATCCATTCAGTCTTCGGCATGCGGGTGAACGGAGCGTGGGGCATGGCCCTGCGCGAGAAGGTACGCCGCCTCTTCGGGCTCGTCGCCGAGGCCAGCCACGTCGACGACGGCGTGCTGCTCTCATTCGCGCCTGGTCAGGTGCCGCCCTCGCCCGAGCGGCTGGTGACGCTGGTCGAGCCCGAGGAGGTGGATGGGCTGCTCGGCCGCGCGCTCATCGGCTCGCCGCTGTTCGGGACGCGGTTCCGGCACGCCGCCATCCGCGCGCTGTTCATCCCGCGCACCCAGGGCGGCGAGCGCGTGCCGGCCTATCTGCTCCGCCTCAAGGCCGACGCCCTCATGGAAGCGGTGGGCGGGCAGGCGGAGTTCCCGATCGTCGCCGAGACACTGCGGGAGTGCTTCACCGACGCGCTCGACGTGCCGCGGCTCAAACGGCTCCTGGAGCGGCTGCACGACGGCGAGCTGTGGACCCGTCACGTCGACGCCGCACTGCCTTCCCCCTTCGTCTATCCGCTGCTGCTCGCCTGGGACTGGGCGTACCTGGACGCCGGGCACGCCGAGGAGCGGCGCAGCGACGCGGTGGTGATGCGCAAGGCCTGGAGCGGGATGCCCGGTCCACTGCTCCCCGACATCGTGGCGGCGGTGGAGGCCGACCTGGGCAAGACCACGCCCGAGCGCCGGGCCCGCGATGCCAACGAGCTGGCTGCGATCCTCGACGACCTCGGCGACCTGACCGACGCGGAGCTGGCCGCACGCGTACGCGGCGAGGCCGAGCCGCTGATCGCCGCGCTGGCGTCCGAGGGCCGGGTGGCCTCCATCGCGCCCGGGGACCTGCGCGCCTGGATTCCGGCGACCGATGCCGCGCTCTACGACTCTCTGGCTACCGACGAGGGGCTGGAGCGCGTGGCGCTGCGCACGCTGCGCAGCCGGGGCCCGCGCCAACCCGGATGGCTCGCCGAGCGCTATGGGGTGGCGCCGGCTGCCGCCGGCCGCGTCCTCGAGCGCCTCGCCGCGCGCGGCCTGATGCGCCGGGGCGAGTTCCTCGCTGGCGCGAGCGAGCCCCAGTACGTGCACATCGCCGTGCTCGACGAGGTCCAGCGACGTCAGGTCCACGCCCGCCGCGTGCCCCGACCCGTGGCTCGGGCCGAGCAGCTCTCGGCGTTCCTCCTGCGCCACCATCACCTGCATCCCGACCACCGTCTGGTGGGACCGACCGGTGTGCTGGCCGCACTGGAGCTGCTCCAGGGCGAGGACTTCCCGGTCCGGGTGTGGGAGCAGTCGCTGCTGTCGAGTCGGGTGGAGGCCTACGAGCGCGACTGGCTGGACCGCCTGGGGCTCGCCGGCGAGATCGTGTGGACGGTGTTCGCGCCCCGTCAGGCCGACCCGCGGCGCTGGGGGCGGGTCGGCGTGGCGCTGCGCGAGAACATCGGCTGGCTGCGGGGCCGGCCGGCGATGCCCGAGCTGCAGCCCCACGTCAAGAACGTCCTGCGCCACCTGCAGCTCCGCGGCGCCTCGTTCGTTCAGGATGTGGCCAGGGTCGCCGGCTTGAGCAGCGGCGATACCCTGGCCGCGCTCTGGGAGCTCTTCTGGGCGGGTCTCGTCAGCCCGGACTCCTTCAGCGCGCTGGCGGCCGGCATGGCTCCCGCGCCACGGGCGACCTCCCGTAGCTTCCGGCGTCGCCGCGGACAGGCCCGTGGCCTCCTGCCCCGGCTGCCGTCGGTGGGCCGCTGGAGCGCGCTGGGCGAGGAGGACGCGTTGTCGCCCGAGCAACGTGAAGAGGCGCGCGCCCAGCTGCTGCTCTCGCGCTACGGGGTGCTCGCCCGCGAGCTGGCCGATGACTGGGGGAGCCTGCGCCACACGCTGCTCCGCATGGAGTACGGAGGCGAAATAGTGCGAGGCTATTTCGTCGAGGGCCTGTCGGGCGAGCAGTACGCGCTGGCTTCGGCCCTGGACGATCTGATATCCCCGCTGCGCCGGGCCGAGCCCCACGTGCTGGTCAACATGGTCGACCCCGCGAATCTCTGGGGCCGCGTGTTCGGACTGACCCGGCGTGACGGCACACGCCTGGCCGCGGCGCGCATCCCCCAGTCGTGGCTCCTCTTCCGGAGCGGCCGCCCAGTGCTGCTCGCCGAGGGCCACGGGCGAGACCTCACCCCGCTGGCGGGCTGGGAGCCGGTAGACCTGCCGGGCGCGGTGCGGGCGCTGGCCAGCCTGGTCGAGCGCCCCCTGGCGCTCCGACCGATGCGCCGACTGCAAGTATTGACGTGGAGCGGGCAGCCGGTGCGGGCGAGCGAGGCCTTCAGCGCTTTCGCCGGGGCCGGCTTCACGGTGGACGGCTCGCGCCTGTCCTACGACGGCTATCCTGGGCCAGCGAGACGGTGAAGGCCCGGATCAGGACAGGGCGGGTCTACGACGCACCCGGCCCGGGGGACGGCGCGCGCGTCCTCATCATGCGTCTGTGGCCCCGCGGCATCCGCAAGACACGTGTGGACCGGTGGCTCAAGGAGCTCGGACCCTCGCTGCCACTGCTCCGCGCGTTCCGTCGCGGGGACCTCGGCTGGGCCGGGTACCGTCGCCGGTATCTCGCCGGGCTGGCCGGCCCACCCGCGCAGGCCGCCCTCGGCGAAGTGCGCGCTCTGGCCAGGCGTCGGCCGGTGACGCTCCTGTGCGGGTGCGCCGACGAGACGCGCTGTCATCGCAGCTTGCTGCGAGTCTACCTGGCCAGGCGCGTGGTGTAGACTTGCGGCCATGAAAACGGCAGCCAGGCGCGTGAAGGCCTATGTCCTCATCGAGACCGCCGCCGGCAAGGCCAAGGCGGTCAAGAAGTCACTGACCAGGGTGAAGGGCAGTCCCGCCGCGATGGTGCAGCTCGACGGCATCACCGGTCCCTATGACTTCATCGCTATCGTGGAGGGGCCGAGCCTGGATGCGGTGGGCCGTCTGGTCACCGACGGTATCGGCATCATCGATGGGGTGACACGGACCACCACCTGCGTGGCCGTGGCCATCGGCTGACGTGCGCGTCCTCGTGGTCGGGGGCACGGAGTTCGTCAGCCTCCACCTCGTCCGTAGCTTGCTCAGAGCAGGCCACGAGGTTGCCGCCCTCAATCGCGGCCGCCACCCCGAACGTCTGCCTGCCGGCGTACGCACCCTCGTGGCCGATCGCAAGGACCACGCGGCGGTGCGCGCCGCCCTCGGCGGTGAGCGGGTGGACGCGCTCGTGGACATCGCCTACGCGCCCACCACCGGCGAGGATGTTGACGCCGTCCTCTCGGCACTGGACAGCCGGCTCGGGCACGCGCTCTTCGTCTCCACCGGCCGCGTCTACGATCACGCACTGCCCATTCCCTACGACGAGACGACGCCGCGTAGCCTCTACTGGGGCGACTACGCCCGCCACAAGATCGCCGGGGAGGACGTGCTGCTGCGCTGGCACCGCCAGCGGGGCCTGCCCGTCACGCTGGTTCGGCCCACCCACGTCTACGGACCGATGAACACTCGGAACAACGAGACCTTCTTCTTCGATCGCCTGGTCCGCGGGCGCCCGATCCTGGTTCCCCGCGCGGGCGGCTGGTTACGACAGTTCGGTCACGTGGAGGATCTGGCCGACACCATGGCCGCCATGCTGGGCGACCGCCGGACGTTCGGCCAGGCCTATAACGTGACCGGTGAGGAGGTCCTGACCCAGGTGGGCTTCGCCGAGCTCATCGCCGACGTGATCAAGCGCCCGCTCACGCTCGTGTCGTGTCCCACCCCGCCCGGAACGCAGCCACCGCCGTTCGGGCAGAACCTCGCCTACGAGTGCCACGCCGTCTACACGACGACGCGGGTGCGCGAGCTCGGCCTGCGGCCCCGCTATACCCTGGCCGGTGGCCTGGCCCAGACGTTCGAGTGGTACCTGCGCGAGGGACTGGACCGCCGCGACATCGACTTCTCGGCAGAGAACGCGCTGCTCGAACACCTCGGCTGAGCGTGGCGCGCCGGGCGCCGGTCAGCATCCTCGTCTACCACCCGGACGAAGCCGAGCGCTACGCGGCGCTGGTGCGCCCACCGCGCCCGGGTGTCACGATCCGCGTGGCCGCCACACCGGAGGCGGCGGCCCCCATGGTCGGCGAGGCCGAGATCGTTTACGCCTGGCGCTTTCCGCCCGCGCTGCTGGGCAAGGCGGCGCGGCTCAGGTGGATCCAGGCGGCGGGCGCCGGCGTGGAGTGGGCGCTGGTCCCCGAGCTGCCTGCCGGCGTCACCGTCACCCGCGCCCCCGGCGTCTTCGGTCCCTGGATGGCCGAGTACGTGCTGGGCTGGTGTGCCTGGGTCACGCAGCGGATGCAGACGTATCTCGAAGCCCAGCGTGAGCGGCGCTGGCTGGGCACGGTCATTCCACGCCGGCTCGGCGGCACGACCATGGTGATCGTGGGACTGGGAGACATCGGTCGTGACATCGCGCGAGCGGCCCGGGCCCTGGGGATCCGGGTGCTCGGCGTGACCCGCGGCGGCCGGCCGGTCCGCGAAGCACACCGCGTCTATCGTCCGGCGGCGCTGCCCGGTGTCCTCGGTGAGGCCGATTGGGCGGTGGTCGTGCTACCGCTGACGCCAGCGACGCGCGGGCTCATCGGCGAGCGCGAGCTGGCGGCCATGCGCCGCTCGGCGTGGCTGATGAACATCGGACGAGGCCTGGTCGTAGACGAGCCCGCGCTCGTCCGCGCCCTTACCGAGCGGCGCATCGCCGGCGCTGTGCTCGACGTGTTCGCCAGCGAGCCCCTGTCGCCCGCCCATCCGCTCTGGACTCTCGACAACGTGGTCATCACCCCGCACATCGCCGGTCCCAACGTGCCCGAGGAGATCGCGCACGTCTTCAACGACAACCTGGCCCGCTATTTGGCCGGCCGCCCCCTGCGCCACATCGTCGATCGCCGTCGCGGCTACTGAGCATCGGGGCGTTGTCAACTTGCCCGCTCGAGAGCATTGATCCACATCTGGGCCGTGCGCTCGAGGCCCTCGTCCGAAAAATGGCATCCGTCCCACCGGAATCCCAGCCCGAGCTTGTCGGTGTCGGGCCCAGGATAGATTCCGGCCTGGGCATCGGCCAATTCTTTTTGGGCCTGGCGGATATCAAGATCCCCTCTGTTCTTCCTACAGCGAGTCGCAATTGACACGAGAATCGGGGCGTCGACGCCTTGTCGCCGTATGCTGGAGAGCATGCTCAGGAACATGGACTTGTATGCCGTGGTGCTGGTTTGTGAAATCGCGTCACTCTCGCCCTGATGCCACAGCATATGCGTGATCGTCAGCCCATGATCCTTGACGTCAGCAATGACCTCCAGCATGGCTTGGTGGAGATCACCACCTGGTTGCCATCGTGCGATGGTCGATCCGCCGACTGCGACTGGCACAAAGACGACGGCGTCATGAGATTGGCGTTCAATCAGCTTGTCTCCTAACCGGGTCCAGACGCTACCACCATCACCGGTCGCGCCAAGCAGGGGATCTTGAGCTCGATAGAGTTTGCCCCTGTGGAAATTGTAGACCTCGCGCGTCGCCGTATGCGGTGTTTCGCCGCTGTTGGCGGCGCCTGCTTGGCCGAAGACAAGTGCCACCATCACACGCTTCTTGGAAAGAATGACCTCGAAAGGGACAGCGATCTTGGATTCCGCGCTGGCCGAGCGATCAACCACGGCGTTGCCTTGTACGATGGTTACGATTGGGGAACAATGTGGCCCACTCCATAATATTTCTGCAACAGAATTCCGAGCGAAAGGCCTGCTACGAGAAGTGCACTCGCAACACTCGCGGCATGTTTCATCGCCACTCCTTGCTAGTCCCCCTACTCGGGTATGTGACAAGCGGGGTTGGCGAGCAACTTCTAGGCCACATCAGGTTGTTCTCATCATTCTGATCGTCGAAATGCGGGCGCGGCCCCGAACGTCCTGGGCAAGAATTGAGTCACGATGGCGACACCCTGACGTTACGGCGACACGCTGACGCTTCGAAATGAAACCAACCGCGGTCGAGCGAGACGGCCAGCTCCCTACTTTACCCGCGTCCGGCTCATGGTCTTGCGCAGGGTCAGGAACGCCGAGCCGAAATCCCCAGGACGGCGCGGCGCCGCCGGGTTGAAGACTATTGGCCCCACCGCCCCCTTGACAGCCGCGCTGAGCTGTTGCTCCCGCTCGGACACCCGGGAGCGGGCGGACCCGGTGCCGTCCTCGGTCTTCTTCCTAACAACGCCGTTGGCCTCCCACGTCACCGAGACGCCGGAGTAGTTCAGGGTCGCCTGGGTGCCCTGCGGGCTCATGACGAAATGCTCGCTGGCGATGCCCGTGAAGCCGGAGGGAAAACCGGGAATCGGTATCGGGTTGCCGCGCTCGTCGTAGGCGGAGAAGAAGAGCAGGGTCGAGACGGCGCCGTGTGAATACCGGGACCGGGTCACTTGGAGGGTGGCGCAGATCCCTGCCCGGCACTGGGTCGCGTAGGCGTCCTCGGTATCGACGGTAGCCACGCGGGAGGGGGGCTCGGCCGCGGCCGGACCAACGTCGCTGGCTGGATAGCCGCACCCCCCAAGTTGCCCAAGCAGCAGTCCGAGGGCGAGAGCGAGCCGCAGTAGCATGGGACTCCGCCGCCGACAGAACAGTGGCCCCGGAAGGATATCTTCCGGGGCCTTTTGCTCCAGCTAGGTCTTGCTGAGTGCCTGCACGATCGTCCGACAAAACGCCGGGAGATCGTCGGGCTTTCGCGACGTGATCAGGGTGCCGTC
>DATIAY010000022.1:0-9037 GCA_035457825.1 Candidatus Methylomirabilota bacterium
GCTGGCGTGAGAGAAACAGTAGCGATGGAACTGTCCGGGCACAAGACGCCCTCCGTGTTTCGCCGCTACGCCATCTCGGGCTCAGCGGATCGAAGGGCGGCAATGGAGATCACAGAAGCCAGTTTGATGGTGGACCCGCACAATCCCGCCATCTACCCGCACAGCCCCACCAACGGGCATAATGTAAGCGCTTGATTCCGTGGAATGCGAGAGTGGCGAAACTGGCAGACGCGCTGGACTTAGGATCCAGTGGGTGAAAGCCCTTGGGGGTTCGACTCCCCCCTCTCGCACCAACGCAATCGTGAACGCGTGAACCGCCCCGTAGGGTTTTCCCTCCGGGTTGCGTATAATCCGGCTGGTCTCACACCCCCGATGGAGAGTCCATGAAGGTCGCGGTCGAAACGCTGGAGGGCTGCAAGCGACGACTGGCGGTGGAAGCGCCGGTCGATGTCGTGCAACAGGAATGGGAGCGGGCCTACGGCCGGGTCCAGAAGCAGGCCCGGCTGCCGGGCTTCCGCAAGGGCCACGTGCCCCGCTCGCTCGTCAAGGCCCACTTCGCCGACGACGTGCGTCGGGAAGTGGCCCAGCATTTGATTCCCGACGTCTACCAGCAGGCCCTGTCCGAAGCGCGTCTGGAGCCCGTCGACGAGCCGGACCTCCAGGATGTCCGCCTGGAGGAGAACGCCCCGCTGTCCTTCGTGGCGGTGGTCGAGGTCAAGCCTCCCATCGATCTCGATGCCGACAAGCGACTCGATGTTCAGCACGCGCCGCGTCCGGTGACCGGCGCCGAAGTCGAGGAGGCCGTCGAGCGTATTCGGGAACGACACGCGCAATTCGTGAGCGTGGAGCGGGCCGGGGCCCCGGGTGATCTTGTCCTGATGGACTACACCCTGAGTATCGAGGGGCAGTCCCCATCGCAGCAGAGCGGCTACACGTTCATCCTCGGCGATGGCTCGGTGCTCCCCGAGGTCGACCAGGCGGTAGCCGGCATGGCAGCTGGCGAGGAGCGTACCGTGAGCTTCCGGCTCCCCGACGACCACCGCCAGGAAGCGCTACGGGGGAAGCCCGGCACCGCCGCGGTCAAGGTCGTCGAGGTCAAGGAGAAGTTGCTTCCCGAGCTGAACGACGACCTGGCCAAGTCGGCGGGAGAATTCGAGACCCTGGAAGCCCTGCGGGCGGAGGTGCTCAGGCAGCTGGAGGCGCGCCGGGCCGCCGAGGATCGTCATGCCCTCGAGGAGAAGATCCTCGACTCCCTGCTGGCGGCCCATCCGTTCGCCGTGCCCGAGTCTATGATCGTGCGGCAGGTGGCCCATCAGGTCGAGCACGCCCGGGAGCGGCTGCGCCGGCAAGGCGTCGATCCCGACACCATGCCCTGGGACTACCCCAAGCTCATGGGTGAGCTGCGGCCAGGGGCTGAGCGGGCCGTGCGCCGGGCCTTGCTCCTGGAAGCCGTCGCCGAGCGTAAGGGCGTGGCTCCCGCCGAGGCCGATCTCGAGGCCGAGGTTGACAGGATCGCCCAGGCCAGTCAGCGGCCTACCCCGGCCGTCCGGCGTATGATGGAGAAGAGCGGCGATCTCGAGAGGCTCCGCTTGAGCCTCCGGGAGCGCAGGACCCTGGACCTTCTCATCGACCAGGCGACGATTCACGAATGAACTGGCGGCCGGGCGCCCGGGGAGGGGTGGCGCGGCCGAATGACAAGGAGAACCTGATGGCTCTGGTACCCATGGTGGTCGAGCAGACCCCGCGCGGCGAGCGTGCCTTCGACATCTTCTCGCGGCTGCTCAAGGAGCGGATCATCTTCCTGCCCACGTTCATCGAGGATGAGCTGGCCAATCTGGTCATCGCCCAGATGCTCTTCCTCGAGGCCGAGGACCCGGACAAGGATATCTACCTCTATATCAACTCCCCCGGGGGGTCGGTGACGGCCGGGATGGCGATCTATGACACCATGCAGTACGTGAAGCCGGCGATCGCCACCATCTGCATGGGGCAGGCGGCCTCCATGGGGGCGCTGTTGCTGACGGCCGGCGCCCGGGGCAAGCGCTTCGCGTTGCCCCACGCGCGGATCATGATCCACCAGCCCCTGGGTGGTGTGCAGGGCCAGGCCACGGATATCGATATCCAGGCCCGCGAGATCCTCCGCATGCGGGAGGAGATCAACCGGATCCTCGTCCATCACACCGGGCAATCGATGGAGCGGATCGAGCGGGACACCGATCGGGACTTTTTCATGACGGCCGAGCAGGCCAAGGACTATAGACTCGTTGACGAGGTGATCTCCTCCAAGCCGACCACACGGGCGGTCAGCGAGCAGGCAGCGCTGACGGCCCAGGCCCAGAAGTAGGGCCGGTTCGGGCCGGAGCCTGGCGACGACATGGCGAGAACACGCGAGGGCAACGGCGCCCTGAAGTGCTCGTTCTGCGGCAAGAGCCAGAACGACGTGCGCAAGCTCATCGCCGGGCCCACCGTCTACATCTGCGACGAATGCATCGAGCTCTGTAACGACATCATCGCGGAGGAGTGGGAGGAGGAAAAGAGCCGGGAGATCCGGAGCCTCCCCAAGCCCGCCGAGATCAAGAACGTCCTCGATCAGTACGTGGTCGGTCAGGAGCGGGCCAAGAAGATCCTGGCCGTGGCCGTGCACAATCACTACAAGCGGATCGAGACGGGCGGTGACGCCGGCGACGTCGAGCTGCAGAAGTCCAACATCCTCCTGATCGGTCCCACCGGCTCGGGCAAGACGCTGCTGGCCCAGACACTGGCCAAAGTGCTGCGGGTGCCCTTCACCATCGCCGACGCCACCACCCTCACCGAGGCCGGCTACGTGGGCGAGGACGTGGAGAACATCATCCTCCGGCTGCTCCAGGCCGCCGATTATGACGTGGAGCGGGCCGAGCGCGGCATCGTCTACATCGACGAGATCGACAAGATTGCGCGCAAGTCCGAGAATCCGTCCATCACTCGCGACGTCTCGGGCGAGGGTGTCCAGCAGGCGTTACTCAAGATCCTGGAGGGCACCGTCGCCAACGTGCCGCCCCAGGGCGGCCGCAAGCATCCCCACCAGGAGTTCATCCAGGTCGATACCTCCGACGTGCTGTTCATCTGCGGCGGGGCCTTCGTGGGTCTGGACAAGAGCATCGAGCAACGGGTGGGCCGGTCGGGGATGGGCTTCGGGGCCGAGATCAAGAGCCGGGAAGAGCGGCGGGTGGGCGACCTGCTGGCCATGGTGCAGCCCGAGGACCTGCTCAAGTACGGCCTCATTCCCGAGTTCGTGGGTCGGCTGCCCGTGGTGGCCACCCTGCACGACCTGGACGAGCCGGCGCTGGTGCGGATCCTCAAGGAGCCGCGCAACGCGATCATCAAGCAGTATCAGAAGTACTTCGAGCTCGAGAAGGTCCGGCTGCGCTTCACTGACGACGCCGTGGTGGCCATCGCCAAGGAGGCGCTCAAGCGGGGCACCGGGGCGCGCGGGCTCCGGGCCATTCTCGAAGAGGTCATGCTGGAGATCATGTACGAGCTGCCCTCCATCCAGGGGCTCAAGGAGTGCGTGATCACCCGCGAGGTCATCCTGAGCCACGAGCAGCCCGTTCTGGTGACGGAAGCCAAAGAGCAGTCGGCTTAATCCTGCCTCCCCCCAGGTTCGGTCGCGCGGGCGACGCCCGCGCTCGGAAGATGAGCGGCACACTCTACGTCGTGGCGACGCCCATCGGGAATCTCGAGGACATTACTCTGCGCGCGCTCCGGGTGCTCAAGGAGGTGGATCTGATCGCCTGTGAGGACACGCGGCGGACCCGGGCGCTGCTGAGCCACTTCGACATCCACACGCCGACCATCTCCTACTTCGAGGGCAACAAAGTCGCCCGGGGGCGGGAGCTCGTGCGACGTCTGCAGGAGAATCAGTCGGTGGCGCTGGTGACCGATGCCGGCACGCCCGGCGTGTCCGACCCGGGAGCGCTCCTCGTGCGCGAGGCCCGGGCCGCTGGGGTCGCGGTGGTGCCGGTACCGGGGGCGGCGGCGGTGGTGACGGCGCTGAGCGCGGCCGGCGTCCCCGCCGACCGCTTCCACTTCGAAGGGTTTCTGCCGAACAAGGCGGGACGGCGCCGCGCCCGGCTCCTGGCCCTCCAGGCGTTGGAGACGACGATCGTGCTCTACGAGTCTCCGCACCGCATCTTGGCCACCCTGGAGGCGATCGCCGAGGTCTTCGGCGAACGGGAGATCGTGGTGGCGCGCGAGCTGACCAAGCAGTTCGAGGAGGTGGTGAGCGCCACCCCCTCGGCGCACCTGGCGCGCTTGCGGGCAGGGGCGGTCCGCGGGGAGTTCACCCTGGTGATTCCCGCCCGCTGAGACGGCCGGCGTTTGTCGAGGCCTCAAGCGGCGCGTATACTTCGAGCGATGCGCGTTCCCAAGGCGCTGACCATCGCCGGCTCGGACTCGGGCGGCGGGGCCGGCATTCAGGCGGACCTCAAGACGTTCTCGGCGTTCCGCGTCTTCGGTATGTCCGTGCTGACCGCGGTGACGGCGCAAAACTCGCTCGGCGTGCAGGGTGTGTTCAACCTGCCACCCGCCTTCGTGGCCCAGCAGATCGACTCCGTGCTGAGCGACTTCGGGACCGACGCGGTGAAGATCGGGATGTTGTCGACGGCGTCCATCATCGAGGCGGTGGCCGAACGTTTGCGGGCTCATCGCCAGGATCGCGTGGTGCTCGATCCCGTCATGATCGCCAAGTCGGGAGATCCCCTCCTGCAGCCCGAGGCCCGGTCGGCATTGATCAAGGAGATGCTGCCCCTGGCCGCGGTGGTCACGCCCAACCTCCACGAGGCGGCGGCGCTGGCCGACATGCCGGTCCACACCGAGGCCGACATGGTGGAGGCGGCGCAGCGCATCGTCGCGCGAGGAGCGCGCACCGCGCTGGTGAAGGGCGGGCACCTCAAGGACTCGGCGACGGATATCCTGTGGGACGGTCGCACGCTGACCCGCTTCCCCGCGCCCCGGCTCGACTCCCCCAATACCCACGGGACCGGGTGCACATTCTCCTCGGCCATCGCCGCCGGCCTCGCCCAGGGGCGGACGCTGGAGGCGGCGGTCGGCGCCGGCAAGGCCTACGTCACGGCGGCGATCCGCGAGGGCTTCCCGGCGGGTCGCGGCGTGGGCGCCCTGCGGCACTTCGTGGAGCGCTGGTAGCGACGATGAGCCGGGTCGTGAACGACAAGATGTCCTTCATGGAACACCTCGGGGAGCTCCGCACCCGCATCGTGCGAAGCCTCATCGCGCTCCTCGTCGGCCTCGTCGTCACCTTTCCCCTGAGCCAGCGCATCGTGGACTGGCTGGGCCAGCCCATCCAGGCGACGGGCAACACGCTCGTCTTCCTGGCCGTCACCGAAGCCTTCTGGGTCCAGATGAAGGTGGCGCTCCTCACCGGACTCTTCCTGGCCTCGCCCGTCATCCTCTGGCAGGTGTGGGCCTTCGTCGCTCCCGGGCTCTTCGCGCACGAGAAGAAATACGCCGCCCCGTTCGTCATCATCGGCTCCCTGCTCTTCGTGGGCGGGGGCGCGTTTTCGCTGAAGGTGGTGACCCCCTACGCCATCAGCTTCCTGTTGTCGTTCAGCCGGCCCGGGCTCACGCCGATGATCTCCATCGGCAGCTACATCGACTTCCTGCTGAAGTTCACGCTGGCCTTTGCCCTCATCTTCGAGTTGCCGCTGGCCATCACGCTGGCCGCCCGCCTGGGGCTGGTGACGCCCAGGGCGTTGGCCAAGAATCGGAAGTACGCGGTCCTGGGCGCCTTCGTGGCCTCGGCGATCCTCACGCCCACGCCGGACGCCTTCAACCAGATGATGATGGCGGGCCCCCTCATCCTGCTCTACGAGATCGGGATCATCTCGGCCCGCATTTTCGCGCGCCGCCCCAAGCCCGCACCCGTGACCGGGGAGACTCCCGCGTGAAAGGCGCCGAGCTGCTCGTGCACTGCCTCAAGAACGAGGGCGTCGACGTCATCTTCGGCGTGCCCGGCGAAGAGACTTTGGCCTTCATGGACGCCCTGAGCGAGGCCGACCTCCGCTTCGTGACCTGCCGCCACGAGCAGGGCGCGGCCTTTATGGCCGACGTGTGGGGCCGCCTCAGCGGCCGGGCCGGCGTGTGTCTGGGCACGCTGGGGCCGGGGGCGACCAACCTCACGACCGGCGTCGCCGACGCCAACCTGGATCGGGCGCCCGTGGTGGCCATCACCGGCCAGGCGGGCCGTGATCGCATCCACAAGGAGTCGCATCAGTACGTCAACATCGTCGACATGTTCCGGCCTATCACCAAGTGGAACACGCGGCTTGAGATCGGGGAGGTGATCCCGGAAGCGGTGCGCAAGGCTTTCAAGGTCGCCGAGGCCGAGAAGCCAGGGGCCTGTCACCTGGAGCTGCCCGAGGACGTCGCCGACGAGGCGGTGACCAGCGCGGCCGCGCCACTGTCGACGGAGCGGCCGCGGCGGCCGTCGCCAGACCGCCAGGCCCTGCGTCGGGCTGCCGGGCTGATCGACCGTGCGCGTAACCCGCTTATCTTCGCCGGCAACGGTGTCCTCCGGGGCCAGGCCTCGCTGGCGCTCCGCCAGTTCGCCGGCCGCACCGGCATCCCGGTGGCGAACACTTTCATGGCCAAGGGGTGCCTGCCCTGGAACCACGAGCTCCATCTGGGGACGATCGGGCTGCAGATGCGGGACGTCGTCTCGTGCGGCTTCGATCGCGCCGACCTCGTCATCGCCGCCGGTTACGACCCGGTGGAATTCGCGCCCAAATTGTGGAACGGCGACCGCAACAAGACGATCGTGCACATCGACTTCACCCCGGCCGAGGTGGACGAGGACTACCAGCCGGCGGTGGAGGTGGTCGCGGACATCCGGGAGGTCCTCGATTTGCTCACCGACCTGGTGTCGACCCGCCGGGATCCCGGCCGCACCCGCCAGCTCCACGACTGGATCCTCAGCGAGCTCCAGGTGGGCGCAACTGACAATGGGTTTCCCCTGAAGCCCCAGCGTATCCTGCACGACCTTCGCAAAGTCCTCGCCCCGCATGACATCGTCGTCTCCGACGTCGGCGCCCACAAGCTGTGGGTGGCCCGACTCTTCCAGGCCGAGGAGCCCAACACGGTGATCATCTCCAACGGCTTCGCCGCCATGGGCATCGGGCTGCCCGGCGCCATCGCGGCCAAGCTGCTGCATCCCGAGCGCCGGGTGGCGGCTGTCGTCGGGGACGGCGGGTTCCTCATGAACGTGCAGGAGCTGGAGACGGCCGTCCGCCTGGACCTCGCTGTGGTCGTGGTCATCTTCCGCGACGACGCCTACGGCGTCATCCGCTGGAAGCAGCTCAATCGCTACGGCCGCGAGGCCGGCGTGGCGTTCGGTAACCCGGACTTTCCCGCCCTGGCCCGGGCCTTCGGCTGTCGCGGCGCGCGGGTGGAGGCCGCCTCCGAGCTGGTGCCCGCGCTGGAGTCGGCCTTCGCCGGCCGCGGCCCCTGCCTGCTCGAGGTGCCGGTGGACTACCGCGAGAACTTCACGCTGACCGAGCGTATGGGCCAGCTCGTCTGTCCCGTGTGATGGATTTCGAGGCGCTCAGCCTGCCCGAGCCGGTCATGCGGGGCATCCGCGAGGCGGGCTTCGTCACCACCACGCCGATCCAGGAGGCGACCCTCCCGCTGGCGTTGAAGGGCAAGGACGTGGCCGGGCAGTCGCAGACGGGCACCGGCAAGACGGCGGCGTTCCTCATTGCCGCCTTCACCCGCCTGCTGAGCGGGGCGGACCGCCCGGGACGGCCTGCCGACGGCCCCCGCGTGCTCGTCATCGCCCCGACCCGGGAGCTCGTGGTCCAGATCGAATCCGACGCCAGGCTCCTCGGCAAGTACACGCCGTTCCGGATCCTCAGCGTCTACGGGGGGATCGACTACAACCGGCAGCGGGATGCCCTGCGCGAGGGCTGCGACATCCTGGTCGGCACGCCGGGCCGGCTCATCGACTACCTCAAGCAGCACGTGTGGTCGCCACGCAGGGTCGAGGTCCTGGTGGTCGACGAGGCCGACCGGATGTTCGACATGGGCTTCATTGCCGATCTTCGGTTCATCCTGCGCCGCCTGCCCTCACCGGATCACCGCCAGTCCTTCCTGTTCTCGGCAACGCTCTCCTTCCGGGTGCTCGAGCTCACATGGGAGTTCATGAACAATCCGGCCCAGATCTCGATCGCGCCCCAGCAGAAAACGGTCGAGAAAGTCGAGCAGCGGCTCTTCCACGTGGCCCGCGAGGAGAAGTTCCCCCTCCTCCTGGGCCTGCTGCAGCGCGAGGGCGGTGACCGCATCCTGATCTTTAGCAACACGCGCGAAGAGGCGCGGCGGCTGGAGGACCGGCTGATCCGCAACGGCTGGGAAGCCCGGGCCCTCACTGGCGACGTCGATCAGAAGAAGCGGCTCCGCCTCCTCGCCGACTTCAAGCAGGGGCGCTTGCCCGTCCTGGTGGCGACCGACGTGGCCTCGCGCGGGCTGCACATCGAGGCGGTGAGCCACGTGGTCAACTGGGACCTGCCCGAGGATGCCGAGGACTACGTCCACCGCATCGGCCGTACCGCGCGGGCGGGCGCAGGCGGCAAGGCCATCAGCCTCGTGGACGAGGTGAGCGCGCTCCGGATCGAGGCGATCGAGAAGTTCCTCGGACAGAAGATTCCGGTGGAGTGGGCGGAGGAGGATCTCCTGGTCAAGGAGATCCCGCCCACGGCCGAGGAGCGGCGGCGCTACGCCGAGGAGCGTCGGGCGCGGCTGGCCAGGCGCCGTGACGGGGAGCGGGGTCGCGGGCCCGAGAGGCGGCAGCGCGGTCACGAGCGACGGCCGGACGCGGGCCAGGTTCGCCCCCCGGCGCCGGCGCCGCCGCCCCCGGGTCCGGCCCCTGCGCCCGCCGCCTCCGGCCCGGGCCGTCGCCGCCACCGGGGCCGGCGGCGGGGCCCCCGGCCGGATGGTCCGGCGCCCGCGAGCTAGACGCACGCCCGGCGCAGACTGTGGACGGGAGGCAACG
>DATIAY010000023.1:0-6510 GCA_035457825.1 Candidatus Methylomirabilota bacterium
CGGCGGTGGCCGCGTTCGCCGTGGCGGCGGCCGTCGTCCTCGACCTGCTGTTCCGTGTCCTCTTCAGGCTCGACCTGACCTGAGGCCGGCCGCGCCGTGACGCTCGCCGACGCCTTCCTGCACCTCTTCACGCTCAAGGCCTTCGCGGTCATGGTCGGCGGGGTCGCGCTCGGCGTCTCGGTCGGGGTCCTGCCGGGGATCACGGCGGGCACCCTCATGGCCCTCACGCTGCCGTTCACCTACCAGATGGGCAGCGTGGAGGCGGTCTCGCTGCTCATCGCGATGTTCGTGGGCGGCGTGTCGGGGGGCCTCATTACCGCCACCCTGATGCGCATTCCCGGCGAGCCCAACGCGATCATGACCTGCCTCGACGGCTACCAGCTCGCCCGGCGTGGCCATCCCGGGCGAGCGCTCGGGCTCGGCAACGCCTCGTCCCTGGTCGGCGGCGCCCTGTCGTGGACTGCGCTGGTGCTGCTCTCCCCACCCCTCGCGCGGCTCGCCGTGTCGTTCGGCCCATTCGAGAACTTCGCCGTGATCGTGATGGCCCTCATCCTGATCTCGTCGCTGTCCGAGGCCTCCTTCCTCAAGGGGCTCTCGGCGGGGCTGCTGGGCATGCTCGTGTCGTACCCCGGCGTCGACGAGAGCTCGGGCATCGTGCGGCTGACCTTCGGCGTCACCGCGCTCGAGGGCGGGTTCAACAGCCTGCCCGTCATCCTGGGGATGTTCGCGGTAAGCCAGGTCGTGGCCGACGCGCTGAACCTGGAATCGGGGGCCCGGCCCATCCGGGCCTCGATGCGCGGCATGTTCGTGTCGCTGCGCGACTACGCCGTGCACGGCTGGAACATGGTGCGCTCGTCGCTGATCGGGATCTGGATCGGCATCCTCCCGGGCGTCGGCGCCACCGTCGCCTCCATCGTCGCCTACACGACCGCGAAGAACCTCTCGCGGCGCCCTCACGAGTTCGGATCGGGCAGCGAGGAGGCGATCGTGGCCGCCGAGAGCGCCAACAACGCCACCACCGGCGGCACCCTGGTGCCCATCCTGACGCTCGGCATCGCGGGCGGCCTGACCGACTCGGTCCTGCTCGGGGCCCTCGTCATCCACAACCTGCAGCCGGGGCCGCTGCTCTTCAAGAACAACCCCGAGATCGTGAACACGATCTTCGCCACCCACCTGGTGGCGCACCTCGTCATGTTCGCGCTGATGACGTTCGGCATCGCCCTCTTCGCGCGCTTGATGCTGGTGCCGCCGTCGGTGGTCCTGCCCATGGTGATCGTGTTCTCCGTCATCGGCGCCTTCGCGCTCAACAACCGCGCGTTCGATATCTGGGTGATGCTGGGGTTCGGCCTGCTCGGCATCCTGCTGGAGCTGGCCCGGGTCCCGCTCGCTCCCTTCGTGGTCGGGCTCGTGCTGGCCCCCGCCGCCGAGGCCGAGCTGCGAGCGGGCCTCATGGCCTCGGCGGGTAGCTACCTGCCGCTCGTGCAGCGCCCCATGGCCGGCACGATGCTGGCCGTCGCCGCCGTGATGTTCGTCTGGCCGTTCGTGCGGGAGTGGCGCCGGGCCGCCCGCGGGCCGGCCGCCCAACCACCGGAGACGGGTCTCCACACCCCGGGAGGATGACCATGCACACGCTCACTCGACGCGAGGCACTCAGGATCCTGGCCGCCGCCGGCGCGATGCCGCTCGGCCTGCCCGGCGCGGCCGCCGCCGCATATCCCGACAAGCCGGTCCGGATGATCATTCCCATCGCGCCGGGCGGCCAGACCGACGTCGTCGGCCGCCTGCTGCAGCAGACGATCGACCGGCGGAAGCTGCTGTCGCAACCGATCGTCGTCGTCAACAACGCGGCGGCGGGCGGCACGGTCGGCACCCGGCTGGTCAAGGACTCCGATCCCGACGGCTACACGATCGGGATGTTCCACATGGGCCTGCTGACGGCGCCGGCGGTCGGGGTGGTGGACTACGACCACACCGCCTTCGCGCTGGTCGGCCAGGTCGGGCGCACCCAGGTGGGCCTGGGGTGCCTGGCGGACAGCCGGTTCAAGTCCATCCAGGACGTGCTGGCCGAGGCCCGGGCCAAGCCGGAGACGATCACGGTGGCGATGAACATCGGGCTGCTGCCGCACTTCGTGCCGCTGATGTTCCAGCAGGAGGCCGGCGTCAGGTTCCGGTACGTCCAGGCCGGCGGCGGGGCCGTCCGCCTGAAGTCCATCCTGGGCAAGCACACGGAGCTCTCGCTCTTCTCAGGCCCCGAGTTCCTGCTGTACAAGTCGCAGGGCATCCGCCCGCTGGTCATGTTCTCCGAGCAGCGCGTGCCCGAGCTGCCCGACGTGCCGACCGCGAGGGAGGCCGGCGTGCCGACGGTCTTCGAGGAGCGCATCATCGTCTTCGCGCCCAGGGCGGTGCCGCGGGCGAACCTGGACGTGGTGGCCCGGGCCCTGCGCGCCGCCATGGAGGACTCCGAGGTCGCCGCTCGCTACAAGGGGCTCGGCATCGACGGCGTCTTCATCGAGGGCCCCCGGCTCGGGACGATCCTGGACGGGCTCAGGGGGCCGATCACGAAGGTGGGCGAGGTGGTCAAGCAGGCCCAGGCCGAGCAGAAGAAGAAGTGAGCGCCGCTCGCGCGCTGATTCCTTGACCGCGCCCTGGCGTGGGCGGTCAATCGACTGTCGTCGGAGGTCAAGACCCTGGTCGGCGCCCCCGCTACCCTCGATGGTGGTCCCTGTTCCGGGCTGAAGATGGGGCGGGGATGAGCAGAGGCAAGGACGCCCCTAAGTTAGTGCGGATGAGCGCCGGGCCCGCGTGGCAGCGTGAATAGCAGCGGGTCAGGCGGGCGGACTTGCGGCGGTCACGGGCAGGGCACAGCTGGCCAGCACTGATCCGAGCGTCCTGGGCGAAAGTGGTGCACGAGTACCGTCCCGATGTGCTCGCCGCCTGGAATCGGGCTGACCAGCGACGCTCCGGGCGATCAGCCAGCGGCTCGACTGGAAACGCGAGTGCTTGCCGAAAGACCTTGCCACATTGCAGGGTCTTGCTGACAACCCGCCGTTGCCGTATGCCGTCTGGCGTGAGGAGCGGCGCGCCGACGTCATCGCCTATGTCTTTGGTGGCCTCGCCTCCGACATCGCGAACATCACCGACGGCCTGACCCTCCTTGCCAGCGCCGCCAGTCACCGCGGCCGGGCGTGCGCGCTGGCGGCGAGATCGCCGATGCCCTGAAGTTCGTCACCTCTCGGTCGGCGGATCTCACCACGTTTGCGAGCGCCTACGGCTGGGGCAAGGTGATACCGGTCGAGGGGTGGCTCCCGCGTCGTCGTGACGAGCTCCAGGCGGAAGCGTGATCGCTCCTTTAGGCCTATCCTCCGAGCTCACGCCAGCTCGAAGCGATCGAGGTTCATCACCTTGGCCCAGGCCGCCACGAAGTCCTGGACGAACTTCCCCTGCGCATCCGAGCTTCCGTAGACCTCCGCCAGGGCCCGGAGCTGGGAGTTCGAACCGAAGACGAGATCGACACGCGTGCCGGTCCACTTGACTTTGCCCGTCTTGCGATCGCATCCTTCGAACACGTCCTTGGCGTCCGACACCGCCTTCCACTCGGTGCCCATGTCGAGCAGGTTCACAAAGAAGTCGTTGGTCAGCGCTTCCGGCCGCGTGGTGAAGACGCCGTGCTTCGTCTGTCCGACGTTGGTGTTCAGCACGCGCATACCGCCGACTAGCACCGTCATCTCCGGCGCGGTCAGCGTCAGCAATTGCGCCCGATCGACCAGCAGCTCCTCAGCCGAGATCGCGTACTTGCCCTTGAGGTAGTTGCGGAACCCGTCCGCGATCGGTTCGAGCACGGCGAAGGAGTCCACATCGGTCTGCTCCTGCGAGGCATCCATGCGGCCCGGCGCGAAGGGGACCGTCACGGTGTGACCGGCATTCTTTGCCGCCTGCTCGACCCCGGCGCAACCGGCCAGCACGATCAGGTCGGCGAGCGAGACCTTCTTGCCGCCAGACTGTGCGCTGTTGAACTCGCTGTGGATGCCCTCCAGCGTCTTGAGCACCTTCGCCAGCTGGCCAGGCTGGTTGACGTCCCACTCCTTCTGCGGCGTGAGGCGAATGCGCGCGCCGTTTTCCCCGCCGCGCTTGTCGGAGCCACGGAAGGTGGACGCCGACGCCCAGGCGGTCGACACCAGCTGCGAGACCGACAGCCCCGACGCCAGGATCTTGCGCTTGAGGGCGGCGATGTCCTGCTCATCGATCAACTTGTGATTGACTGCCGGGATGGGGTCTTGCCAGATGAGCTCCTCGGCCGGAACCTCGGGGCCCAAGTAGCGGGCGCGCGGGCCCATGTCCCGGTGCGTCAGCTTGAACCACGCCCGGGCGAAGGCGTCGGCGAACTGATCCGGATTCTCGAAGAAGCGCCGCGAGATTCTCTCGTACGCCGGGTCCACCCGCAGGGAGAGGTCCGTGGTCAGCATGGCGGGCGCGTGACGCTTGGTCCGGTCGTGGGCATCGGGAATCGTACCGGCGCCCGCGCCCCCCTTCGGTCTCCACTGATGCGCACCGGCCGGGCTCTTCGTCAGCTCCCACTCGTACCCGAACAGGTTCCAGAAGAAGTTGTTGCTCCACTTCGTGGGCGTGGTGGTCCACGTGACCTCCAGGCCGCTGGTGATCGCGTCGCCGCCTTTGCCCGTGCGGAAGCTGCTCTTCCAGCCGAGGCCTTGCTCCTCGATGCCGGCCGCTTCGGGCTCGGGCCCCATATGGGACTCCAGGCCGGCGCCGTGGGTCTTGCCAAAGGTGTGGCCGCCGGCAATCAGCGCGACGGTCTCCTCGTCGTTCATCGCCATGCGCGCGAACGTCTCGCGGATGTCCCGGGCCGCCGCCATCGGGTCCGGGTTGCCATTCGGGCCTTGCGGGTTGACGTAGATCAGCCCCATCTGGACGGCGGCGAGCGGTCTTTCGAGGTTCCGGTCCCCGGAGTACCGCTTGTCCCCCAGCCACGTGTCCTCGGAGCCCCAGTAGACCTCGTCCGCTTCCCAGACATCTGCACGCCCGCCGCCGAACCCGAAGGTCTTGAACCCCATCGATTCCAGCGCCACGTTGCCCGCGAGGATCAGGAGGTCAGCCCACGAGATCTTTCGGCCGTACTTCTGCTTGATCGGCCAGAGCAGCCGGCGCGCCTTGTCGAGGTTCGCGTTGTCCGGCCAGCTATTCAGCGGCGCGAAGCGCTGCTGGCCGGCCCCGGCGCCGCCGCGGCCGTCGTGGATGCGGTAGGTGCCGGCGGCGTGCCAGGCCATGCGGATGAACAAGGGGCCGTAGTGGCCGAAGTCCGCCGGCCACCAATCCTGCGAGTCGGTCATCAGCGCCGTGAGATCCTTCTTCACCGCCGCCAGGTCGAGGCTCTTGAACTCCTTGGCGTAGTCGAAGCCCTCGCCCATGGGATCGGACAGGGACGAGTATTGGTGGAGAATCTTGAGGTTCAGCTGATTGGGCCACCAGTCTCGGTTCGAGATGGCGCCGGCAACCGCGTGCGTAAACGGGCACTTTGCTTCGCTTGACATCTGTTCTCTCCTTTCGTCGTCTGCACCCGCCGGCAGGGCGTGAGCGGCGCAAGCAGGTCCGGGCGACAACGCGGCACGCCGCCGTCACTTGGTGGCGCCGGCATCTTACTGCATGGGCTGAGCCACGCCACCCAACCAGACCCGTAGCCCGGACCGGGTTTAGGGCCCGCCGCATTGGGGCAGGTTGGACCTGGTTGGGTGCCGTTCACGTCCAACACACGTCCAAGCGGCCGGCCGTCCTCGGACAAGAAGGCCAAGACCCTTCCTCGGCGCCCTGAAGGAGCAGAAGCGCGGCGATTCCTAGTGGTTCCGGCGCCAGTAGCGCTGCAGCCCGAGATTCAGCGCGACGATCCAGGCGGCGCCGCCAATGATGAGCCACACCGAGGCCATCACGAGGTCTGCGGTCAGAGTCAAGCGCTCGAAGTGCGGCCACACCCACCACAGCCCGAAGAGCAGTCCAGCGAACCAGACCAGCATCATCACGGCCCAGAGGATCGCCACGTCACCACCCTGGATGTGTCAGGCGGCCCCGTGAGGAGCCGCCTGCCCGCTGCGCCGATCTCATGGACAAAGGATCTTATAGTTCTTGCAGAGCTCCTGGGGCAAGACAGTCACGGCCCAGGTCCCGACTCCACCGAACCCCGTGACCACGGTGATCCACAGCAGCCAGGTGTTGAGCTTGCTCACCTTGAACCCGTCCGGGAGCCGCCGGTTGTTGATCAGCATGATTTGCCAGGCGCCGATCGATCGGTAGACCAGGGCTGAGATCGCCACCCCGATCCAGAGGATGAAGGGCTGCGCTACCGTTATCAGGTAGAAGCCGGCGAGTACCACCGTCGTGACCACGACGAAGTAGTAGAAGCGGTACGGGCGGCGCTCCTCCCAGTCCGTGGTGACGGCGATGGCGTCGCAGGTCGTGCGGCCGATGAAGGTGTCATAGAAGGGGAACTGCGCGTCGTAGAGC
>DATIAY010000024.1:0-4557 GCA_035457825.1 Candidatus Methylomirabilota bacterium
TCTCGAGAAGATCAAGGACCGGATCCTCGAGTACTTGGCCGTCAAGAAGCTGAGGCAGGAGCGCGAGGCTCGAGCGGATCAGCCCGCTGCCGGCGTGGCCGCCGTACCCGCCAAGCCGCCTCGAGTGACCGGGGACAGTCCGGCCCGGGAGCCGATCCTCTGCTTCGTGGGACCTCCAGGTGTGGGCAAGACCAGCCTGGGCCAGAGCATCGCCCGGGCCCTGGGCCGGCAATTCGTGCGCATGTCGCTGGGCGGCGTCCGGGACGAAGCGGAGATCCGCGGCCACCGGCGCACCTACATCGGCGCCATGCCCGGCCGCATCATCCAGGGTCTGCGGCGTGCCGAGAGCCGTGATCCCGTGTTCATGCTCGACGAGATCGACAAGATCGGCGCCGACTGGCGCGGTGACCCCTCCTCGGCCCTGCTCGAGGTGCTGGATCCCGCCCAGAACCACACCTTTGTCGACAACTACCTGGGAGTCGCCTTCGACCTGTCGCAGGTGCTGTTCATCGCCACCGCCAACACGCTGGACACCATCCCCGGGCCGTTGCGTGACCGCATGGAGATCCTGGCGTTGTCCGGGTACACGGACGAGGAAAAGATCGGGATCGCCAGACAGTATCTGGTCCCCAAGCAGCTCGCCGCCCACGGCCTGGCCGCCGACGAGCTCGCCTTCGAGCCGGACGCCATTCACCAGATCGTGCGAGGCTACACGCGCGAGGCGGGCGTGCGCAACCTGGAGCGGGAGATCGCCGCCGTCGCCCGCAAGGTGGCCCGCGGGCTGGCCGAGGGGCACCGCGAGCCGGTCCGGATCACCGCCGAGAATCTCGTCGAGTACCTCAGCCGGCCGCGGTTCTTCGACGAGGTCGCCGAGCGGACCACGCGTCCGGGCGTGGCCACTGGACTGGCCTGGACGCCGACCGGTGGCGACGTGCTCTTCGTGGAAGTCACCATGATGCCGAGCAGCGAGGATCGGCTCCTCCTCACCGGGATGCTCGGCGACGTCATGCGCGAGAGCGCGCAGGCGGCGGTGTCGTTCGTGCGGTCCAACGCCGAGGCCCTCGATATCGATCCCAAGCTCTTCGAGGGCAAGACCATCCACGTGCACGTGCCCGCGGGGGCCATTCCCAAGGATGGGCCTTCGGCCGGGGTGACCATCATGACGGCGTTGGCGTCACTGGCCACCGGCCGTCCGGTGCGAAGCGAGGTGGCCATGACGGGTGAGATCACGCTGCGCGGCAAGGTGCTGCCCGTGGGCGGGATCAAGGAGAAGGTCCTGGCCGCGCACCGGGCCGGGATTCGCACGGTGATCCTGCCGCGCCGGAACGAGCGGGATCTCGAGGACGTGCCGGAGGAGCTGCGCCGCCAGCTGTCCTTCACGCTCGTGGACGGCGCCGAGGAGGTTCTACGCCATGTCCTGATGCCCGTGGCCACCGGGGTGCTGCCGGCCGGCTAGGCCTCTGCAGACGGGTAGCGGGACAGCCATGGAACGGCGTCGGTTCGGTCCCGGCAAGCGCGAGGTCGCGGTGGTCGGGCAAGGGACCTGGTACCTCGAGCGGGGCGACCGCGTCCGGGCCCTCGCCACGTTGCGCCAGGGTCTCGATCTCGGCATGACCCACATCGACACGGCTGAGATGTACGGGTCGGGCGTCGCCGAGGAGATGGTAGCCGAGGCCATCGCCGGGCGCCGTGACGCGGCCTTCCTGGTGTCCAAGGTGCTGCCCCAGAACGCCTCCCGGCGGGGGACGCTGGCGGCCTGCGAGCGGTCGCTCGCTCGCCTGCGCACCGATCGGCTGGATGCCTATCTGCTGCACTGGCGGGGCCAGCACCCCCTGGCCGACACGATCGGCGCCTTCGAGCAGCTCCAGCGGGAGGGCAAGATCCTCGCCTGGGGTGTGAGCAACTTCGATGTGGCCGACCTCGAGGAGACCCGGGAGATCGCCGGCGACGGCGGCCCCGTATGCAACCAGGTCCTCTACCACCTGAATGAGCGCGCCATCGAGCACGCGGTCCTTCCGTGGTGCGAGGAGCACGGCGTGGCCGTGGTCGCGTACAGCCCGTTCGGCCACGATCGCTTTCCCGGGCCGCGCACGAACGGTGGGCGGGTGCTGCAACGGATCGCCGCCGCGCACGGGGCGACCGCGCGCCAGGTCGCGCTCCGTTTCCTGGTGCGGCGGGCGTCACTCTTCACCATCCCCAAGGCGTCCCGTCCCGACCATGCCGCCGAAAATGCGGGGGCCGGCGAGCTCCAGCTGACCGATGCCGAGCTCGCGCAGATCGACGAGGCCTTTCCCCTCGGCCCCCGGTCCCGTGAGCTGCCGATGCTGTGAAACCACCAGGAGACCGGTCCCCGGGAAGGAGCCGCCGTGCGACTCACGAAGAAAGTGTCCAGGCTGATCGCCCACGAGCGCGTGTGTCGGGTGGCGACGGCGGGTGCCAACGGCGCTCCGCACCTCGTCCCCGTGTGCCATGTCCTGGCCGGCGACAAGATCTATTTCGGCTCCGGCGACGATGGCCGCAAGGTCGCCAACCTTCGGGAGAATCCACGTATCGCGCTGACCGTGGATCTGTACTCCGAGGACTGGTCGCACCTGAAAGGGGTGATGGTCCTGGGTACCGTGATCCTGATCGCCCGCGGTCCTCGCTTCAAGAGGGCGCGGGCCCTGCTCTACGCGAAATACCCCCAGTACGCGCGGGAGGCGGCTCTGGCCACATCGGATTCCGTGATCATCGAGGTGACCCCAACGCGGGTGTTCACCTGGGGTCTGGATTAAGGCGGTGTCCACGGAACCCACAACCCTGGCCGGCATGATGGACGACCTCAGCCGGCGAGGGTTCACCGAGCACTTCCAGGTGGTCGACCATCGACTCTGGGCCGTGGGGAAACGAGAGATTTTTTCCCCGGACCGGGTCACGGTCGCCGAGTATCACCGCTTCGAGGGCATCTCGGATCCCGATGACATGGCGATCCTGTACGGGATCGAGACCTGGAACGGAATCCGCGGAACCCTGACTGACGCGTTCGGCTTTTATGCAGACCCGCGAGTCGGTGAGTTCATGAAGAACGTCGCGGTGTCCCGGCCTGGATGAGGGCGTGCAAGCGGGCCGCCGTCACCGGGGTGGTGGTGACGCGCACGCCGAAGGGGGCCAGGGCATCGTCGATGGCGTTGGCGATCGCCGGTGGCGGCGAGATGGCGCCCCCCTCGCCCAGGCCCTTGGCACCCAGCGGGTTCCGGGGTGAGGGGTACTCGAGGTGGACCGTCTCGATGAGGGGCAGGTCCGTCGCCACGGGTATCGCGTAGTCCATGAAGCTGCCGGTCAAGAGCTGCCCCTGCCCGTCGTAGACCATCTCCTCCCATAGCGCGCCGCCCACGCCCTGGACGACTCCACCGTGGACCTGGCCGTCGACGATGATCGGGTTGATCACCTTGCCGCAGTCGTGGGCCACGACGTACCTCAGCAGGCGGACCCGGCCCGTGTCCGGATCGACCTCGACCTGGGCCACGTGGACGGCGCTCGCGTACGTCACGGTGGGGACGTGATGATACGCGCTGGCCTCGAAGTCGGGTGGCGCCACGCCGGGCCGGGCGAAGGTGGGCAGCGAGGCCTGGATCACGCGGCTGAGCGGGACGGCGGTGTGCGGAGCACCGCGCACCCCGACCGAACCGTCCTCGACCTCGATGTCCGTCGGGGCCGCTTCCAGCAGCGTGGCCGCCGCGCGCACGAGCTTGTCGCGAACCTGGTGGCAGGCGTCGGCGATCGAGTTGCCCGCGGTCACCGCGCTGCGGCTGGCGAAGGTGCCGACGCCGAAGGGAACGGCCGCCGTGTCGCCGCCGATGACCGTGACCCAATCCAGCGGCACCCCCAGGGCATCGGCGGCGACCTGGGCGAACGACGTCTCGTGGCCCTGGCCGGAGTTGACCGCGCCGGTGGCTACCGTGACCCGGCCGGTGAGATCCAGCTTCACCGTGGCCCCCTCGTAGGGTCCGATGGCCGTGCCCTCGACGTAGCCCGAGATGCCGATCCCGCGGTAGATGCCTTGCTCGCGCAGCCGGAGCTGCGCGCTGCGGAAATCATCGTAGCCGGCGGCCTTGAGAGCCGCCTCCAGGGCGCCCCGGAAGTCGCCGCTGTCGTACACGAGCGAGTTGCCGTCCCGATAGGGCATCCCCAGATCCCAGGGCAGCTCGTCGGCCCGCAAGTAGTTGCGCCGCCGGAGCTCGGCCGGGTCCATCCCGAGCTTGCGGGCCAGGCAATCGACGATGCGATCCATGGCGAAGACCGCCTCGGGCCGGCCGGCGCCCCGATAGGGGGCGTTGGGCGTCTTGTTGGTGACGACGCCCTTGAAGTCGACCTGCATGTGGCGGAGCCGGTGCGGGCCGATCAGGTGGGCCACCGTGTTGTAGGGCAAGACGATGCCCCAGGAGTTGTAGGCGCCGAAGTCGAGCCAGATGCGGTCGCGGACGGCCAGCAGCGTTCCGTCGCGCGCTGCCGCCAGCGCGATCTCGTGGACCTGGTCGCGGGCGTGGGCCGCGCCCATCATGTGCTCGCGCCGGCTCT
>DATIAY010000025.1:0-3578 GCA_035457825.1 Candidatus Methylomirabilota bacterium
TGTATGCGCCGTTCGAACGGGCGGGGGCTGGAGACGGGCGCTTGTGCCGCGCCAGCCCTCGACCCTACTCGTCGTGGCCGACCCGACATCACGCTGATCGCACGCGCAAGATGCTGATGGACTCCCGCGGCCACTACAGCCGGCCCGAGCTGCTCAGCCTCCGGATCGACCGCACGCCCACCGCGCACGTCCGCGAACGGGCGGGGCACGCCCTGGCGGCCGCCCGGCCAGGCCCGGACGGGCTGCCCGCTGCCGTCGACACCCCGGCGGCAGCACCTCGTCGTGGCTGACGTCTCCCGCCGTCGGCGGCGCCGCGTGCGGCAGACCGCGGTCGGGGAGGCACTCGTTGCGCGATCACGGAGGTCCTGGCCGCCCGTCTAGCCGTCTCGCACGCGATCGCGTATCATGTGCCCCGCTCGATTCCGCAGCCCAGGAGGACGTCATGACCCTCACCCGGCGCACCTTCCTCGGCACCACCGGCGTGGCCGCGGCCGCCGCCGTCCTCGGCGAGGGCCGGCTCCGCGCGGCGCGCGCGGACAGGTCGATCAACTTTGCGGGCTGGGTCTTCAAGCCCGATACCGTCAAGGACTACGTCGACTACTTCAACAAGAAGCACGGTGGCCAGGTCAAGTACGACGCCGTGCCGTGGGCCACCTACCATCCGACGATGGAAACGCGGGCCATGGCCGGCGAGATCGTCGATGTCATGTACTGCAACTCCGCGAATCGCGAGCGCTGGGTCGACAACGGCCTGATCCGCGCCCTGGACGACCTGCCGGGCATGGACGAGCTGAAGAAGAAGATGGCGCCCGGCAACCTGGAGGCGGCGAAGAGCCGCGACGGCTCCAAGGTCGTCGGCCTTCCCTACTTCACCAGCCTCTTCATCCTGATCTACAACGAGCCGATGCTCCAGCAGGCGGGCATCACCGCACCCGCGAAGACGTGGGACGAGCTCGTCGAGCACTGCACCAAGCTCAAGCGCAACAAGATCAGCGACACCCCCTACCTGCCGAACTGGAACAACAGCGGCTCGGGCACCATGCCGCAGCTCCTCAGCGACTGCCACTCCGAAGGCGCGACCGTCTTCGACGCGAAGAACCGGCTGATCGTCGACCAGGAGCCGGGCGCCGCGCGCGCGCTGGAGCGCTGGCAGAAGGTCTACAAGGACGGCCTCGTGAACCCCGAGGTGCTCACCAAGACCTCGTCGACCGACACGCACCGCCTGTTCTGGACCGGCCGCTACGCGTACCACACGAACCACTCCTACTACCTCCGGACGATCGCCGGCGAGCCGGAGAACAGCAAGCTGGCGCCGAAGAAGGCGAAGATGGCGATGTACCCGGGGAACGGGCAGACTCACATGTTCACCGAGTGGTACACGATCAACGCCAAGACCACGGCGCTCGCGGACGCGTGGAAGTTCGCCACGTTCCTCGGCGGCAACCTGAACGGCGACTGGTACGTGCAGCGTCAGTGGTGCCTGATCGCGGGCCTCGACAACGCCTACCCCGAGATGTACGACAACCCCGAGATCGTCCAGTCCTACGACAGGTGGATCGACCTCAAGCTCCTGCGCGAGCAGTACAAGAAGGGCCGCCCCAACAACGCGTTCAAGGAGCCGTGGTTCAGCGAGTGGGACAGCAAGGCCATCGCGATCGTGCACAACATCATCCGCGGCACCAGCACGGTGCCCAGAGGCCTGAAGGAGCTGACGGCGCTGTACAAGTCGCTCGTCTAGCCACCACGTGAAGCTGCGGGAGGGAACGCTGGCCTGGCTCTTCGTCGGGCCGCCGCTGCTCTGCATCGGTCTCGTCGTCTTCTTTCCGCTCGTCTACTCTCTGTGGCTCTCGTTCACCGACGTCAATCTTCTACGCACGACCGGCCCCGCCATCGAGGTGGGGGGCATGCGCGTCCCGCTCTATCGGTGGATCGGCCTGCGGAACTATGCCCAGGCGCTTGCCGACCCGATCTACTGGGACTCGCTCTGGCGGACCCTGTACTTCGTCGCCGCCTTCGTCGCCGAGGCCACCGTGGTCGGGCTCGGCATGGCCCTCGTTCTCAACGAACGCTTCGCGGGGCGACCGCTCCTCCGGAGCCTCCTGCTCGTCCCCTGGTCCCTCTCGCGGATCGTGGTGGGGCTCCTGTGGATCGGCATCCTCGACTTCGAGTTCGGCGCGCTCAACGGCGTGCTGCTCCGGATCGGCCTGGTGGAGGGCGCCATCGCCTTCTTCAAGGAGGGCTGGAGCGCCCTCAACGTGCTGGTGTCGGTCTACATGTGGAACCAGGCCCCGTTCGCGACGCTCCTGTTCCTGGCCGGTATGCAGTCGATCTCCGAGGACCTCTATGCAGCGGCCGAGGTGGACGGGGCCGGCTACTGGCGGCGGCTCTGGTACGTCACGTTACCGGCGCTGCGCCCGATCGTCTTCCTGGTGCTGGTGCTCGCCACGGTGAACGGCTTCCTCATGCTCGACCTGATCTACGTGCTCACGATGGGCGGGCCCGGTTACGACACCACGACTGTCTCGTGGCACGGGTTCAAGACCAGCTTCACGTTCTTCAAGTTCGGTCCGGGCACGGCCGTCCTCTACACCCTCACCGCGCTGTGCCTGCTGCTCACCGTGGTCTACCATAAGCTCGTCCTCGCCCGCTTCGAGCCGGAGGGCTGAGGTGCCGCCCGGGCGCGGGCGCTATCGCGGCGGCAACTACCGGCGGCGCTCGGCCAGCAGTACCCTGATCCTCTACGCGACGGTCGCGGCGGTGGCGCTCTGGCTCATCGCGCCGTTCGCGTGGCTGTTCGTGACCAGCATTTCGTATCAGAAGAACCTGCTCGCGCGCCCGTTCACGCCGGTGCCGCCGGAGGTGACGCTCGACAACTACCGCATGGTGCTCGGCCTCGTCCGCTTCCACGCCGAGGGCCAGGCCGGCCGGATCCTCGGGGCGATGTGGAACAGCTTCGTGGTGGCCGCCGTGGTGACCCTGGTGAATCTCACGGTTGGCACGACCGCGGGGTACGCGTACGCACGGTTTCGCTTCCCGCTCAAGACCGTCTCGCTCTTCGCGCTGCTCTTTACGCGCATGCTGCCGACCATCGTCCTCGTGCCGGCGTTCTTCATCGTGTTCCGGGCGCTCGCGCTCCAGAACACCCTCACCGGGCTCGTGATCGCGTACTGCTCGTTCACGCTGCCGTTCACCGTCTGGATCATGAAGGCCTACTTCGAGACGATTCCCGCCGATCTCGACAAGAGCGCGCTCGTCGACGGCTGCAACCGCTGGCAGGCCTACCTGCGCGTCGTGCTGCCCGTGTCCGGCCCCGGCCTGGTCGCCTGCGGGGCATTCACGTTCATGCTGTGCTGGAACGAGTTCGTGGTGGCGCAGGTGCTCAACACGAGGCCCGGCACGACCACGTTGCCCCCGGTCATCGCCGGCATGAACGGGCAGATCAACATCGACTATTCCGTCATCGCGGCCTCCGGCTTCCTGGGCGCGTTGCCCGCCGTCCTGCTCGTGCTGGTCTTCCAGAAGTACATGGTGCAGGGTCTCACCGCGGGTTCCGTCAAGGGCTGACCGTGGCAGGCCCA
>DATIAY010000026.1:0-29383 GCA_035457825.1 Candidatus Methylomirabilota bacterium
CGGGCTGCGGTGCTGTCCTTCTATCCTTCCAAGAACCTGCCCGCCCTGGGTGACGGCGGGGCCGTGCTGACCTCCGACGACGAGCTCGCCGCCCGTTGCCGGCGGCTCCGCGACCACGGTCGGCTCGACAAGGACCGCCACGGCGAGATCGGTTTCAACCTGCGCTTCGGCGAGCTGCCGGCGGCCGCGCTGCGGGTGCTGCTCCGGCGGCTCGAGGCGATGAACGAGCACCGGCGAGCGCTGGCGGCCCGGTACGCCCGCGGGTTGGCGGGTCTGCCCCTGACGTTGCCCCAGGAGCGGCCGCACGGCCGGCACGTCTATCATCTCTACGTGATACGGACACCGCGTCGCGACGCGCTGGCGGCATTCCTCAAGGCACGGGGCATTCAGACCGGCGTCCACTATCCGGTGGCCTCGCACCGCCAGCCGGCGCTCGAGCGTCTGGACACCCCCGCCCTGCCGTGGACGGAACGGCTAGCCGAGGAGGTCCTCAGCCTGCCGATCTCCGCTCAGCATACGGAGGCGGAGATCGACACGGTGGTGAGCGCGGTGCGGGAGTTTTTCGGGGGATGTCACTCGGCGTGAACCTGCCGATCACCCCGTACCGCCGGCTCCTGCCCTACATCCGGCCTCACCTGTCCTGGCTCGTCGTGGGCAGCGTGCTGGCCCTCCTCGTGGCGGCGATGGACGGCGTCGTGGCCTGGCTCGTCAAGCCAGCGATGGACGAGATCTTCATCAACCATGATCTGCTGATGCTCAAGCTGATTCCTCTGGCCCTGGTGGCGGCCTACTTCGTCAAGGCCACCGCCCGCTACCTGCAGGCCTATCTGATGGCCTCGGTGGGCGAGCGGGTGGTGGCGAGCCTCCGCCACGACCTCTACACCCACATCCAGGGCATGCCGCTGGCGTTTTTCACCGCCCTGCACTCCGCCGATCTCATGTCGCGCATCCTGAGCGACGTGGGCCGGCTGGCCCGGGTCTCCTCGGGCGCTCTCGTGCTCGTCGTGCGGCAGTCGGCGACGATCGTGGCGCTGTTGGTGGTGATGTTCATGCGCGAGTGGCTGCTGACTCTGGCCGCGCTGGTGGCCTTTCCCCTGATCGCCGTCATCGTCAAGCGCATCGGCGAGCGGCTCTACGCCATCAATCGGCGGGCCCAGGAGCGCATCGCCCAGCTGGCCGTCCTGCTTCATGAGTCCTTCGCCGGAAGCAAGATCGTGAAGGCCTTCGGGCGCGAGGGCCACGAGCGGCAACGCTTCGACCGGCTCAACGAACGGCTGCTGACCCTGTCGCTCAAGAACGTGCGAGCCGACGAGCTGACTGAGCCTCTCATGGAGGTGGCGGCGGCGCTGGGCATCGTGGCGGCGATGCTCTACGGGGGCTATCGGGTGATCCACGGCACCATGACCCCGGGCACGTTCTTCTCCTTTACTGCCGCGGTGATCATGCTCTACGGGCCCGTCCGGCGTCTGGCCCGCGCCCTCAACACCATCCAGCAGACCGCCAGCTCCGTGGAGCGGGTGTTCGAGATCATCGACCGGCCGCCCACCTTTACCGACAAGCGCGGTGCGGTGGTGCTCACGGGTTTCGAGCGCGACATCGTGTTCGACCAGGTCGATTTCCGCTATGCCGGCGCCGAGGAGCCCACGCTGACCGATATCACGCTCACGGTGCGCAAGGGCGAGACGGTGGCCTTCGTGGGTATGAGCGGGGCCGGCAAGTCCACCCTGATGGACCTGCTGCCCCGCTTCCATGACGTCACGGCCGGCCGGATCCTCATCGATGGTCACGACGTCCGGGACGTCACCCAGGCCTCGCTCCGGGAGCAGATCGGAATCGTCACCCAGGAAACCTTCCTGTTCAGCGATTCCATCCACTACAACATCGCCTACGGGCGTCTGGACGCGTCCACCGACGAGGTGGTCCACGCCGCCCGCCTGGCCCACGCCCACGACTTCATCCAGGCCTGTCCCGACAGCTATCAGACCCTCGTCGGCGAGCGGGGCGTCCGCTTCAGCGGAGGGCAACGCCAGCGCATCGCCATCGCCCGGGCCTTCCTCAAGAACCCGCCCATCCTCATCCTCGACGAAGCCACGTCCGACCTCGATGCGGAGAGCGAGTTCATGGTCCAGCAGGCGCTGGCCGAGCTCATGCGGGGCCGGACCGTCCTCGTCATCGCCCACCGGCTGGCCACCGTCCGCAGCGCGGACCGGATCGTCGTCGTGCACGAGGGGCGGATCGCCGAGGTGGGCCGGCACGACGAGCTGCTGGCCCGCGACGGCGTCTACCGCCGCCTCTACGCGCTGCAAATGGAGGGGGTACCCGGCTAGGAAGACTCCGACGGCAGTGGCACCTCAGGTGAATGAGGAGGTTTGGAGTTTGACTATATAAGAATATTGCTATATTTATATTCTCGTGGCCGGGGCTGCCCCACCTGACCTTCCGACCTTCAAGGCCGACTTCTTCAAGGCCTTGGCCCACCCCATGCGCATCCGTCTCCTGGAGCTGTTGCGGGCCCGGGCCCGCAGCGTGCAGGAGCTGCAAGCCGCACTGGGGCTCGACCAGTCCACCGTCTCGCAGCAGCTGGCCGTCCTGCGCGCCAAGAACGTGGTGGGGGCGCGCAAGGAGGGCACCAGCGTGCGTTACGCGGTGCGTGACCCCCTGGTGGGGGACCTCCTCGACGTCGCCCGGCGCATCTTCAACAACCAGCTGGCCGGCACCCGGACCATGCTGCAGGAGCTCCGGCGTGAGGCGCGCCGGCCGGCCCGGCGCTGATGCTCCGCCAGCTCCGCATCGCATTCCGGACCGGCATCGTCACCGAGCCGGCACTCCCGGAGGCCGTCGCCCTGGAGGCCCTCGGCGCGCGACTGGGCGAGGAGATCCACCGCCGCTTCGGACGCTCGCTGCATATCCGCCAGGTGGACGCCGGATCCTGCAACGGCTGCGAGCTCGAGATCGGCGGCCTCACCGGTCCCCACTACGACCTCGAGCGCTTCGGCCTGCACTTCGTGGCCTCCCCTCGCCACGCCGATTGCCTGCTGGTGACCGGGCCGGTGACCCTCAACATGGCCGAGGCCCTGCGCCGCACGTACGACGCCACGCCCGACCCGAAGATCGTGATCGCGGTCGGTGATTGCGGGCGCGACGCCGGAATCTTTCGCGGCTCCTACGCGGTGGTAGGCGGAGTGGCGGACGTGGTCCCGGTTGACGCGGTGATCCCCGGCTGCCCACCGTCCCCTCGCGCGCTTCTGGCCGGGCTGCTCGCCGTGATCGGCCGGGCCCCCTGATGGTTTCGCTGGCCTATGTCCTCGCCGCCGGCGGCGGTCTGGCCGCAGCGCTGCTGGGCCTGGCCGGCATGGCGGGCACGACCTTCACGGTGCGCGCCCCCGGGATCCTGCCGCTGGGAGGCCTGGAATTCGCCCTGGACCCGCTCAGCGGCTTCTTTCTCGCGCTGATCGGGGGCGCCGCTGTCCCCGCTTCGATCTATGCACTGGGCTACGGCAGCGACGAACGGCGCGGTGTCCTCGCCTACATCGTGTTCGTGGCCTCGATGTGCGCGGTCCCGCTCGCCGCCAACGTGCTCACCTTTCTCCTGGCCTGGGAGCTGATGTCGCTCGCCTCTTACGTGCTGGTGGTGCAGTCGGGCGAGCGCGAGGCCGTCAGTGCGGCATGGGTCTACGCGGTGATGACGCATGCCGGGCTGGCCTGCCTGCTAGCCGGCATGCTGCTGCTGGGCGCCTGGACGGGTAGCTTTCGCTTCGCCGACTGGTCGGCGGCAGCATCTCCCCTGCCGGCCTGGGGTGGCAGTCTGGCCTTCATCCTCTTCGCGCTTGGCTTCGCCACCAAGGCGGGCGTGATTCCGCTCCACGTCTGGCTCCCGCTGGCCCATCCGGCGGCGCCCAGTCACGTCTCGGCGCTCATGTCGGGCGTGATGATCAAGCTGGGCATTTATGGTTTGATTCGGATCGGTCTCGACTGGCTGGGCGATGGCCCCGCCTGGTGGGGCGTCGCCGTGATGCTGGCCGGCATCGTTTCCGCGGTCGCCGGCGTCCTCTACGCCCTCGTCGAGCACGACCTCAAACGCCTCCTGGCGTTCCACAGCATCGAGAACGTCGGCATCATCCTCATCGGGCTGGGGGCCGGCATGCTCTTCCACCTGGCCGACCTGCCCGCGCTCGCGCTGCTGGGCTTTGTTGCCGCGCTGTACCACACGATGAACCACGCTGCCTTCAAAGCGCTCCTCTTCCTCGGGGCCGGGGCCATCCAGCACGGGACGGGAACACGGAACATGGAGGAGATGGGCGGGCTGATCAAGCGCATGCCCTGGACGGCCGCCGCCTTCCTGGTGGGTTCCGCCGCCATCGCCGCGCTGCCCCCCCTCAACGGCTTCGTCAGCGAGTGGCTCACCTTCCAGGCGCTGTTGCAGAACCTCAAGATCGATCGCCCCGAGCTGAACCTGGTCTTTGCCCTCGGCATCGCTGGCCTCGCGCTGACCAGCGGGCTGGCCATGGCCTGTTTCGTGAAAGCCTTCGGGATCACGTTCCTGGCCCTGCCCCGCAGCGAGCACGCCGCCCGGGCCCACGAGGCCGGGGGCGCCATGCGGACGGGCATGGGACTGCTGGTGCTGGCCTGCGTAGCCCTCGGGCTGGCGCCTACGCTGGTGGTGCCGGCGCTGGCCCGCATCGGCGCCGACGTCATGCGCGTGCCGCCGCCGGTCGACGTCGGCGGGTGGCTCACGCTGCAAGTCTCCGGCGAATTTGCGAGCCTGTCGACGCTGGCCGTGGCCGCCGCGCTGCTGGCCGCCCTGGCGCTGCCCGCCGCCCTGCTGGCCCTCGCCGGAGTCGGCCGCCGGCGCCGCCTCTACGAAACGTGGGGCTGCGGGCGGCTCCTGCAGACGGCCCGCATGGAGTACACGGCCACCGCCTTCGCCAACCCCTTCAAGCGGATCTTCGACTTCTTCTACCGGCCGGCAACGCAGCTGGACATCGAAGCCCATCCCGAGTCGCGCTTCTTCGTCACCCGAATCGAGTACGCCAACCCCACGCGTTCTCTCTTCGAGGATTGGCTCTACCGTCCCGCCCTGAGCGCGCTCCACCGCGGGGCGCGCCGCGCCCGAATGCTCCAGTCGGGCAGCGCCAACCTCTACCTCACCTATATCCTGGCCGCGCTCCTGGCGCTGCTGGTGCTGGCGTGATCGCCGACTTGGTCGCGGCCGTCGCCCAGGTGGCTGTCGTCGGCGCGGGCGGCCCGCTCCTGGTGGGACTGCTGCGGACGCTCAAGGCCCGCCTGGTGGGTCGTCGGGGGCCGCGACCGTGGCAGCCCTACTGGGATCTGGTGAAGCTCCTGGGCAAGGACTCGGTGGTCTCCGTGACGACCTCCTGGGTCTTCCGCGTCACGCCCTACGTGCTGGTGGCCACCGTGCTGGTTGCCGCTCTGGTCGTGCCGGTGGTCGTGACCCGCCCCGCCCTGGCCTTCGCCGGCAACATAATTTTATTGATGTACCTCTTCATGCTCGGAACCTTCTTCCTGGCGCTGGCCGGCCTCGACGCCGGGAGCGCCTTCGGCGGCATGGGCTCGAGCCGGGGGGTGGCGGTGGCGGCCCTGGCCGAGCCCACCATCGTGGTCGCAGTCTTCGCCCTGGCGCTGCGGGCCGGCACCATCAATCTGGGCGGCGTCGTGGAGCGCTTCGCCGCCGACCCGCTCCTCGTCGCCAATCCGGGCCACCTGCTGGCCTTCGCCGCGTTCTTCGTGGTGATGATCGCCGAGACGGGCCGCCTGCCCGTCGACAACCCGTCCACGCACCTGGAGCTGACGATGATCCACGAGGCGATGGTGCTCGAGTATTCCGGCCCCGCACTGGCGCTGGTGGAGTGGGCCTCGAGCATGAAGCTGTTCCTCTTCCTCACGCTGCTGGCCAACCTCTTCTTCCCCTGGGGTGTGCCCGCCGAGGTGTCGCCGGGGCCGGTCGCGCTCGGGGCCCTGGCCCTGGCCGGCAAGCTCCTCGTCCTCACCGCGGCCCTGGCCGTGCTCGAGACATCGATCGCCAAGCTCAGGCTCTTCCGGGTGCCAGAACTGCTGGCCGGATCATTCGCGCTGGCGGTGCTCTCGGTGACCGCGGTGTTCCTGCTCCGATGACGGCGGTCACGAACCTTCTGGCCTTCCTGGGCCTCGTGGTCACGCTGTTGATCGTGTGGCGACAGAGTTGGCCGGGACGGCTCCGCCTCTTCATCGCCCAGTCCCTGCTGCTCGCGCTCCTGGCCCTCGTCATCGGCATCCTGGCCGGCAAGCCCGGCCTCCTCGTCGTGGCCGCCGTGGTGGTGCTACTCAAGGCGTGGCTCATCCCCCGCGCGCTGGCCCGGATCGCCGTGGGGACACCGGTGCGGTCGGTGGCGCCGGGGCACTCGTCGGCCGTGCCCGTGCTGGTGGCCGGGGCCCTCGTCGTCGTCGCCTACGTCGTGATGCTGCCCGTGAACGCGGCCACCACCTTGCCCACCGAGGGCGGCATCCCGCTGACCTTTGCCATGGCGCTCATCGGGCTCTTCGTCTGCGTCACCGGACGCGACGCGCTGGGCCACCTGCTCGGCTTTCTCATGTTCGAGAATGGCATCTTCGGGCTGGCCCTGCTGGCCACGTACGGCCTGCCCGGCCTGGTGGAGGCGGGCGTGTTCCTCGATGTCCTGGCCATCGTGCTGCTCATGGAGGGCGTGCTGCTGCGCGTTCGTCGAGAGCATGACTCCATCGAGGTGAGCCGCTTGGGGGAGCTGCGGGGATGACCCTGCTGCTGCTCCTGGGCATCCCCCTGGTCGGCGCGGCGCTGTTGACGCGCCTGGACGGCGGCGCCGCCCGGGCCGCCCACGGCCTGACCGCCGGCGGCACGCTGGCCGCGGCCGCCACCGTCGCGGCGGCGGTCACGCGGGACGGCAGCGTGACGGCGCTCGACGGCCTCCTGCGCGCCGATGCGCTGTCGGCCTGGATGGTCGGACTCGTCGGGCTGGTGGCGACCCTGGCCGCCATCGAGGCGCCGCGGCAGGTTCCGCTCGCCGAGACCCGCCGCTTCTACCCGCTCCTGCATCTGTTCACCTTCACCATGCTGCTCGCGGTCACCACGGACGACGTCGGGCTCATGTGGGTGGCCGTCGAGGGCACCACGCTGGCCTCCGTCTTCCTGGTGAACTTCGAGCGCTCCCGCTCCTCGCTGGAGGCGTCGTACAAGTACCTGCTCATCTGCTCGGTGGGCGTGGCCCTCGCCTTCGCGGGCACCATCCTCGTCTACTTCGCCGACGTGCAGCAGTTCGGCGACGAGCCGTACGCCCTCCGGTGGACCACGTTGTTGCGCCTGGCGCCCGGGCTGCCCGCGCGTGTGATCGAGCTGGCCTTCGTCTTCTTGCTCGTCGGCTACGGCACCAAGGCCGGGCTCGCGCCCATGCACACCTGGCTGCCCGACGCCCACAGCGAGGCCCCGGCGCCGGTGAGCGCGCTCATGTCCGGCGTGCTGCTGAGCGTGGGGCTCTACGCGATGCTGCGCTTCAAGGCGGTGGCCGACCTGGCCGCGGGCCCGGACTTTGCCAGCCGGCTGCTCGTGGCCCTGGGGCTCGCCTCGCTGGGCGTGGCCGCGGCGTTCCTCTGGGCCCCCCGTAACTTCAAGCGCATGCTCGCCTACTCCAGCGTCGAGCACGTCGGGGTGGTGTGTCTGGGGCTCGGCTTCGGCGGGCCGCTCGGCGTAGCCGGCGCCATCCTGCACATCGCCAACCACGCGCTGGCCAAGTCGGTGCTCTTCCTGCTCTCCGGGCGCATCCGCGCCGCGTACGGCACCGCGGAGATTCCGGCGGTCAGCGGCCTGCTGGCCGCCATGCCCTTGACCGGCCGCGGATTCCTCATCGCCATGCTGGCCCTCGTGGGCCTGCCGCCCTTCGGCCTCTTCGTGAGTGAGGTGATGATCTTTGCCGCAGGCTTCCAGGGCGGGCACGTGGTGGCGTCGGTGCTCGGTCTGGCGCTGCTCGTCGTAGCCTTCTCGGGGCTCCTGCGCGCCACTCACCGGATGCTGTACGGACCGGCGCCCGCCGGCGCCCGCGAGACCGCCCACTGGCCCTCCGCGCTGCCGCTCGCGGCAGCCCTCCTGCTGCTCGTCGTCACTGGCCTGGCGTGGCCCCCGGGGCTGGCCGCCGCGCTCGAGCGGATCGCGAGCCTGCTGGCGCCATGACGGTCGCCGTCGAGGCCCTCGCGCAGGCCCTGCGCACCGGCGGCGTCGCCGATCTGGTCCAGGGTCGCGATAATGCGCTCCGCGGTCGGCTCGACAGCGCCCGCCTGCCGGCGCTGGCCGAGGGGTTGGCCACCCTGGGCGCGGAGCTCCAGCTCCTGGCTGCCGCCGATCAGGTCGGGGCCTCTGGCAACCTGACCCTGACCTACGTCTTCGCCCCGCCGGGGGGCCGCCCGGTGGCCGTCGTCCGGGTGGCCGTGGACAAATCCTCGCCGCGTTTTCCGTCGCTGGCCACCCGTTCCTTTGCGGCGAGCCGCTTCGAGCGGGAGATCCAGGATCTCTTTGGCCTGGTGCCCGTCGGCCACCCCGATCCGCGCCGTCTGGCCCTGCACCAGTTCTGGCCCGAGGGATACCATCCGCTGCGCCGTGACGTGGCGGCGCGCCGGGACTTTGCCGACGAGGGCCAGCCCTTTCCCTTCCGCCGCGTGGAGGGCGAGGGAGTCTTCGAGATCACCGTGGGCCCGGTGCACGCCGGCATCATCGAGCCGGGCCACTTCCGCTTCAGCGTCGAGGGCGAAACCATCGTCAACCTCGAGACCCGTCTGGGCTTCGTGCACAAGGGGGTCGAGAAACTCTTCGAGACTCTGCCCTTCGACCGCACGCCCGAGCTCGCCGAACGGGTGTCCGGTGACGAGAGCGCTGCCCAGGCGCTGGCCTTCTGTCAGGCGCTGGAGGCCCTCGCCGGCTGCGCCGTGCCCGCCCGGGCGGCGTGGCTGCGCGTGATCCTCCTCGAGCTGGAGCGGCTCTACAACCACGTGGGCGACGTCGGCATGATCGTCAACGACACCGGCTTCGCCTTTGGCCACGCCCACTGCTTCCGCGTACGCGAGGAGCTCCTGCGGCTCAACGAGCAGCTCACCGGGCACCGCCTGCTCCGGGGGGCCATCGTTCCCGGCGGGGTCGTCGGGCCCATCGAAAAGGCGTCGCTCGACATCGTGGCGCGCCGCGTCGCCCACCTCGTGGCCGAGTTCTCTCAGATCGCTCGCCTGTGCCTGGACAACACGCTGGTGCTGGAGCGGCTGCAGGGCACGGGCCGCCTCACCCTGCGCACGGCGCGGGAGATGCAGGTCGTGGGACTGGTGGGGCGCGCCAGCGGAATCGACGCCGACGCGCGCCGCGACGCTCCGCGGGCCCCGTACGACGAGCTTGGGGTGCAGGTGCCCGTCTACGCGACAGGGGACGTCTGGGCCCGAACGATGGTTCGGCTGGACGAGACCCGGGAGGCCGCGCGGCTCATCGCCCTCGCCGCCGACCGAGCACCCGATGGGCCAACCCAGGCGCCGCTGGGCCCCCTACCCGCGGGCGGCGACGCCCTCGGTCTCGTCGAGGCCTGGCGCGGGCCCCTCTGGTACTGGGTGCGGGCCGACGGGCCGGCCACCCTGGGGCGCGTGAAGGTGGCCGGCCCCTCGTTCCGGAACTGGCCGGCGCTCGAGTACGCGGTGCTCAAAAACATCGTCCCGGACTTTCCCCTGTGCAACAAATCCTTCAACCTCTCGTACTCCGGGAACGATCTCTAGATCTGCCTGAACTTGTTCACGATGGGCAACCGCCAGTCGCGCCCGAAGGCGCGCGGCGTGATCTTGACCCCGATGGGCCCCTGACGGCGCTTGTACTCGTTGGCGTCCACCATACGCACGACCCGGCGCACGGTCTCGGGCGCGAAGCCCCGGGCCACGATGTCGGCGACGCGCTCGTCCTGCTCCACGTAGGCTTCCAGGATCGGGTCGAGCTCGGAGTAGGGAGGCAAAGTGTCCTGGTCCGTCTGGCCCGGCCGCAGCTCCGCCGAGGGCGGCCTGGTGAAGACGCTCTCGGGGATCACCGCACGGCCGGCGCGCTCGTTGGCGTGGCGGGCCAGCTCGTAGACCAGCGTCTTGGGCACGTCTTTGATCACCGCGAAGCCACCGGCCATGTCGCCGTAGAGCGTGGCGTAGCCCACGCCAATCTCGCTCTTGTTGCCGGTGGTCAGCACGAGCCAGCCAAACTTGTTGCTGAGCGCCATGAGCAGGGTGCCACGAACGCGCGCCTGGATGTTCTCCTCGGTCACATCCTCTTTGAGCCCTTTGAAGGGTCGGGCCAGGATGCGCCGGAAGGCACGGAACGCCGACGTGATGGGCAGGTTGAGGAACTCGATCCCCAGGTTTTTGGCCAGCCGGCGCGCGTCACCCCGGGTCCCTACCGAGGAGTAAGGCGAGGGCATGGTGACGCCGGTGACGTTCTCCCGGCCCAGAGCCTCCACGGCGATGGCGGCGACCAGCGCGGAGTCGATGCCGCCCGAGAGCCCGATGACCACCCGCTTGAAACCGTTCTTACGCACGTAGTCGTGCGTGCCCAGCACCAGGGCCCGGAAGATCTCGGCGACCCGCCCGAGGGCCGGCACCTCGCGCGGCGGCAACGCCGGCATCGCGGGCGCGGGCAGGGCCGGCAGCACGATGCGCCGCTCGGCTACAGAGGCCTGCAGCTTCTCCTTGCGGCGGCGGGAGTCGTGCAGGCGCGCGCGGAACACGGCGTCAAGGTCGAGGTCGGCGACCACCAGATCTTCCTCGAAGGCGCGACCCCGGGCCACCACGTCGCCGCGCTCGTTGACCATGAGACTGCTGCCGTCGAAGACCAGCTCGTCCTGCCCCCCCACCAGGTTCAGGAAAGCCAGGCACACGACCTCGTCGGCGGCCCGGGTGGCCACCATCTTTTCCCGGAAGTGCGCCTTGCCGGCGTGGTACGGCGAGCCATTGATGGTGACGATCAGCTCGGCGCCGGCGAGCGCCTGGGCCGCGGTCGGGCCCGACGGGTACCAGAGATCCTCACAGATGTTCACCGCGAAGGTGGCGTCGTCCAGCGCGAAGACAGGCGCCTCGGTACCCGCCTGGAAGTACCGGTTCTCGTCGAACACGCCGTAATTGGGCAGGTAACGCTTGTGGTAGACACCGGCCCGGGCTCCGTCGTGCAGCACCGCCGCCGCGTTGAACACGTCGTCCCGGCGGTCGATGAAGCCCACGATGACGCTGAGGCCCCGACTGGCCCGCGCGACCTCCTCGAGGGCCCTCAGATTCGCCTCGATGAACGCCGGCTTGAGCACGAGGTCCTCGGGCGGGTAGCCGGTCAGGGCCAGCTCGGGGAACGCTAGCAGCCGACAGCCCAGCCGCCGCGCCTCCGCGATCGTGTCCGTGATCCTCCGGACGTTGCCCTCGAGATCCCCGACGGTGGGGTTGATCTGGGCGAGGCCCACCCGGAAGCGCCGCATGGCGTCATTGTACCCCGCAGGGCCGACAGCCCGCCGACGAACGCGCTATTAGGGCCGGCCGCCCGGTCGGCCCCATGATGTAAAGCGATGGGCTGGCTACGGACGCTCGGCCGGGCTCTGGCCATAGTGCTGGCGCTGACGACGCCGATCTCGGCGCAGCCCGTCGCGGGACGATCCAGGGACACGCTGGTGGTCGCCCTCGTCTCCCACGCCCCGACCCTCGATCCCCACATGCAGTACGAGTGGGTGGGGATCCTTGTCGGCATCAACATGTTCGATTCGCTTCTGCACCGGAACGCCCGGCTCCAGTACGAACCTTCCCTGGCGGTGTCCTGGAAGGCGCTCAACGACACCGTGTGGGAGTTCAGGCTGCGCGAGGGTGTGAAATTCCACAACGGCGCCGTCCTGACGGCCGAGGACGTGAAGTACTCCTTCGAGCGCGTCCTCGATCCCCTCAAGCGGTCGCCCCTACACGACAATATCCGGGCCATCAGGACCGTACGGGTGATGAGCCCGGATACCGTGCACATCGTCACCGACCGGCCCTTCCCTCTGCTCCTCGAGCGGCTGGTCTTCTTCCCGATCGTGCCCAAGCAGCACGTGGAGCGCGTGGGGGACGAGGCGTTCGGGGAGTCGGCGACCGTCGGCACCGGCCCTTGGAAGCTCGCCGAGTTCAAGCGCGGGCAGCACCTCCGCCTGGAGGCATTCGACGGCCACTGGCGCGGCCGACCCCCCTTCCGGGTCCTGACCTTCCGGGTGATTCCTGAAATCGCCACTCAGGTGAGCGAGCTGAAGAAGGGCGGCGTCGATATCGTCCGCAACGTCCCCGGCGCCCTGCTCGCCGACCTCCGGGCGCACCCCCAGATCCGGATGAGCTCGGCGCCGATCCTCCGCACCCACTACGTGCAGCTGGACATGCGCACGGAGCCGTTCCACAAGAAGGCCGTTCGTCAGGCCGTCAACTACGCTATCGACCGGGACGCCCTCGTTCGCAAGCTGCCCGCCGGCCTGGGCCGGGTGGTGCCGACCGTCGTGCACCCGGCGGCCTTCGGATACGATCCCGCGGTCACGCCGTACTCCTACGATCCCGGGCTGGCCCGAACGCTCCTGACCCTGGCCGGCTACCCCAACGGCGTGGAGATCACGCTGCACAGCGCCTTCGTAGAAGGCCGCCCGATCTTCGAGTCCATCGCCCAGATGCTCACCGCTGCCGGCTTGAAGACAACGGCGCGAGCGTGGGACCCGGATGCCGCCTGGACCCGGTTCTTCCAGGGCGAAGGCCGAGCGACGCACGGCTATTACGGCGCCTGGGGCTACCGCTCGATCTTCGACGCCGACGCCGTGCTCCAGCCGCTCTATCACACAGGATCGGATGGATGGGTGGGCAAGTGGTACACGCGCGTCGACGGCCTGGACCAGCTGATCGATCAGGCCCGGTTCACGATCGACCTCGACTTGCGCCGGCGGACCTACGCCCAGATCCAGCGGGTGCTCAAGGAAGAGAGCCCCAGCATCTTCCTGTTCCACGAGTTCGATACCCTTGTGACGGCCAGGACCGTGGAATACGCGGCGCGGGGTGACCAGTGGCTCTGGCTGTTTGACGCCAAACCCAACCGCTAAGTCGGAGGGGGCCTCGATGGCCCCCTCCGAATCCTCCCCTAGGAGCGCGGCAGCTAAGCCGCCGCTCGAAGCGTGGTACGATCGCGCGCGATGCCCGTGAAGATTCCGTGGCTGCCCTCCGAGGTGCCGCCCGGCGCGAACCCCGTACCCTGCCCCCGCTGCGGCCGGCGAGCCTTCATCCCCTGGACGCTGCGGCGCGATGACCAGACCAAGATCGTGTTCCGCACCTGGATCTGCACGGAATGCCAGACGACGGAGGAGCGGCCGGAGCCGGAGTGAGCGGCGGCCGCAGCCGCCTCAGGGTCGCTCGAGACCGGGGCTGGGGGGACTGGGGGCCCGGTTGCCGGGACCGCCCAGGTTGTTGATGAAGTCGATCAGCCGGCGGAGGCGGCCGTAGGACGACCGGTTGAACGGCAGGATGAGCCGCGGCAGCGAAGAGAACTCTTCCTGCTCGGGCAGCGTCGGCCCCACCGTCTGATCGACGCGCCCCTTGAGGATGTCCTCGAACTGCTGCTGCACCGCCGCCAGCTCGACCTCGCTGAGCGCCCGCTGGAGGCGGAAGACCAGGTTCTCCCCGACGATGCGGCTGGAGTGAAAGACCCGGTGGAAGGCGAGGATCTCCTCCACGGCCTCCTCGGCGCCGTCCACGATACGGTAGAACGCGGTGTCCTCAGGCTCGATAAGCCTGCGCTCGACCAGGATGGCGGCGATCCAGCGGTTCCAGATCCGCCAGTAGGGTTTGGGCCCGGTCTCGACCAGCACCACCGGAACGATGGCGGACTTGCCGGTCTGCATCAACGTCAGCAGCTCGAACACCTCGTCCATGGTGCCGAAGCCGCCGGGGAAGAGCGCAACCGCGCTGGCCTCTTTTACCAAGAACAGCTTGCGGGTGAAGAAGTACTTGAAGGTGATGAGCTTGGGGTCGGAGGCGATCCAGGGATTGGCCTCCTGCTCGAACGGCAGGCGGATGTTCAGCCCGAAGCTCCGTTCGCCGCCGGCGCCCTCCTGGGCCGCGCCCATGATGCCGGCCCCCGCTCCCGTCACCACCATCCACCCCTCGGCGACCATGCGCTGGGCGAATTGCCGGGCCGCCGCGGCGGCCGCCTCATCGGGGGACACTCGGGCGGAACCGAACACGGTGACCTTGCGGACGTCCCGGTAGGGCGCGAACACCTTGTAGGCGTAGCGCAGCTCCTTGAGGGTGGTGTTGGTGATCTTGAGGTCCCCGCCGGAGGCGCCGTCCTCCTGCAGCTTGAGCACGGTCGTCAGCATGTGCTGGACCCACACGCGCCGCTCCGGCGAAACGCCCAGGACGTCCAGCAACTGGAGGATCAGGCGATTGGCGGCTTCGCTCTGAAGCTGATACCGGCGGGGCTCGGGCACGTCTACGAGTATACCGCTCGGGACCGCCCGCACCTCAGGGTTGGAGCGTCGGTTCAGGCCAAGGTGTGGCGGACCATCTTCGACTCCACCATATAGATCACCATCTCGGCGATGTTGGTGGCGTGGTCGGCCACCCGCTCCAGGAAGCGGGAGACGAGCATGAGGCGAATGGCCCGGGGGATGGTCTTGGCGTCCGACATCATATAGGTGAGCAGCTCCCGGAAGATCTGCTCCTTGATGCCGTCGACTTCCTCGTCCTTGGCGCACACTTGACGGGCCAGCGCGGTGTCGCGGGCCACGAAGGCGTCCAGCGCTTCCTTGACCATCCGCTGGGCCTTCTCGGCCATGCGGGGCAGGTCGATGTAGGGTTTGAGCTGGGGCTCCTGGTTCAGCTCGATCGCCCGCTGGGCGATGTTCACGGCCTGGTCCCCAATCCGCTCGAGGTCGGTCACGATCTTCATGGCCGTAGTGATGAAGCGGAGGTCGCCGGCGGTCGGCTGGTGCAGGGCCAGCAGCTCCACGCACTTCTCATCGACCTCGACGTCGTAGGCGTTGACCTGCCGGTCGCGGTCGATGACGTCCTGGGCCAGCTCGCTGTCCCGCTCGATGAGGGCGCGCATGACGCGGCGGATCTGATCCTCCACCAGCGCCCCCATGGCCAGGAGCGTCTGCTTGAGAGCGTCCAGCTCCTCGTGGAAGTGTCGTTGCATGGGCCGCTCCCGATTACCCGAACCGGCCGGTAATGTAGTCTTCGGTCCGCTTGTCCCGAGGGTTGGTGAAGAGTTCTCGCGTCACACCAAACTCGGCCAGCTCTCCGAGGAGCATGAACCCCGTGTAGTCACTCACCCGCGCGGCCTGCTGCATGTTGTGGGTCACGATCACGATCGTGAAGCTGGCCTTGAGCTCCAGCATGAGCTCTTCGATCTTGGCCGTGGCGATCGGATCCAGGGCCGAGCACGGCTCGTCCATCAGGAGCACGTCGGGCTCCACGGCGATAGCCCGCGCGATGCAGAGCCGCTGCTGCTGGCCACCGGAGAGGCCCAGGGCCGAGTCGTGCAGGCGATCCTCGACCTCGTCCCACAGCGCGGCGGCCCGCAGGCTGCGCTCGACGACGCCGGCCAGGTCGTCGCGGCTGCGCACCCCCAGGATCCGCGGCCCGTAGGCCACGTTCTCGAAGATCGACTTCGGAAACGGGTTGGACTTCTGGAAGACCATGCCCACGCGCTTGCGGAGCTCGGTGATCTCGAGCGACGGGTCGTAGATGTCGGCGCCGCCGATGCGAATGGCGCCCTCGATCCTGACCCCATCCACGAGGTCGTTCATCCGGTTCAGGCACCGGAGCAGGGTGGTCTTGCCGCACCCCGAGGGCCCGATGTACGCGGTGACCCGGTGCTTGGGCACAGTCATGGAAACATCCCGGAGAGCCTGCTTGGCGCCGTACCAGAGCGAGAGGTGCTCGATCTCCACCATGGGCGGCTCGAGCAGGGGGGTGGTGCTGGCCCGGGGGTTGAGGCTCGCGGTCACCTGGACGTTGGGGGCCATGTGTCCTCCCTAGATTGCCACAGCCACGTACTTCCGGCGCAACCGGTTCCTCAGCGTGATCGCGAACAGGTTCATCAGCACCACGATGCCCAGCAGCAGGAGCGTCGTGGTGAAGACCATCGGCCGGGCGGCGTCCACGTTGGGCGACTGAAAACCCACGTCGTAGATGTGGAATCCGAGGTGCATGAACTTGCGGTCGAGGTGGAGGAAGGGCCAGAATCCGTCGAGCGGCAGGGACGGCGCCAGCTTGACCACCCCCGTGAGCATCAGGGGCGCCACCTCGCCGGCGGCCCGGGCCATGGCCAGGATGAGGCCGGTGAGGATCGAGGGCATGACCGTCGGCAGCACCACCCGCAGAGTGGTTTCCAGCTTGGTCGCGCCCAGCGCCAGCGACGCCTCCCGCATGCCCCCCGGGATGGCGGCCAGCCCCTCCTCGGTAGCCACGATGACCACCGGGATGGTGAGCAGGGCCAGCGTCAGCGCGGCCCACAGGATGCCGCCGGTGCCGAAGGTCGGCGTGGGCAGGGCCTCGGCGAAGAACAGTTGATCGATCGTGCCGCCCACGAAGTAGATGAAGAAGCCGACCCCGAACACGCCGAAGACGATCGAGGGCACCCCGGCGAGGTTGTTCACGGCGATGCGCACCGCGCTCACGAACGGTCCCTGCCGGGCGTACTCGCGGAGGTAGAAGGCGGCCAGCACGCCCAACGGGGTAGTCACGATGGACATGATCATCACCATCATGACCGTGCCGAAGATCGCCGGGAACACGCCGCCTTCGGTGTTGGATTCTCGCGGGTCATCGGCCACGAAGTGCCACACGCTGGCCACGTAGTGGAGGGCCTTGGCAGCCACGCCCATCCGATTGGGGAAATAGACGGCCACGACGTCGGCGAGGGGCAGCTGCTTGCTCTTGCCCTGGTCGACCTCGACGATCAGGCTCGCCGTGGCCCGCCCCCGTAGCTCGGCCAGCCGCGCCGTCTCCGCTTCATAGCGTTGTTGAAGCCCGGCAATCTGGCGCTGGAGGGTCTCGACGCGCTCACCCGCCGTGACACCCTTGAGCTCGAGGCCTCGGAGCCGAAGCCGGACCTGCTCCTGAGCGTAATTGATGTCGCCGATGGCGCCCTTCTCGATGGCCCGGATGGCCTGGCGAATCTGCATAGCCTCGGGCAGGCGCCGCTCGGCTTCCGCCCACGCCGCCGCACCGGCCGCCACCAGGCGTTCACCCTCGCGGAGCTCGCGAATGGCGCCGATGAGGAGCCCCCACTCGGTTCGCTCGATGACGACCACGTCCTCCGGGTACGCCGGCGCGATGATCCGGCCCTCGTCGACCCAGACGAAGTCGGCGCCGTAGAGGTCACGGTTGGCGACCTTGAGCTTGATGCGGTACTCGCCCGGCCGGCCCGGCACCCGCTCCCGTTCGACGACCTGCCCGGTCAGCACGGCGCCGTCTTGCAGGGTGGCCCGCAGCACTCCGGCCGGCCAGAAGAACCCCAGCCCGTTCACGAGGATGAGTCCCACCAGGCCCGCCACCATGAGCAGGGCGACAGCGAGCGCGCCGCCGGTCAGCCAGATGAAGGGCTCCCCGCTGCGCCAGAGCGCTTTCACAGGTACCGGTATTTGCGCCGGAGGCGCAGCCGGACCAGTTCCGCCACCGTGTTGATCGCAAACGTGAGGCAGAAGAGGAGGAACGCCGCCAGGAACAGGACGCGGAAGAGGGTGCCGCCTTCGGGCGCCTCCGGCAGCTCCACCGCGATGTTGGCTGACAGCGCACGGAAGCCGCTGAAGATCGACCAGTCCATCACGGGTGTGTTGCCCGTGGCCATCAGCACGATCATGGTCTCGCCCACCGCCCGGCCGAAGCCGATCATGATGGCCGAGAAGATCCCCGGGCTCGCCGTGGGCAGGACGATGCGCAGCGCCGTCTGCCAGCGGGTGGCGCCCAGCGCCAACGACCCCGCCCGCAGGTGCTGGGGAACGTTGCTGAGCGAATCCTCGGCGATGGTGAAGATGATGGGGATTACCGCGAAGCCCATGGCCACGCCGACCACCAGCGAGTTGCGCTGATCGTACGTGAGGCCGAGGGCGGACAGGAGCCAGCCGCGATAGTCGCCAGCCATGAGCTGGGCCTCGATCAGACCCCCCAGCCCGAAGGCGAGCCAGGCCCCCGCCACCACCACGGGGACGAGCAGGAAGACCTCGGCACCCGAGCGAACCCTTCGCCGCAGCGCCGCCGGGACCAGTCGCCAGAGGAGCAGCGCGACCAGGATGGCCGCAGTGAGGACCAGCGGCAGCACAAAGAGGCCGGGGACGACACGCTCGACCATCGGGGCCAGCCAGAGCCCGGCCAGGAAGCCCAGGACCACGCTAGGCAGGGCCGCCATGATCTCCACCACCGGCTTGACGTAGGCCTTGAGGTTCGGATGCATGAACTCGCTCACGTACAGAGCGGCCAGCAAGGCCAGCGGCACCGCGAAGATCAAGGCATAGAAGGTGCCCTTGAGGGTGCCGTAGATGAGCGGCGTCAGGCTGAACTTGGCCTCGAAGTCGTCGGTGCCGCCGGTGGACTGCCAGACGTAGGCGGGCGCCGAGTAGCCCTCGTACCACACCTTGCCGAAGAGCGTGGCCAGCGTGATCTCCGGGTGGTGATTGTCAAGCCGCCAGTGCCCCAGCGTCCCGGCACGATCGGCGACGAGCACGCCATCGGCCTTGGGCGCAAAGACGAGGGCGCTCACGTCGCCGGCGCCTCGCAGCGTGAGCAGCGTGCGCCCCGACGTTCCATAGTGCAGGTGAACGATACCGGCGCCGTCGCCGGTGACGAAGCCCTTGTCGCGGAGGGAAGCGGCGAAGGCGGTGACCGGTCCCGCATGCGGCGTGAAATCCTGGATGCGGGTCAGCCGCGGCGTCCCCCCGTCCGGCGGGGGGATCACCTGCCAGGCCGTCACGTTACCGTCGGCATCACCGACGACGAGTCTACGATCGCCGATGAGCAGGCCGAGCACGGTCACCCGCGCTCCGCTGGGGTTCGCGCTCACGGTCTCGGCGGGCGCCGGCGCCGCCGGATCGCGGAAATCCACCCGGATCACCTGCCCACGGGAGGTGCCGAGGAAGAGGTCTTCGCCCCGACTGTCCATCCGCAGCGCCGTGATCTCGCCGTCCAGATCGATAGGGAGCGCGCGCAGTGACTCCTCCCGGCGCGGCGCGCCGACCAGCGACTTTCGCTCCTCCACGGTCTGGACGACGAGGTCCCGGGGCCCCAGTTGCGCCACCACGCGTAGCCCCGCCGGTGGCGCTGCCGCGGCCAGGCGCAGGACCGGGCGCCCGCGTTCATCGATGCGAGCCGGCGGCCCGAAGACGGGAGCGGGACTCACCGCGCGCCGGCCTTGCCTGAAGTCGACATCGAATCTCATCTCGAGCCCGAGGAGGCGCCCGTCGGAAGTCCCCAGGACGTGGCGGCTGCGTTCATACTGGCCAACTGTGGTCAGGCGGGCGGCCCCCAGGTCGGGCACCGGGACGGGTGGCAGGGCCTGCTCGCTGCCGAGCCCGGCGAGGCGCAGCACGCCGTCGGCGCCGAGCAGATAGGCCACCTCGCGATACTCGTCGACGCCGGCGGCCTCTCCCGACGCCGGGACGACGCCGGCCAGGCTGCGGCTTGGCAGGCGCTCGGCCCGAGGCGCCTTGAACAGCGGGTACACCTCGACCGCGATGACCAGCAGGATGGCCAGAATGGAGGCGATGATGATGATTCCGCCCAGCGCTACCAGGCGCCTGGCCCAGCGGTCACGGAGCAGGCGACGTCGCCGGCGGGCGCGTGAAGCGTCGCGCGGGCGGGCCGGAACTTCCGGCCCGCCCGCGCGCAGCGTCTCGACAGTGATGGCCAATACGCGTCCTTACTGGATCTTGTTCAACTCTTCCTTGGCGATGGAAGCCGGGATCGGGAAGTACCCGTCCTTCACCACGTCGGCCTGACCGTCCTTGGCCAGCATGAGCTTGGCAAACTCCCGGGTGAGCGGATCCAGTGGCTTGCCGGGGGCCTTATTGATGTACACATAGAGGAAGCGCGACAGCGCGTAAGTGCCGGCGTAGGCGTTGTCGGCCGTCGCCTCTACGCACTTGCCGCCCTCCTTCTCGGCGAGCGGCACGGCCCGCACACCGGCGGTGGCGTAGCCGATGCCACTGTAGCCCACCGCGTAACGGTCGACGGTCGCTCCCTGCACCACCGAAGCCGAGCCCGGCTGCTCCTTCACCTCGTCCTTGTAGTCGCCGTTCTTGAGGGTGTGCTCTTTGAAGAAGCCGTACGTGCCCGAGGCCGAGTTGCGGCCGTAGAGACTGATGGGGCGGCTCGCCCATTCCCCGGTGAGCCCGACCTGTCCCCACGTCCGGATGTCTTCCCGGTAACCGTGACGACGCGACTTCGAGAACATCGCGTCCACCTGGGCGATAGTCAGACACTTCACGGGGTTGTCCTTGTTCACGAAAACGGCCAGGGCGTCGACCGCCGTGCGAAGCGGCGTGGGCTTGTAGCCATAGCGTCTCTCGAACTGGTCGATCTCACTGCCTTTCATCGGCCGCGACATCGGACCTAGCTGGGCGGCCCCGGCGATGAGTGCCGGTGGTGCCGTGGACGAACCCTTGCCCTCGATCTGAATCTTGGCGTTCGGGTAGAATTTCTGGAAGTTTTCCGCCCAGTACGTCATCAGGTTGTTGAGCGTGTCGGAACCCACGCTGGAGAGATTCCCGCTCACGCCGCCGACCACTTTGTACGGCACCAGCTCCGGGTCGACTTTGACCTGGGCGGCTGCGACCACCGCCGTCAGGACCAGGGCCACTACCCCTGCAGCGATTCCCCGCTTCTTCATGCGCCCTCCTGTGTCATGGTCTCTCAGCAATGTTTCGGCTCCGTAACCCCGGTGTTACAAGACTGTTACGAAGCACCTTCCCCCGGCTCCCGGAAGCGATACCCGATGCCCCGCACGGTCTCGATGGCCGGCGCCGGCAGCCTGGCCGCGGTGAACTTGCCCCGCAGGCGCGCGACGTGGACGTCCACGGTGCGTGGCTCCACGAAGCCGTCTCGCCCCCAGACGAGGTCGAGCACCTCTTCGCGGCCGAAGACCCGCCCGGGCGTGCCCACCAGCGCCGCCAGTAGCTCGAACTCCTTGGGGGTGAGCTCCACGGGCTTGCCGCTCATCCGGACTTCGAAGCGGTGCCTGTCCACCTCGAGGTCGCCGGCCTTGAGGTAGTGCTTGCGTGCTTCCTGCCCCTCGGCCTTGCCGCGGCGCACGACGGCGCGTATGCGCGCGATCAGCTCGCGCGGCGAGAATGGCTTGGTGACGTAGTCGTCGGCGCCCAGCTCGAAGCCCAGGACCTTGTCGCCTTCCTCGACGCGGCCGGTGACCATGATGATCGGGATGGCCCGCGTCTCGGCGTCCTGCTTGAGACGGCGACATACCTCCCAGCCGTTGAGCTGGGGGACCATGATGTCGAGGAGAATGACGTCCGGGCGGGCCTCGCGGACGCGGCGCACAACCTCGGCGCCGTTGGCCACGGTAAGGACCGCCCACCCGTCCTTCTGGAGGTTGTAGCGCAGGAGCTCGGCGACGTCGGGCTCGTCCTCGACGACGAGCACACGCCCGGCGCGCTCGGGGGTGGGCGCTCGTCCCGGCTGCCGGCTCGTCTCTCCGGTCACTCTCGCCACGCCCCCAATGTCCGCCTCCAGCGTTAACGGGCGATGACGGGCGGGTAAACCTTACGTGAACAGCCGCGACGGAGGGCCAATGAACCGGTGGGCCCTTCACAGGTTGGCGCGTATGCCCTCACGTCGACGCCGCTGGCTGCCGCTGTCGCAAGCCCCAGCCCGGCATGTTCCTCGAGCTAGCGCACCTGTACGGTGTACCGGGAGCCAGCGGCGCTGGCGGGGATCGGACGCTTCGCGTGGGCGCGCGCCTTCTTCGGCTGGTGATTGGAGGGTCGGTGGTTTTGGAGGGGGTGTCTCACCCACCCCCTCCAACTACTTAACCGGCCCCCAGCGCCTGGGCCGCCCGCTTGACGTCGCGCGGCTTGACCCAGAGCAGGACCGCGTAGCGGCCGCTGCCGGCGCAGAGGGCGTCGGTGGCTGTGACGTTGATCTTGGCGGCCGCCAGCTTGCCCAGCAGATCGGCCACCGCGCCGATGCGGTCGTCACCCTGGATCAAGAAGCCCTTCTTGGGTCCGGTGAGCTTCCACTTCGCCTGCCTGGCCGCGGCCTGGAAGGCCGCGCCGTCGGCCGGTACGAAATCGAGCTGGGCCTGCTTGCCCTTGGGGAACCCGGTGAAGGCCAGCAGGTTGACCCCGGCCTTCCTGAGGTGGTCGAGCATCCGGGACGCCTCACCGGGTCGGTCCGGGGCCATCACGTAGTAGTAGTTCACCAGGCTGACCGTCTCACCCATGGGCTCCTCCTCGCAGTCGGGCCGCGCCGCCAGAGTCTACCCCATTCCGGCGGCGGGCAGTGTGAAGCGGACGATCGTTCCCTTGTCGACCTCGCTGGTGATGCGAAGCTCCCCGGCGTGCGCTATGACGAGGTGCTTGACGATGGCCAGCCCGAGCCCGGTACCGCCGAGCTCGCGCGAGCGGGCCTTGTCCACCCGGTAAAAACGCTCGGTGATCCGGGGCAGGTCCGCGGCGGGGATCCCCACGCCGGTGTCGCGCACCGCGATCTCGACCATGTCCCCTGGCGCGAGGTCAGCCGTCACCGTCACCTGACCGCCGGCCGGCGTGTACTTCACGGCGTTGTCGACGAGGTTGATGAGGATCTGGGCCAGCCGGTCGCGATCGGCTTTCACGGGTGGGACGTCGGGGGGCAGCGCAGCCTCCAGCGTCACGCCGCCGCTGTGGGCGCGGGGCCGGATGATTCCGATCACGGAGTCCACAACCTCGCCGAGCACCGTCGGCTCGATCCGCAGGCTCACCTTTCCCAGCTCGATGTTGGAGAGATCGGTGAGATCGTTCAGCAGGCGGCCCAGCCGCTCGGTGTGCCGGGCCACGATCTCCAAAAACCGGCGGGCATGTGCCCGATCCTCGAGGGCCCCGCTGAGCAGCGTCTCCAGATACCCCTGGATGGCCGTGAGCGGGGTTCGCAGCTCGTGGGAGACGTTGGCGATGAACTCGGTGCGGACCTGCTCGAGACGCCTGAGCTCGGTGACGTCGTGGAGCACGATCACGACGCCGATCTCGTCGGCGCCCAGACGGAGCGGCACGGCGTTGACTTGAAGTCGCCGCTCCATGAACCCGGGCATGATGAACTCCCGGGTCGTCAGAACCCCCTGGCCGGTAGACCGCGCCTGGCGCAACAGCCCGTGCAGATCCACGTTGCGGACGACCTCGAGGAACGGCTTGCCCTCCTCCCGTCCCCGCCCGACTCCCAGGATCACGCGGGCCCGCTCGTTGCTGAGCAGAAGGTGATCGTGCCCGTCGACGGCGATGACTCCTTCGACCATGCTGTCGAGGATCGCCGCGGTCTTGGCCCGCTCGTGCTGGAGGTCCGCGAGCTTGTCTTGCAGGCTCGTCGCCATCACGTTCAGGGCCCGGCCGAGCTGGCCGATCTCGTCGGGCGAGCGGATGGGCGCCCGGACCGAAAAGTCTTCCTCGCTCATGGCCCGGGCCACCGACTGCATCTGGATCACCGGGCGGGTCACCCGATGCGCGACGAAGAGCCCGATCCCGAAGGCCACGCCCAGGGCCACCACGCCTCCCAGCAGCAGCGCCCGATGGATCGCCGCGTGCGACGAGGTGACCGCGCCGAGCGGAAGGGCGGTCCTCACCACACCCATGATCCGTCCGTCATCGCGGATGGGCACCGCCACGTAGAGCAGCGGCGAGTCGATCGTGGCGCTGCGACGGAGGTCGCGACCCTGGCGGCCCGCGAGGGCGGCCTCCACTTCGGGTCGACCGCGATGGTTCTCCACCCACGTCAGATCGCGGAGCCGGAGCTGCGAGTCCGCCACCACCCGGCCGTCCGGCATGATCACGGTGACTCTGAAGTCGCTGGCCTGCCCGGCCTGCACCGCGAAGGCGTGGATCTCCTCGGGCGGTGCCGCTCTCGCCAGCAAGGCACGGACCTCGTCGTGAAGGAGCTGGGCCGCGGTCGCCAGCCGGGCCTCCAGCCCCTCGACAGCCAGGCGCTGCAGCGTCCGGTTGAAGTAGAGTCCGGCGATCAGGAGCGCGATGGCCACGAACCCGACGAGCGTGAGCGTCAGCTTGACCGCGATGCGCTTGCGCAGGAGATGAATCAGACTGACCGACACGGGATCACTCCGCCTCCAGGCGGTAGCCGACACCCTTCACGGTGGCGATACGCCGGCCCTCATCCCCGAGCTTGGCCCGCAGGCGCCGCACGTGGACGTCGACCGTCCGCGACTCGATCTCGTCGGCCCGAGCGTACCCCCACACGTGGTCGAGCAGGTACTCACGGGAGAGCACCCGACCGGCGGCCTCCATGAGCGCCTGCAACAGGTCGAACTCCTTGGGGGTCAGGACGACCGATGTGCCCTCGACGGCGACCGCGTGGCGGCCCGTGTCCAGCACGAGGGCCCCGGCGCGGAGCGTGGGGGTGGGAACCGACACGCGGGCCCGGCGCAGCACGGCCCGCACGCGGGCCACGAGTTCTTTGGGCGAGAAGGGCTTGACCAGATAGTCGTCGGCGCCCATCTCCAGCCCCACCACGCGGTCGACCTCATCGGCCTTGGCCGTCAGCATGATGATCGGCACCGCGGCCGAAACGGGATCGGCGCGTACCCGCCGGCACACCTCGAGGCCATCCATCTCGGGCAGCATCAGGTCGAGCACGATGAGATCGGGCAGGTGCCCCCGCACCTCCTGCAACGCCTGGGTACCGGTGGCGGCGGTCCGGCATCGGTACCCCTCCCGGGCGAGATGGAAGACAACGAGGTTGCGAATGTCGGTCTCGTCCTCGACCACCAGGACGTTCTGGGCCATGCCGCAACTCTAGCGCACGGTCAGCGGAACAGCGCGAAGACCTTGGCCACGGCCCAGGCAACGAAGCCGCACACCGGAAAGGTCAGGATCCAGGCGATGACGATCTCCCGACCGACGCCCCAGCGGACGGCGGACAATCGGCGCGTCGAGCCCACTCCCATGATGGCGGTGTTGATCGTGTGGGTCGTGCTGACCGGAATCCCCAGCCGCGAGGCCAGCTCGATGACGCTGGCCGCGGCCGTCTCGGCGGCGAAGCCGTGCACCGGGTCGAGCTTGGTCACCTTGAGCCCCATGGTCTTGACGATTCGCCAACCGCCGATCGCCGTGCCGATTCCCATCGTGACCGCGCAGAGAAGGATGACCCACAGGGAAACCTCGAACCGAGGGAGCACGCCGCCCAGCACCAGGGCGAGTGTGAAGGCACCGATGAACTTCTGGCCGTCGTTGGAGCCGTGGCTGAAGGCCATGAAGGCCGAGGACAGGATCTGCAGCCGGCCGAACATCCGGCGTACGGAACCGGCCCGCGCCTGCCGGAACGTCCAGTAGATGGCCAGAGTGAGGGCCAGGCCCGCCACGAACCCCAGGAAGGTGGAGAACAGCAGCCCGATGAGGACTTTCTGCCAGCCGTCCCAGATGAGGGCGCCAGCGCCGGCCGTGGCCAGCGCCGCTCCGCTGAGCCCGGCCACCAGGGCGTGGCTTTCGCTGGTCGGCAGTCCGTAATACCAGGCCAGTGTGCTCCACAGCACGATGGCCACCATGGCCGCCGCGACCGTGCCCAGATGGACGTCGCCGGGGGCGATGATCCCCTTGCCGATGGTGGCGGCGACCGCCGTGCCCGACATGGCGCCGACGATGTTGAGGACGCTGGCCATGATCAGGGCCTGCGGCGGAGTGAGCACGCGGGTCGAGACGACGGTGGCGATGGAGTTGGGGGCGTCGGTCCAACCATTCACGAACTCGGCGGCCAGGACCAGCAGCAGGACCAGGGCAAGAGACGACTCCATCAGGCCATCTTGAGAATTATGCCCTCGATGACGTTCGCGACGTCCTCGCAGCGGTCGGTGACGATCTCCATCGTCTCGTAGATCTCCTTCCACTTGATGACTTCGATGGGATCGGCCTGCTGCTCGAAGAGCTCGGCGAGGCTGTCGCGCAAGAGGTTGTCGGCGCTGTTCTCCAGGCGGTTGACCTCGACCGCCTGCTCGTGGAAGCCCGGGTCCATGGTGCGCAGGCACCGGACAGCGCGGTCCGTAGCGCGGGCGATCTCCACGATGACCTGGGCCATGGCCCGGGACGCCGCGGTCGGCTCCTTGATCCGGTACACCACCAGCCGTTCGGCGGCGGCCTCGATGTAATCCAGGACGTCGTCGAGCCGGCTGGCCAGGGCGTGAATGTCCTCGCGGTCCAGGGGCGTGATGAAGGTGGTGTTGAGGCGGCGGACGACCTCGTGGGTGATCTGGTCGCCCTGATGCTCGACCTCTTTGATGGCGTGGAGCTTGACCCGGGCATCCATGAAGTTGTGCACGAGGTCGTGCAGGAGGCCGGCCGCGTGCTGAATGTGCTGGGCCTGCTGCTCGAAGAGATCGTAGAATCGGAGTTCCCGCGGGAAGAGGTTGAACATGACCGGTCCGGGTCGAGTGTACCCGAAACCGTCGGCGCTTCGCTACCCGGCGCTCACAGCTTGCGCAGCGCGAGCGGCGGAGCGCCAGCGAGCGCCGCGCGGGCGGCGGCCCACGCGGCGTCAATGGCCGCGATCAGGGCGGGCGCGTCGCCAGCCAGCAGGCGCAGCACCACCCCGCCCCGTGACAGCGCGCCCACCCCGGCGCTCACGTCACCCCGCGCCGCCAGACTCGCGGTGGTCGCACGGCGGAACGGCTCGAGATCAGCGTCGCCGATCACCGCCATCGTGGCGAAGTACGGGCAGCCCTCGGCGCATCCCAATCGCTCCAAACCCGCACCTCCGCGCAGAACCAGCCGGTCGTAGAAGACTTCGCCGACGGCGTCGCGGACGATGACCGCGCTCTCCAGCCGATCGAATCGCCACGCCTCATCGCGAGCAATGCGTCCGGCCGCGAAGGCGTCCACGAGGATCAGCCGCGCTCCCGGCGCCAGCCCGACCTCGATGCGCTGGCGGAACACGGAGCCCGCGAAGGCAATAGTGTGATCGGGGACCCACTCGAGCATCGCGCCGAGGCCGACGCGGAGCCGCACGTCCTGCCGGGCCGCCTCGCCCGCCGTGCGGTAGACCTTCGTCGCCGACGGCGTCGTGAGGCAGGCGCGGGCGCCGGGGCCCAGGCTCACCGCGAGATCGAGCCGATCGCCGCCCACCAGCCCGCCCGTCGGATTGAGAAGCGACAACACCAGCGCCTCGTCGTCCACGGCCACCGGCGCCAATATCTGAAGTGGCAGCGTCCAGCGGCAGCCAGCCATGACGGTCCGTGCCCCGCGCCGCTCGAGCTCGAGCCGCAGCATCCCGTCGCGACCGACACGAGATGTTGCCGTCTCAGCTCGCATTCTCGATCATCTCACTGCTTGCCTCGCCGCCCGAACGCGCCTCGGCTCGCGCCGCGGGCAGCAGCAGGTCGGTATGGATCCAGGCGAGGATCCGATCGACGCCCTCGCCGGTCTTGAGGTTGGTGAACACGAGCGGCCGGTCACCCCGCATGCGACGGGCGTCGCGCTCCATGACGCCGAGGTCGGCGCCCACGTACGGGGCCAGGTCGATCTTGTTGATCACGAGCAGGTCCGAGCGCGTGATGCCCGGCCCACCCTTGCGGGGGATCTTCTCGCCCTCGGCGACGTCGATGACATAGATTGTCGCGTCCACGAGCTCCGGGCTGAAGGTGGCCGCCAGGTTGTCGCCCCCACTCTCCACGAGAAGCAGCTCGAGGCCGGGGAATCGCCCCAGCAGCCCGTGGATGGCCTCGAGGTTCACCGAGGCGTCCTCGCGGATCGCCGTGTGCGGGCAGCCGCCCGTCTCGACGCCGACCACGCGCTCGGCCGGCAGCGCGCCCCGGCGGGTGAGGAACTCGGCGTCCTCCTTGGTGTAGATGTCGTTGGTGATCACCGCCATGTCGACCCGGTTGCGCAGCCGCCGGCACAGCGCCTCGGCCAGCGCGGTCTTGCCGGAGCCGACGGGGCCGCCGATGCCGATCTTCAGGGGACGGGGGATCATGAGCGGAACAACCGCGCGTCGAGCTCGGCGTGGCGCAGTCCCGCGATCTCGAGACCGGGCGTGAACGACCACATGTCCTCGACCGTGGCGGCAGCGGCGGCGGCCGCCAGGGCGGCGGCGCGCGGCCGCAGCGCCGCCAACACCCGCTGGCCTTCCACCTGGCCGATAGCGAGCAGGCGCAGTCCGCTGTTGACGAGCAGCGCGACCGTGGAGTGCAGGTACGCGGCGGCCACCGGCTCGGGGTCGACGCCGTGGCGGCCGAGGACGGCGCCGAACACCACCGCGTGATGGCCAGCGGTGATACCGTCGTCCATCGCCGCAGCCAGCCGGGCGATCAGCGGATCGCCGGCGAAGGCGGCGGCCGTGCGCGCGGTCTGGCGGCCCATCTGTTGGCTCGCCGCGCGGAACTCGGGCACGCACTTCATCGCCTCCAGGCGGGCATCGAGCGCCGTCAGCCCCGGCAGATCCTCGCCCGCAGCCAGCCGGGCCGCGCAGGCGGCGGCCACCGCGTCGGCGGGCCCGGCCGAGCCCTCGAGGTGGGCGGTCACGAACGCCTGGAGTCCGGTGCCGTCCCTCACGACGCCGGCCTGCACGTAGGTCTCCAGGCCGAACGAGTGGGCGAAGCCTCCGGCGGGGAAGAGCCCGTCGGCGAGCTGCAGCACGGCGAGCAAGCGCTCACTCTTCATGACGATGACCGGCCCCGACGGGGACGAACACGGCCCGGTCGCGGCGCCACGGCACAGCGAGCCGCGCCAGGAGCTGCTCCATGGCGGGGTCGTCGGGCACGAGCACACGCTCGCCGTCGAGGGCGAGCGTGAAGTGACGGTTGCCGACCTCGAACGCCACCCGGATCGCCTCCTGGTGCGACCGCGGCGTCACCGCGATCACGGCCTCCGCCGCGGCCTCGACCACGACGTACCAGCCCTCGCCGATGTGCAGCACGTCGCCGGGCATGAGCACGCTCCCCGTCGGCAGCGCCAGCGCCAGCTCACGTCCACCGCGCGTACGCACGCGCCGGCGGCCCCACCGCCGCTCCTCCGCCGTGAGCACGAGCGCATCGCGCTCGAGCCCGTCGAGAGCGCCGTCGCCCACCTGGACGTGCGTCCGGGTGATGACAGGGAGCGCGGGATCGCTGGCCCGATCGAGCTCCCGGCTGGGTCGCGACCCGGGAGGAGGGGCACCGGGTGGCGCAGAGTCGCTG
>DATIAY010000027.1:0-3453 GCA_035457825.1 Candidatus Methylomirabilota bacterium
GAGACCGTCCGGCTACGCATCCCCCACGGTGACGGGTCCACGCTGGCCCTCTGCTACAGCCGGGGCCGGGTTGTCAGCCGGGCTGACGAGGGCGAGCACGTCGTGCTGGATGTCACCCTGCCGCCAGCGCTGGAAGCCACGCTCGCGCCGTACAAGGTCGCCCGGGTACACTGAGCGGTACTCATGGGCCTGGCGAACTGGTTGACCGTTCTCCGGATTCTCTTGATCCCCGTGTTCATCACGTTGCTGGTGTACCGCCAGCCGGGCTGGGCGCTGATCGTCTTCGCCCTGGCCTCCTTTACCGATCTCCTCGACGGCTGGGTCGCGCGCCGGAGGGGCATGGCCAGCCGACTGGGAGCCTTTCTGGATCCCATCGCCGACAAGCTCTTGCTCACGGCGTCGTTCGTGACCCTGACCTATCTGCGGGTCCTGCCCTTCTGGATCGCCGCCGTGGTGATCAGCCGGGATGTGATCCTGGTGGTGGGCGCGCTGCTCGTGCACATGGTCGGGATTCGGATCGACCCGCGCCCGACCCACGCGGGCAAGGCCGCCACCTTCTTGCAGATCGCCACGGTCCTGCTTGGGCTCGTGGCGCGATTCGTCGCCGTCGGACCCGGCCTGCAGGTGGTGATGTGGCTGACGGCCGTCTTCACGATCTACTCGGGCTGCCAGTACCTGGTGCAGGGGATGCGCTTCCTGCACGCCGCCGAGCCGGACGAGCATGAAGAATCGCTGCGTCCCTGAGGGCGAGACCGCCGACGGGGTGGTCGTGGCGTCCGTCCGGCACCGCTCCGACGCCGCGACGGCGGGCCTGCAGCCGGGCGACCGGATACTCGCCATCAACGGTCAGCCCCTGCGGGACGCCATCGATTTCCAGTTCTACGGGGCCGACGAGGAGCTGCGACTCACGGTGGCGCGGCAGGCGACCACGAGCGCGCTGACCTTGCGCCGGCGCGCGGGTGACCTGGGCGTGCAGCTGGTCCCGCCGCGGCCCCGGGACATCGCCACCTGCGCCAACGCCTGCGTGTTCTGCTTCATCCACCAGAATCCCCGGGGGCTCCGCCGGAGCCTCTATGTCAAGGACGACGACTTCCGGCTGTCTTTCTTGCACGGCAACTACATCACCCTCAGCGATCTGGACGAGGCGGCCCTGCACCGGATCGAAGCGCAGCGGCTGTCGCCGCTCTACGTCTCCGTGCACGCCACCGAGCCCGAGCTGCGCCACCGCCTCCTCGGCCGCCCGCGCCACTCCGGGGAGATCCTGCCACGCCTGGCGCGGCTGGCGGCGGCGGGGATCCGGATGCACGCGCAGATCGTCCTCTGCCCGGGGCTCAACGACGGCACCCACCTCGAGCGAACGGTGCTCGACCTGGCGGATCTGTACCCTCAGGTCGCCACCGTGGCCATTGTGCCCGTGGGCCTCACCCGCCACCGCGAGCGTCTGCCCGCGCTGCGGCTCCTGACCGCCGACGAGGCGCGCGGGCTGCTCGACACGGTCGGCGCCTGGCAGGCAGGTTTCCTGGCCCGCCTGGGCAGCCGCTTCGTCTTCCTCGCCGACGAGATCTACCTGCGGGCAGACGGCCCGCTGCCCGGGGCCGCCGCCTACGAGGGATTCCCGATCGCCGAGGACGGTGTCGGTCTGGTGCGGCGCTTCGAGGACGACCTCGGGCGCGCGCTCCGCGGAGCCGTGCCGCGCCACCGTCGGACCGTGACCGTGGTCAGCGGAGAGCTCTACGGGTCACGCCTGGCTCGGCTGCTCGCGCCGCTGGCCGCGGGCGGGCTCACCGTCCGTTTGGCGCCAGTGCCCAACGACTTCTTCGGCCGGACCATCGGCGTTGCTGGCCTGTTGACGGGCCGGGACATCCAGCGGCACCTTGCAGACCTGACTGACCTCGGTGAGGAAGTTCTGATCCCGTCCGTTGCCGTACGCGACGGCGATGGTGTCTTCCTCGACGATCTCACCCCGGCCGATCTCGCCCGAGATCTGGGAGTGAGTATCCGGGTCGTCGAGCCGACGGCGCGGGCGCTGCTGCGGGCCCTGCGCGGCCCGTGAGCCGGCCGGCCGTGTCGTCGGTCCCGGGCGTGCTGCGGCCGCTCATCGCGATCGTGGGCCGCCCGAACGTGGGAAAGTCATCCCTTTTCAATCGCCTGGTCGGCCGCCGGCGGGCGCTGGTCCGTGATATCCCCGGCGTCACCCGCGACAGGCTCTACGGACAGGTGGAGCTCGAGCGCTGGCGGGCGACCGTCATCGACACCGGCGGGTTTGACCCTTCCTCCCAGGAGCCGCTGGTCGAAGGCGTACGCCGCCACGTCCTCACCGCGGTGGGGGAGGCGGATCTTGTTCTGATGGTCGTCGACGCGCGCGAGGGTATCACGGCCCTGGACGAGGAGATCGGCGCCATCCTGCGCCGCTCCGGCCGCCCCGTGGTGCTCGTCGCAAACAAGGTGGACAGCACGGGCCAGGAGCCGGCGCTGGGCGAGCTCTACCGGCTGGGCTTCGGCGTTCCCATTCCGGTCTCGGCCGAGCACGGACGCGGTGTGGCCGAGTTGCTGGAAGCCGTCCGGGCCCGGGCGCCCGGACCAGGTGGGGCCCAGCCCGCCGAACATCCTGCGGCTCGCACCACTGACGTGAGCTCGCCTCGGACGGGCGGGGCCCAGCCCGCCGAACATCCTGCGGCTCGCACAACCGTCACGATTATCGGCCGACCCAATGTGGGCAAATCGTCCCTCGTCAACGCGATCCTGGGAGCCGAGCGCGTCCTCGTCCACTCCGCGCCCGGCACGACTCGGGACGCCGTGGACACCGAGCTCGTGTACCGTGGTCGCCCCTACGTGCTGATCGACACCGCCGGGATCCGGCGCAAGGGCCGGGTGAGCGAGCCACTGGAGAAGCTGGCCGTGGTGATGGCCCTCAAGGGTCTCGAGCGGGGCCAGGTGGCCGTCCTCGTCCTCGATGCGTCTGAGGGCCTCACCGCCCAGGACGCCCACATCGGCGGCTACGCCGACGCCGCGGGCCGGGCCTCGGTCATCGTCGTCAACAAGTGGGACCTGGTCCCGCCGGGAACGGTGCGCCGAGCCGAGGTCGTCGAGCAGATCCGCGAGCGCCTGCCCTTTCTCGACTACGCCCCCATCTGCTTCGTGTCGGCGACGAAGGCGCAGGGAATCGCCGACCTCTTCGACGCCATCGACGTCGTGGCCGCCGAGGCGCGCCGGCGAGTGCCGACGGGGGAGGCCACCGAGACGCTCCGGCAGGCCCTGGTGCGGCGTCCCGTCTCCATCGGCGGCGTGCCGCTGACTCTGCAATCCGCCGAGCAGGTGGCAACCGGACCCCCGACCTTCGCCCTGCGCGTCAACCGGCCCCGGGAGGTGCACTTCTCCTACGCCCGCTATCTCGTCAACGCGCTCCGGCAGGCCCACGGGTTCGCCGGCTCACCCATCCGAGTGGCGTTCCGG
>DATIAY010000028.1:0-5638 GCA_035457825.1 Candidatus Methylomirabilota bacterium
ACCGTTTCCATAGCCAAGCGCCTGGGCGTGCCCGTGATCTCCACCTTTCATCTCCAGCCCGAAAACCTCCTCTACAACCTTGGCATCAGATCGCAGATCCTCGCCGATCTGCTCTACCGATTCTTCGTCAGGTGGGTGTACAAGCGCTCCGCGGCCGTGATCTGTCCCAGCGCGTTCGCGGAATCCGAGCTGAGGCGCTTCGGACTGAAGGTTCCGACCTATATCGTGTCCAACGGTATCATGCCCCGCTTCAGGCCTGGCCATTACGGCCGTCAGCCCGACCTCGAACACAAGTTCGTGATTCTTAGCGTGGGCCGCCTGGCTAGGGACAAGAGGCACGACGTCCTCATCCAGGCCATCTTGTCGTCGAAGCACCGTCACCGGATCCAGTTGATCGTGGCCGGACATGGGCCCCTGAAGGAGCAGGTGGAAAAGCTCGCCTCCGCCCTTCCCGTTCCGGCCCGCATCGGCTACCTCAGCGAGGAAGAGCTCATCCGATGGCTAAACACCGCTGACCTCTACGTGCATCCCTCCGAAGTGGAACTCGAGGGCATGGCGGTGCTCGAAGCCATGGCCTGTGGACTCCCGGTATTGATGGCCGATGCTCGAACGAGCGCGTCGAAACAGTTCGCGATCAGCGAGCGTTTCCTGTTCCGGACAAACGATCCGGTCCATCTCGCTTCCCGCATCGACTACTGGATCGAGCACCACCTCGAGCTTCACGACGCCCGAACGGTCTATCTCGAGAAGGCCTCACACTATCGGATCGAGCAGTCGGTTGAGTCCCTGGAACGGATCTATTCATCACACATCCACCGAGATCGAAGAAGCCGAGTGCGTGATGACACTCGCGCAGGGGGTTGAAGCGGAAGAAACCAGCGAGCGGGCTATCTCACCGTGGCGTGACGATCAGCGGCGCAGCTCGGCGAGGCCGCGCCGCGCGGCGGCGGCAATGTCGCCGGGCACGTCGCTGCTGGCGAGGAGCTTGCGGTACACGACGCTCGCCGCGCCGGGATCCTTGGCCGCGGCGAAGCTGCGGCCGGCGGCGAGCAACGCCTTGTACCCGATCGTCGACTCCGGCGTCAGGTAGGCCGCCGTCATGTAGTACTCCGCCGCGGCCACGGGATCGCCCTGGCCCATCCACGCGTCACCGAGCGCGGCGGCCACCTCGGCCGCGGCCGGGCCTTCGGTGCTGGCCAGCAGTCGCCCGAGCACCGTCCGGGCCTCCTCCCAGCGACGTTCGCCCAGGAGCAGCCGGCCGTAGCTCGAGAAGGCGTCGGAATTCACGGCCGGATTCATCCCAACCTTCGTGGCCCGGTCGAACGCCTCCACCGCGCCTTTTCGGTCTCCGGTGGCCGTGCGGGCACGCCCCAGCGCGATCCACGCGCGAGGCGCCCTGGGGTCGGATGGCGCGGCGGCGACGAACTCTTCCAGCACGCGCCGGGCCTCGCTGGCGCGTCCGAGCTCGAGAAGCACCTCGCCGTAGGTCACCCTCGAGCTTTCCACGAACGGGCTCTGCGGGTACCGCTGGCGCAAGAGCGCGTAGGCCTCGTGGGCGACGGGCCACTGGGCCGCCGCCACCGCGGCCGCGCCGATGCGCTCGCACGCGTCGTCCGCCGTTTCATGCTTGGGGAACTCCGCGGCCAGGCGCTTGGCCCTGGCCAGGGCCGTCGCCCAGTCCTTTTCGTCGACGGCGAGCCCGACCAGCGAGTACAGCAGGCCAGGAGCCCGGGGATCGCGGTGGTTGGCCTCGACGAGGCTCAGCGCCGCCGCCTTGAACTCGGCGGTGCGGCCGCGGTGAAAGGCGACCACGAGGAGGGCATATTCCGCGGCGGCGGTGATGTCGGACGTGCCGGTGTCGCGGGCTTCGGTGAAGGCGCGCGTGGCATCGTCCCAGCGATTCTGGAGCAGGGCCGCATTGCCCAGGCCGAGGCTGGCCAGCGCGCCGCCGCCCTCGCTCTGGGCCCGAGTGAACGCCTGACTTGCCTCCGGCCCTCGATTGCTGGCGAGCTGGGCCACGCCGAGCACGACCCACGCCCGGCCCGCGAAGGCGCTGAGGTTGCTGCCCCGGCCGACCCAGGCCTTGAGCTCCTGCTGCGCCGCCTCGGCCTGCCCGCGACGCACCAGCAGCAACGCCCGGTTCAGGCGGGCCAGATCCGTGCGCGGGTGGGTCGGGTAGAGGCTGATGATGCGGTCGAGCAGCTCGCGAGCCAGGTCGAAGTTTCCCCCCGCCAGGGCCAGCTCCGAGGCCAGGACGAGGGCGTCCGTGGCGCGCCCGTCACGCGCGTAGTTTCGGGTGAAGGTCAGAAACTCCTGCAGCGCGGCGTCGCGCTGGCCCTGGCGCAACGCCGTCCAGGCCAGGGCCAGGCGCACGGCGGGGGCCTGGGCATGGCTGGGAAACTCCAGCAAAGCTCGACGGTACGCCTCGGCGGCCTCCGTGTAGTTGCCGGCATGATAGGCAGCTTCGCCCGCAAGCAGCAGCGCGGCCACGCGCATGTCGGGGCTGGTCACCGTGAGCAGGAGCGGCCGCAAGTCCACCGTCGCCTGGGCGAACTCCCGCAGCTCGAAGTTTGTCTGGGCCAGCCGGAACGTGGCGTACTGTGCCGCCTCGCTGCCCGGCTGGGCCGCGCGGGCCAGATCGAACTGTGTCCGCGCCTCGTCGCGCTCGTTCTGAGCGCGGTGCACGTCCCCCTGGATGACGAGAACCCAGGTTCTGACGGCCGGTGAGACGTTCCCGGCCAGCACTTCCTGGAGCGTGCCCAGTGCCTCGGCGTTCCGGCCCGTCTCCTGGGCCAGAGCCGCCAGGCGGAGCCGGATGGGCAGGGCCAGTGTGGAGCGACGCGCGTCGAGGGCATTCAGCGCCCGCCTGGCGCCGTCGCTGTCGCCCGCGCTCACGAGCGTGAGCGCTAGCCCGGCCTCCGCCCACTCGCGATCGCCTCGCATGTCCCCCGACCCGGCCAGGAACGCGCGGAACATGGCCTGGGCGCCCGTCGTACGGCCCTGATCGAGGTAAAGCCATCCCAGTCGCACCTGGCCAGCCGGCAGAAGGGGGTGCGGCCCGCTCTGGGTGAAGGCCTGGAGCTTGGCCACCGCTCGCTCGGCTTGACCCGTCCGGGCCAGGGCCTCGCCGTGCCAGAAGGCGAGGTCGCGCTCGAGCACGATGGGCACGCGGCGGCCCAGCAGCGCGCTCCACGCCTTCTCGGCGTCCTCCCAGCGGGCCTGCGCGTAGAGCGCGAGCGCCAGGCCATGGCGCCCCCAGGTGTCCAGCGGAACCGGATGGGGCTTGCCCAGCAGCGCCTGGAAGTTGGTCTCGGCGCGCCGGAAATCACCGAGCCGCAGGCTCGTCCAGCCGCTGGCGTGGCGCGCCCAGGGTCCGTACTCCGGAACGGCAAGGTCCTTGAGCGCCTGCTGCAGTGCCCAGTCGGCTCGGCCGTAATCTCCGAGCACATAGAGCACCTCGCCGAACCAGTAGCGCGCTTCGGCCAGGACCTCGCGCTCCCCACCCGCCCGCAGCGCGTTGTCCAGCGCGCGCGCCGCCTCCTCGTACTCGCCCCTGACGATCTTGGCCCGCGCGCACTCCAGCGACTCCGATGCGATCCGCAGCCAGGCGCCGACGCACGGCATCGCGCGCGGCGAGAGCATGGGCGCCATCGGCTTTACCGCCGCGGGCATGAGGACAGCCGCCGGGCTTACGGGGGCGATGGATAGCGGTGGCGGCGGCGGCGTGAGCCGCGGCACCTCCACCGGCGGCTTGGCCAGCGGCGCGGTGGCCCAGGGCACGAGCGGTATCAGGTCGGGGGGCGGGGGCTTGACCGGCAAGGGCGTCGCGGCGGCGAGGGTGAGCCAGAGCGAGCCGACGAGTACCAGGCGCCGGATCACGAGCCGCCGCTCTTCGGCTTCTTGTCGCCGGCCGGTGGCGTCATGCGCGCCCGGACCGCCTTGGCCCGCTCGCGCGCCCAGTCGCGCAGGGTGGTATCGCTGCTCTTGCCGGCCACGGACTCGTAGGCGGCCAGCGCCTGCTTCCACGCGCGCTGCTCCTCGTGCGCCAGCCCGAGCCCGGCCAGGGCCCGGAAGCGCGCGGAGGGCTCGATGGTCTTGCTGGCGACCGCCGACTCGAACGCCTTCTGGGCGGCGGGGAAATGCTTGAGCTTGAGCTCGGCCTCACCCGTCAGCAGCCAGGCCTCGGCGCGCACCGCTTCGTCCTCACTGCGGGCCGCCGCCCGGGCGTGCTCGACAACGCCCTTCCACTCCTTTTTCTTGTAGGCGTCCTGGGCCAGCTCCAGGGCGGCGCGCAAGCTCAGCGGATGATCGGGGAGCTGCGTGCGCAGCGTGCGCCAGGCCGCCTGCTGGTCGCTCTCGCGCCCGAGCTTCGCCGCGATCGACGCGGCCTCCCACAGGCCCTCCGCTCGCGGCGGGGCCTCGGCGAGCAGCGTACGGTACGCCTCCTGGAGCTCGTTGCGGTCACCGTGGCGAGCCATGGTCTCGTTCAGCAGGCGGCGGGCCTCGGTCGCCTGCGGGTGCGAGGGATGGCCCTTCACGAAGGCCCGGAGATCGGCCAGCCCACCGCGAGGATCGCCCGTCTGCAGCCGGAGCCAGCCGAGCAGGTACTGGGCGTCGGGGCCGAGCTTGTGATCGGGATATCGGCCCCGGAAGGCCTCGAGCAGGGGTAAGGCCTCCGCGAAGCGCTTGAGTTCGGTCAACCCGCGCGCACGATAGAACGTCGCCGAGGGCGCGGTGGCGTGCTCGGGCCACGTCTGCACGAGCTCGCTGAAGGCCTTCACCGCGGCCTCCGACTGTCCCAGCTCCTGCTGGGCCCATCCGAAGCCGTAGAGCGCATCGGGAGCCAGCGGCGAGCCGGCATCGGTCTTCACGACTGTGTCATAGGCATCGCGCGCCTCGGCGTAGCGGCGCAGCCGGAAGAGCGCTTCGGCTTCCCAGAACTTCACTTCCATTCCCCGGCCCGGCGGGGGCTTGAACGTCTGGGCGCGGCGGAAGCTCTCCAGCGCGGCCTGGGCGTCTCCGGCTCCGAGCTGGGCCCGACCCAGGAGCAGGACGGCCATCGGGACTCGCTTGTCCTTGGGATAGGCCTCGATAAACCGTTCCAGGGTGCGCCGGGCCAGCCCGTGAAGGCCGTCGGCGGTCGCGCGCTCGCCGACGAGCCACAGGCGCTCGGCCTCGTCGAGGGCGAGCGTCGGCGTGGCGGAGAGGATCACGAAAAGCGAAGCGACCGCCGTGAGCAACGGCAGGAAACGCCTCATGATGACGCAAATATCGTAGCACGGTATCCTAGCCATGCCGTGCGAGTGTGTGTCTTCGATCTCGACCATACCTTGATCAGCTCGCCGCTGGATCTGGTCGCCATGGCGCTCGACATGCGCGCGCTGCTGGAATCCAGTCAGGGCCCGCTGCCGGCTCGCCCGGAGCGCTACCGCGTCGGTGAGCTCATCGCCTATTGTCGACGTCACGCGCCCGCCCTCGAGGAGGCCGTGTGGGCGGTGGCCCGGGCGCACGAGCGCCAGGCGCTGGGCGACGCGGCGCTGGAGCCGGGTGCGCGCGAGGCGCTGCTGGGCAGCCGGGCCGCCGGCTGGTCCACGGCGGTGTGGACGAACAATGCCCGCGCGATCAGCCTCGCCGCGCT
>DATIAY010000029.1:0-39074 GCA_035457825.1 Candidatus Methylomirabilota bacterium
GGAGATCTTTATGATGAAGGCCGATGGCACGGGGCTCATCCAGGTGACCCGCAACGGCGCGGCGAACTTCGCGCCCTTCATGCACCCCAACGGGCAGCAGATCATCTTCGCGGCGAATCTGCATGACCCCCAGGGCCGCTCGTTCGCCCTCTACCTCGTCCACGTCGATGGCTCCGGCCTGGAGCGGGTGACCTACGCCGACGGCTTCGCGTCGTTCCCGATGTTCTCGCGGGACGGGGCGCGGCTCGTCTTCTGCGGGAACCGGAACGCCGCGGCGCCGGGCGAGCTGAACGTCTTCCTCGCCGACTGGGTGACGTGACGACCCCGGGGTCGTCACGTCGCATCCCCCTGTGAGACCGTTCAGGGTGTCGGATGGGGCACGACGTGGGGCGCCTCCTCCGACAGGTAGTAGCCGTACCCCCCGCACGTTACCCTGGGGTTGGTGGGGCTGAACAGACCAGCCGGGTTCTCCTTCCACAGCCAGACGTGCAGATCGTAGTGATGCAGCGCCTTCGGCAAGAGCGGCTCATGGCCCTCCATCGGCCCGTCGAAGGGTTTCCCGAACACGACCGGCCGCTCCTTGATGCCGGTGGCGAGCGGGATGAACCATTCGGCCCCGACGAGCCGGAGCCTGTCTCCATCCGGCTCGTACAGGAGGATCGGCGGGCGCATTGGGTCCGGCACGGGGGCGACGAGCTGTGGGTTCAGGAAGTGGATACCCATCCCGCCGGCAGGGTAGGGGATCTGGCCTTTGCTGCCGGGCCGGGGAAAGTGGACACAGCCGACCGTGGAGAAGTACCCGTCACGGATGGCGATGTAAGGATCGTGGTACTTTTCCAGTGCCGCGCGAACCTTCTCCAGCTCGGCCGGCAGGACAGGCCGCTCGGTGCGGCTGCCCGACTCGAACACTGCGCCACACCCTGCTCCAACCAGCAGAACGAGGCCGAGCACACAGGAGCGGCCATATCGCTTCACCGTACTCTCCTTCACCGTGGTCTGGGGTGAGCTTCACTTGCCTGCCGTACGATAGCGGGGCGCCGACTCATGGCCGCATCCCATGGGAGGATGGGCCCGGCTCGCGCAGCGGCGCCGCCAGCCCGGTAAACTCGCACAGCAGCGGGCGGGTGTCGCGCGGGTCGATGATCTCTTCGATCCAGAACGTCTCGGCCGATCGGAATGGCGAGCGCAGCTTGTTCAGGCGGCCTTCGATCTCGGCCAGGGCGCGCTTGGGGTCGGGCGCGGCGTCCAGCTCGGCGCGGTAGGCGGCCTCGATGCCACCCTCGAGTGGCAGCGAGCCCCAGCGGCCCGACGGCCACGCATAGCGCATGCAGTAGCGGCCACCGTTGCGGTGGGCGGCGCCGGCCACGCCGAACACGTTGCGGATGATGACCGCGCACCACGGCACCGTCGTCTGCCAGATCGCCGACATCGCGCGCACGCCCTGCTTGATGGTGCCGGTCTGCTCGGCCTGGGAGCCGATGAGAAACCCCGGGCAATCGACGAGGTACACGACCGGCAGGTGGAAGGTCTGGGCCAGATCGACGAAGCGCTCGACCTTCTGGCAGGTGTCGGCGGTCCAGGCGCCGCCGTAGAACATCGGATCGCTGGCCATAAGGGCGACCGGCCAGCCGTCGAGCCGGGCCAGCCCGGTGATCATCGCGCGGCCGTAGAGGGCCGCGATCTCGAAGAACGACCCCCGGTCGACCACGGCCTCGACGATCGCCCGCATCCGGTAGACCTTGCGCGGATCGCGGGGGATGGCGTCGGCGAGCCCGGGGTCGCGGCGTTGGGGGTCGTCGGTCTGCGGGCCGCGGGGGGGCACGTCGTAGATCGACGATGGCAGATAAGAGAGGAAGCGCCGCGCGCGGATGAAGGCCTCGTCCTCGGTGTCGACAGCGTCATCGACGGCGCCGGCTTTGAGCTGGAGCTCCCAGCCGCCGAGCTGCTGTTGCGTGAGCTTTTCCCCGACGCGTTCCACCACGGGCGGACCCGCCACGAACAGGGCCGACAGCCCCTTGACCATCACCGAGTAGTGGGCGGCGGCGAGATGGGCGGCCCCCAGCCCGGCCACCGAGCCCAGGCCCAGCGCGACTCGAGGGATGGCGGCCATGTTGGCGACGACCTGCTCCCAGCCGCTGACGGCCGGCACGTTGGCGCGCCCGGTCGTCTCGATGGTCTTCACCGAGCCGCCTCCGCCCGAGCCCTCCACGAGCCGCACCAGGGGCAGGCGCAGGTCGTGGGCCATCCGCTCGCACTGGTTGTGCTTGTCCTTGATGGTGGCGTCGGCGGAGCCGCCGCGCACGGTGAAATCGTCGCCGCCGACGACGACCGGGCGGCCATCGATGCGCCCTCGCCCGAAGACGAAGTTGGACGGCGTGAGATCGACCAGGTCGTTGTGCCCGTCGTAGGTGGCGCGGCCGGCGATCTTGCCGACCTCGTGGAACGTGCCCTCATCGAGGAGCCGCGCGATCCGTTCCCGGATGGTCAGCCGACCGGCGGCGCGCTGGCGCTCGACCCGCGCCGGACCGCCGAGCTGCTCGGCGAGCGCCTCGCGGCGCTTGAGCTCCTCGAGCTCCGGGTCCCAGGTCATTTCGCCTCCTGCAGCCAGCGCCACACGCGCTCCGGCGTGATCGGCAGCGAGCGGATGACCACTCCGTAATCGGCCAGCGCGTCCTCCACGGCGTTGGCCACCGCCGCCGGCCCGGGGATGGCGCCGCCTTCGCCCACGCCCTTGGCGCCCAGTGGCGTGAAGGGCGAGGGCGACTCCAGGTGATCGACGTCGATGTCGGGCACGTCGAGCGCCGTGGGCTTGAGGTAGTCCATGAAGGTGGAGGTGAGAAGCTGGCCGCGCTCGTCGTAGCGGAACTCCTCGAGCAGGGCCGCTCCGATGCCGTGGACGGTCGAGCCGTGCACCATGCCCTCCACGATCGCGGGGTTGAGCTCCCGACCGCAGTCGTGGACGACCAGGTACTTGAGGATCCGGACCTGGCCGGTTCGGCGGTCCACTTCGACCAGGCAGCAGTGCGCGGCGTTGGAAAAAACGAGCTGCGAGCGCACCCGGCGCTGCGCGTCGACGGGGGCCGCCAGCGGGTTCGAGTAGGCGTGGCGCGCCTCGAGCCCCGGCGGCTCGCCAGGGGGCAGGCCGAGCACATCGGCGTAGGCGGTTCGCGCCACGTCGCGCAGCGTGAGGCTGCGCCCGGGAACGCCGCGCACGCGCACCTCGCCGGCGGCCAGCTCGAGATCCTCGGCGGCAACCTCGAGCCGATGGGCGGCGATGCGCAGCGCCTTGTCGCGCACCGCGCGCGCCGCGCCGACGACGGCGCCGACGTCGGTCACCGAGAACTTGTTGGAATAGTTGCCCGACAGGTAGAGCCAGGGAGTGCTGAGCGAGTCGAAGCCGCGCTCGACGTGGACCTGATCCGGCGTCAGGCCGAGCTCGTCGGCCACGATCTGCGCGACCACCGTCTCGTAGCCCTGGCCGCTCGCCGGATCGCCCAGGGCTGCCCGCACGCGTCCGTCCGGCTCCACTCGCACCATGGCCGCCTCCGCGGAGCCCGAGGCCGACCGGTGGCCCGTCACCAGCTCGTAGGAGGCGAGGTTCGTCCCCGCCGGCTCGACCGATGTCGCGATGCCGATGCCGAGCAGGCGGCCCTCCCGCCGCGCCCGGGCCTGCTCGGCGCGCCAGCCCGGGTAGCCGGCCCGCTCGAGGGCGCGCCGCAGCGTCGCCGGATAGTCGCCGCTGTCGTACTGCGAGCCGGTCGGCGTGGTGTAGGGCATTTCCGCGGGCCGCACGTAGTTGCGCAGGCGCAGCTCGGCGGGATCGAGGCCCAGGCGTCGGGCCAGCAGGGCCATGGCCCGCTCGATAGCAAAGCACATGAACGGCTTGCCGATGCCCCGGTTCGCGCCGCTGGGACACTTGTTGGTGAGGACCGAGCCCGGCTCGTATCGGATGGCGCCGATCCGGTAGCCGTTGGCGATGTTGCCGAGCTTGATGAGGTTGTGCTGGGCCGGCGTGACCAGGTTCTTGCCCTCGTCCGCGATGTCGCGGACGCGGAGCGCCAGCACCGTGCCGTCCCCGTCGTAGGCGAGCTCCACGTCCATGACACCGTTGCAGGCGTGCATCAGCGCGGTCAGATTCTCGATGCGATCTTCGATCCACTTCACGGGGCGGCGGGTCTGGCGGGCCAGCAGGGCGCAGATCAGGAGATAGGCGGGTCGGCGCTTGTTGCCGAAGGCTCCCCCGATGTCGGGACAGATCAGGCGGAGCTGCGACTGGGCCACCCCGAGCGACTCGGCGAGGATGGCCAGGGTGAGGCCCGGGCGCTGGTCGTTCGTCCACACCGTGTAGGTGCCGGTGCCGGCATCGTGCTCGGCGATGCAGCCGAAGGTCTCCAGCGGGGTGGAGGCGTAGCGCTGGATCGCGAACCGCTCGCGCAGGATACCGTGGGCGCGCGCGAAGGCGCCGTCCACGTCGCCGTAGCTCAGGACGTCGTGCCAGAGGACGTTGGTGCCCAGCTCCGGGTAGAGCAGCGGCGCCCCCGGCCGCATGGCCGCCTCGGGATCGACGACCGCGGGCAGTGGCTCGTACGTGACCCGGATGAGCTCGAGGGCGTCCTCGGCGGTGGCGCGGTCGACGGCCGCGACGGCGGCGACCGGCTCACCGGCGAAGCGGACGCGGTCGACGGCCAGGCACCAGTCACGCAGGGGGGCGGGCGTGGGAATGAGCGGTCGGATCGGCTGCGAGGTGGCGGCTGCTTCGGCGCCGGTGAGGACGGAAAACACACCGGATAGCCGCTCGGCCTGGGCGGTGTCGATCGCAACGACGCGGGCGTGGGCGTGGGGGCTGCGGAGCATCGCGGCGTGGAGCAGGCCCGGGCGCGCGATGTCGTCGAGATAGGTGCCGCGGCCCGTGGTGAGTCTCGTGTCCTCCTTGCGGGGGACCGCGGCGCCGACCCACGGGCTCACCGGGCCACCTCGCCACGCGCACCATCGCCGGTGGTGTGGGCCGCCTGCTCGATGGCCCGTACGATGTTGACGTAGCCGGTGCACATGCAGAGATTTCCTGCGATGGCTTCCCGGATCTCCTGCCGGCTCGGGGCGGGGCGCTCGGCCAGCAGCTCGTGGGCGGTCACGATCATCCCCGGTGTGCAGAAGCCGCACTGGAGCGCATGGCACCGGGAAAACGCGCTCTGCAGCGGGCTGAGCGCTTCGGCCGGCGTGAGGCCTTCGATGGTCGTCACGTGCGCGCCCTCGAGCTGGGCCGCGAAGAGCAGGCAGCTTCGAGCGGTGCGGCCGTCGACTAGGACGGTGCAGGCGCCGCAGACTCCGTGCTCACAACCCACGTGGGTGCCGGTAAGCCCGAGGTCCTCCCGCAGCAGGTCGGCCAGCGTGCGCCGGGCCTCCACGTTCTGCGCGACGGCCGCGCCATTCACGGTGAGCCGGATGGGGATCGTCATCGCGCTCCGGCAGCAGCGCCGGGAAGCCGGCGCCCGGCCTCGCGCAGGACCCGCTCCGTGAGCACGCCAACCAGATGGCGGCGATAGTCCGCGGAGGCGTGTACGTCGTCGGCGGGGCTGACACAACGGGTGGCGGCACCCGCGGCCGCGGCGGCGCCGTCGGGCGTGACGGTGGCCCCGGTCAGCAATTTCTCGCTCGCCGTCAGGCGGATCGGGCGATCGTCGGCACCGAAGGCGACCAGGCGGGCGGCGGCCGGCCGCCCCTCACTGCCGAGGACGGCGCACACTCCGGCGATGGCGAAGTCGCCGGCGCGGCGGGCGATCTCAGCAAAGCCCCAGGCGTGGTGGCGCTGGGGCGGCACCTCGATCTCGGTGAGGATCTCCTGGGCCGCCAGGGCCGTGGCGAAGGGTCCGAGGAAGAAGTCGTCGGCGGCGATCCGCCGGCGTCCTCCGGGGCCGGCGCCGACCAGCGTCGCGCCCAGCGCCAGCACTGCCGCCGGGAGCTCTGCCGCGGGATCGGCATGGGCCAGGCTGCCGCCCAGAGTTCCCCGGTTGCGGATCGCTCGATGGCCCACATGGGCAGCGGCGGCAGCGAGCAGGGGCGCGCGCTCGCGGATCAGCGCCGAGGTGACGAGCTCGCAGTGGCGCGTGAGGGCGCCGATGACGAGCCCGCCGTCCGGGGCGGCCGCGATGGAGGCCAGGCCGGCGACCGGGTTGATGTCGATCAATCGCGAGGGGCGGGCCAGGCGCAAGTTCATCAGAGGGACGAGGCTCTGGCCGCCGGCCAGGAGCTTTGCCTCGGCATCGCGGACCAGCCAGCCGAGGGCCTCGTCGATCGTCCGCGCCCGCGTGTACTCGAACGGCGCCGGCTTCACGCGGCGGTCAGACCCGACGCGGGCTCACTCGAAGCCGTACTCACCCCACTGATCGTCCACGCGGTCGAGATCCGCCTTGGGCGGGATCGAGCGCGCGGGGAACTTGTGCTTGCGCGTGGCGTCGATCCCGACCTTCGAGGAGAGGAGGTCCTGATGCTGAAAGAGAACCTCGTGCTCGGCCACGGAGGGGTCGAGCCCGGTCGCGGCCGTGTCGCGAACGATGTAGACGTCCCGTTCCGGCTGAACGTGCCAGGACATCGCCCACAGGAGCTGGAAATAGTCGCGGACGTCGATGTCCTCGTCGACGACCACGACGAACTTGGACAGGGACGGCTCGTAGCTCCAGGCCGCCCACATCGCGCGCTGGGGCAGGGCCGGGTGGTCCCGGCGGAGGGAGATGCCCAGGAACGCCGCCCCGCCCCCGGCCTCCAGGAGGTGCACATCACGCACCGGCAGCTTGAGGTCGCGGGTCATGAACTTGAAGAGGGCCACGTCACGGCCCGTTCCCCGGATGCAGCTCGACTCGCTCGGCGGCATCTGGCTGAAGAAGGCCTGGTAGATCGGATCGGCCCGATGAGTGATGCCAGTGACCTCTATCACATAGCTCGGCCCGCCGGCGCCCATGTAGCCCGTGTACTCGCCGAACGGGCCCTCCGGCTCGCGCACGCCCGGCGGGATGCTGCCTTCGATGACGATCTCGGCGTGGGCCGGCACCTCGAGGTCGTTGGTCTCGCACTGGACCACCTCCAGGGGCGCGCCCCGCAGCGCGCCGGCGACCCCGAACTCGTCGCCCCGGATCCGGGCCACCGAGGTGAGTGGCACCGGCGGGTCGCAGCCGATCACGACGGCGCAGGGCGTGGAGAGCCCCTTCTCCTCGTTCTTCCGGATGTGGGCGAACATGTCGCGCCAGGTGTTGGTGAGGTAGAGCCCGAACTTGCGAGGGCCCTTGAGCATCATCCGGTAGGTGCCCATGTTGCGCTCGCCCGTCTCCGGATCCCGCGACACGACGCAGGGCGCGGTGACGTAGGGCGCGGGGTCCTGCCCCCGCGTCCAGATGCAGAGCGGCAGCCGGGTGGCGTCGGCCCGATCGCCCAAAAGGATCGTGTCCTTGACCGGACCCGTCCGCACGCGTACGGGCGGGATCGGCTGGCTCTGGGCCTGGGCCCACTTGTCGGCGATCTTGTCGACCGTGGTCTCCAGGGCCAGGGCATAGATCTCGGGCGAGGCTCCCAGGACGCCGGCCACCAGCGGCATGGTGTGGCCCTTGATGCGCTCGAACATGACGGCCGGCCGGCGATCGCGCGAGATCCGCTGGAAGACACGACGCAGAACGGCCGCCACCTCCCAGTCGGGATCGACCTCTTTCTTGACGTGGTGCAGCTTGCCTCGGGTCTCCAGGGCCTGGAGGTATTCACGCAGATCGCGGTAAGCCATGAGGGGCTCCTTTGCGCAAGAGGGTGCGCGGCTGGCCCCGGCAAATCAAGCCGAAAATACGGCGGGGGTCGGGCTCAGTCGGCGGCTCGTGGCCGCCGGGCCAGCGCGAAGAACACGGAGCCCAGCGCGGCCATCGCCGCCAGCACGCTGAAGCCGGGGACGTAGCTGCCGGTGCGGTCGGCCAGGATGCCGGCCACCAGGGGCCCTGCCATCATGCCGATCATCACGATCATCGAGGACACGCCGGTGATCGTGCCGAACGACAGGCTGCCGAAATAGTCCGCACGCATCGCCGACATCAGCGGGCCGCGCAGCCCCCAGGCCACACCGTGCAGCACGGCGAAGATCAGGACCATCCAGAACGCCGTGGCCAGGGCCAGCATCACCATCGCCGCGGCGTGGCCGAGCATGCAGATGGCGGCGATCCGGCGCTTGCTGAAGCGGTCGCCGAGCCAGCCGCCCCCGATCTGGCTGATCGCCTGGGTGATCGTCAACAGCGCCACCACCGCACTGGCCTGGTGCAACGAGTAGCCGAGTCGCTCGGTGACGTGGATGACCATGTGAACCAGGACGGCCGAGACGACGAGGAGCGAGGCTCCGTGGCCGATGGCGAGGTACCAGAAGGCCCGGGTGGCCATGGCCTGGCGCGCGGTGTAGTTGCGCTCGGTTCGTACCCGGGGCATCGGCGCGGCGGGGTCCGCGGTCAGCGGGCGCGGCCGATCGCCGTCGGGTAGCCAACCGTAGGGCTCCGGTCGGTGGTGCACGAGCTGGGCCAACGGTATGCCGACGATCAGCACGAGGACCCCGGAGGCGAACGCGGTCCATCGCCAGCCCATCCCGCGCAGCGACAGCGCGACGAGCGGGGTGAGGAGGCCGCCGATGGCCATGCCGCTGCCGCTGAGGCTGAGGGCGAGCGCGCGATGGCGCCGGAACCACGTCACCAGCGCGACGCCGATGGGCAGGAAGCCGCCGAGGCTGGAGCCGAGCGCCATCATGAAGAACGTGAGGAAGAAGGCGACCGGGCTGTTGATCTGGCTGAAGAGCATGAAGCCCAGGCCGAAGATCAGCATGCCAGCCCGGATAAGGACGCGCGGGCCGAAGCGGTCGGTGAACCAGCCCTGGATCGGACCGAGGATGCCGCTCTCGGCGCGGGCCATCGCGAAGGCGGCCGAGAGCATCGTCTTGCTCCAACCGAACTCCTCGCGCAGGAGCACGAGGTAGGCGCCGTAGGCGTGGAACATCAGGGCCCCGATCAGGAGCTCCAGGACGAAGCCGGCGGCGACGATCCACCATCCGTAGAACACCCGGCCCGGCGGCACCGCGACAGTGTACGCCGGGCCGGGGTCGGCGCGGGCACTTCGCGTTGACCGTCCATGCGCTTGGCGCTACTGTTCCGATCGGCGAGGCTTGCCGGAGGCCCCTGTGAAGTGTCCCCGCTGTCAGCAGGACAATCCGCCGCAGGCGAAGACCTGCCTCGAGTGCGGCGCGCCGCTGTCGCTACGCTGCGCCGGGTGCGGGACGGACCTCCCGGCCAACGCCAAGTTCTGTCTCGAGTGCGGGCGGCCCGCGGGCGGATCGGCCCCTGTCGCGCGGGCCTCTCCGCCTGACGCCTACACCCCCAAGCACCTCGCCGAGAGGATTCTGGCCTCCAAAGCGGCGCTCGAGGGCGAGCGCAAGCAGGTCACCGTGCTCTTCGCCGACCTGAAGAGTTCGCTGGAGCTCCTGGCCGATCGCGACCCCGAGGAGGCGCGCAAGCTCCTCGACCCCGTCCTCGAACGCATGATGGAAGCCGTCCACCGTTACGAGGGGACGGTGAACCAGGTCATGGGCGATGGGATCATGGCGCTGTTCGGCGCGCCGCTGGCCCATGAGGATCACGCGGTCCGGGCCTGCTATGCCGCGCTCCGGATGCAGGAGTCGGTGAAGCAGTACGCGGAAGAGGTGCGACGCTCGCACGGTGCGGTGGTCAAGATCCGCGTGGGGCTGCACTCCGGCGAGGTCGTGGTGCGGGCCATCGGCAGCGATCTCCACATGGACTACACGGCGGTCGGCCAGACGACGCACCTGGCCGGGCGGATGGAGCAGCTCGCCGATCCCGGCGCCATCGTGATCACGCCCGATACGCTGGCGCTGGCCGAGGGCTACGTCGCCGTCAAGCCGCTCGGCCCCGTCCCCGTAAAAGGGCTCGCGGGCCCGCTCGAGATCTACGAGGTGACGGGGGCCGGCCCGGCCCGGACGCGGTTGCAGGCGGCCGCCCGGCGTGGCCTGACGCGGTTCGTTGGTCGGAGTGCCGAGCTGGAGCACCTGCGGCGCGTCCAGCAGCTCGCCGGCGAGGGCCACGGTCAGGTGACGGCGATCGTCGGTGAGGCGGGGGTGGGCAAGTCGCGCCTGGCCTACGAGTTCATCCACTCCCATCGTCTTCGGGACTGGCGAATTCTTGAGTCCGCCTCGGTCTCGTATGGCAAGGCCACGAGCTACCTGCCGGTGATCGACCTCCTCAAAGGCTACTTCAAGATCCAGGACCAGGACGACCTCCGGGAGATCCGCGAGAAGGTGACGGGCAAGCTGCTGACGCTCGATCGCGCGCTAGAACCGACCCTGCCGGCGCTGCTGGCCCTGCTCGACGTGCCCGTGGACGATGCCGCCTGGCGCGCGCTCGATCCGGCTCGGCGCCGCCAGCGCACGCTCGACGCGGTGAGGCTGCTGTGGCTGCGGGAAGCGCGGGAGCAGCCCCTCCTCCTGATCTTCGAGGACCTTCACTGGATCGACAGCGAGACGCAAGCGCTCCTCGACGGTCTGGTCGGCAGCCTGGGCTCGGCGCGCCTGCTGCTGCTGGTGAACTATCGACCCGAATACCAGCACGCCTGGGGTGGTCAGGCGTGCTACAGCCAGCTGCGGCTGGAGGCGCTGCCCGCCGAGAGCGTCGGAGAGCTGCTGGAGACCCTCCTCGGTACCGACCCCGGGCTGCTCCCGCTCACGCAATTCCTGGTCAAGCAGGGGAACCCATTCTTTCTGGAGGAGAGCGTCCGGACGCTCGTGGAGACCGGGGCGCTGGCGGGGGAGCGAGGCCGGTATCGGCTGACGCAAGCGGTCCAGGCGATCCAGGTCCCGCCTACGGTCCAGGCGATGCTGGCGGCGCGTATCGACCGGCTCGCCCCGGAGGACAAGCGCCTGCTGCAGGTCGCTTCCGTCGTCGGCAAGGATGTGCCGTTCGGGCTGCTCCAGGCGATCGCCGGGCTGCCCGAGGAGGCGCTCCGCCGAGGCCTCGACCGACTGCAGGCGGCCGAGTTCCTCTACGAGACCGGGCTCTATCCGGATCTCGAGTACACCTTCAAGCACGCGGTTACGCACGAGGTGACCTACGGCGGCCTCTTGCAGGACCGCCGCCGCGAGCTGCATGCGCGGATCGTCGAGGCGATCGAGACGCTCCACCGGGATCGCCTCAGCGGAGAGATCGAGCGGCTGGCCCACCACGCCGTTCGAAGCGAGTTGCGGGACAAAGCGGTTCACTATCTCCGCCAGGCTGGAGCCAAAGCGGCCGCGCGGTCGGCGCTCCCGGACGCACGAGGCTGGTTCGAGCAGGCGCTGGGTGTCCTGGCGGTGCTGCCCGAGAGCCGGCCCGCGCTGGAGCTGGCCTTCGACATCCGCCTCGAGCTGCGAACGGTGCTGAACCTGCTCGGTGAAGTCCGGCCGATGCTGGACCGCCTCCGCGAAGCCGAAGCGCTGGCCGAGCGGCTGAACGACGACCACCGCCGAGGCCGGGTCTGCGCGCTCATGACGAACGTTCATTCCGTACTGGGCGAGCTGGACGAGGCGCTGGCCTCGGGGACCCGCGCGCTGGTAATCGCGCGGGGGCTGGGCGACCTCGAGCTCCGCATCCTCACCACGAGCTATCTCGAGCAGATGCACTACCCCCGGGGCGAGTACGCGCGGGTGATCGAGCTGGCCACCGACAACCTCGCGGCGCTGCCCAGCGAATGGGTCTACGAGTATTTCGGGCGCCCGGCCCCGGCCTCGGTCTACGATCGGTTCCATCTCGTCATGAGCCTCGCCGAGCTCGGCCGCTTCGCCGACGCGGCCGAGCGCGAAGCCGAAGCGATCCGGCTGGCCGAGGCGATGCAGCATGGGTTCAGCATCGGTCTGGCCTACTACGCCGCAGGCACGCGTCGCCTCCTGCAGGGCGACTGGGCCCGGGCGCGCTCCCTGATCGAGCGGGTCCTCGCGGTGTTTCGGACGGGGAACATCGTCATCATGCTTCCCTACGCCGTCGCCGCCTCGGCCTGGGTCCTCGCGCAGTTGGGGGAGGCGAGCGAGGCGGCGGCCCGGCTCGCCGAGGGTGAGCATCTCCTCGAGCGTCACGCGACGAGGGGTATCGTCGGCCAGCTCGGGGGAGCCTATGGCTGGCTGGGTCGTGCCGCGCTGCGGCTGGGTCGGCTCGACGAGGCGCGGCGCCTGGCCGACCGGGCGGTTGAGTCCGCTCCGCATCACTCCGGCTACGCGGCCCATGCCCGGCACCTGCTCGGCGACATCGCGACCCATCCCGACCGGTTCGATGCCGAGGCCGCCGAGGTTCATTACCGCCAGGCGTTGGCCCTCGCGGAGCCGCGCGGGATGCGTCCGCTGGTCGCCCACTGCCACCGGGGCCTGGGCGGGCTTTTCCGGCACGCGGGCCAGCGCCAACCGGCGCTGGAGCACCTCGCGACCGCGACGGCGCTGTATCGTGAGATGGACATGCGCTTCTGGCTCGGTGAGGCCGAGGTCGAGCAGGCCGCGCTGGGATGAAGCTCTTCACGCCGATCGCGCTCCGTGGCGTCGGCGTCCCCAACCGGATCGTCATGCCGTCGATGACAACCCGGTTGGCCACGCCGGAGGGCGCCGTGACGCCCCAGCTCATCCAGTACTACCTGGCTCGCGCCGAAGGCGGCGCCGGGCTCGTCACCGTCGAGATGTGCTCGCCCGAGCCGGCCGGTCGGCATCGCGCCGGGGAGCTGGGGATCCTCGACGATCGTTCCCTCCCCGGACTCCAGCAGTTGACGTCTCGACTCAAGATGGCGGGCGCACGCTCGGCCGTCCAGATCGGGCACGCCGGTGGCCATACCCGCCAGGACGTCACCGGCGTGCCGCCCGTCGCGCCGTCAGCGCTTCCCCACGAGGTCCAGGAGGTCGACACGCGGACCATCATCCCCGTGGAGCTCACCCCGGCCAGAATCCGTGACGTCGTCAGGGCCTTCGCCGAGGCCACGGAGCGGGCGAAGCGGGCGGGGTTCGACGTGGTGGAGATCCATGGCGCGCACGGGTATCTCATCGCCCAGTTCCTGTCTCCGCTCGACAATCACCGTGGCGACGAGTACGGCGGGAGTCTTCGCAACCGAGCGCGCTTCGCCCTCGAGGTGCTGCAGGCGTGCCGGAGACAGGTCGGCGAGTTCCCCTTGATCTTCCGGTTCAGCGCCGACGAATACGCGCCAGGGGGACTCACCCCCGACGAGGCCTGTGAGATCGCGCCCTGGCTCGTGGAGGCCGGGGCCGATGCCCTTCACGTGTCGGGCGGCTGTTACCGCTCCCGGCCGTCGGGCGCTCTGATGATCCCGCCGATGCGCTATCCCGAGGCGACCTTCCTGCACCTCGCGCGCGCCATCAAGGGGCGCGTGGCCGTGCCCGTCATTGCGGTAGGGCGGCTGCATGATTCCTCCCTGGCCGAACGGGTCGTGGCGGAGGGCCAGGCCGACATGGTGGCGCTCGGGCGGCAGCTCATCGCTGATCCGGAGTGGCCACGCAAGGTGCGGGAGGGGCGATTGGACGAGATCCGTCCGTGCATCGCCTGCAACACGTGCGTGGACGGCATGCGGGAAGGCGCGCGGATCCAGTGCCTGGTCAACCCGGTGGCGGGCCGAGAGACCGAGTTCGAGCTCCGTCCCGTGGGTCGGCCCCGGCGTGTCCTCGTCGTCGGGGGCGGCCCGGCGGGGATGGAGGCGGCGCGACTCCTCGCGCGCCGCGGGCATCGGGTCGCCCTCGTGGAGCGGGAGTCCCGGCTCGGCGGCCAGCTCCGTCTGGCCGCCAAGGCGCCCGTGTTTCAGAACGTCGAAACCGACGCCGAAGTTCTGCTGAAGCTCATCGAGTTCCTGGCTAGGCAGCTTGGGAAGGCCGGCGTCGACGTGCGACTGGCGCAAGCCGCGACGGCCGCGCTAGTTCGGGAGCTCCGGCCCGAGGTCGTCGTGCTGGCGACCGGGGCGTCCTACCGGTGGCCACTCGGTCGGGTCATCCCACGCCTGCTGGACTCGCGGTGGGGGCGGGCGCACACGCTGGCGACCCTCCTGAAAAGGCCCGCGGTCAAGCGACTCCTGCACGAAGCGCTTCGCACGCCGAACGTCGAGCTGGAGCCGCACTTCGGTGCCCTGGGGCTCGAGGTGCACCACATCGGGGACTGCCACCGGCCGGGCCGGACGCCGGAGGCGATACTAGAGGCGGCCAGGCTCGCCTATAGCCTGTGAGGGCATCGCCCCCCCGTCACACCGCCGCCACGCCCTCGACCTCGATCAAGAAGTCCGGGTGGAACAGGCTCTTGACCACGATCAAGGTGCTGGCCGGCAGCTCCCCCTGGAATACCTCGCTACGTGCCTCGGCCACGGCCGGGAAGTCCTCGATCCTCGTGATGTAGGTGGTGATCTTCATGAGGTTGTCGAGGTCACCACCCGCCGCCTGGAGCACCTGGCGCAGGTTCTGGAAGGTCTGTCGGGCCTGAGCGCGCACGTCGCCCTTGCCGACGATGGTGCCATTGGCATCCCAGGCCACCTGGCCGGAGATGTAGAGCAGGCGACCGCCCTCCAGGCGCGTTCCCATCTTGTAGTTGGCCACCGGTTTGGCCTCGGGCGTCACGATCGTGCTGAATGGCATGTGCGGTCCCCCTCTACGCCACGGCCGCGATCACTTCGATTTCCACCAGGAACTCCGGGCGCGCCAGCCCCGGAATCTCGACCAGCGTCGAGGCGGGGTAGTCGCCCTGGTAGAAGGCCCGCCGGACCGGGGTGCCCTGCTTGCGCCAGGCGTCGATGCTGAGCACCCACGTCGTTTCCTTGACGACACCGGCCGGCGTCGCCCCGGCGGCGCGCAGCAGGTGGCCGATGTTCTCGTAGATCTTCTCCGCCTGCCGCTGCCAGTCGCCGATACCGGCCACGGAGCGATCGGGGTTGTTGGCGACCTGACCGGCCAGGTAGAGGAGCCGGCCACCGTTGACGATCACCCCCTGATGGAACTCGCCGGGGTGGGACTCCGCGTTGTACTTCTCCAGCAGAGGTCTGCCTGGCTGCGCGGTGGCGAGATCGACCACGAGCTCCACCTCGATGAGCATGGCGGGATCGGCCAGTCGGCGCACGACCAGTCCCGTCGACGCCGGACGCGTGCTGCCGAAGAACTTGGCACGTTCGGCCCGGCCGCTGGCGTTGTAGGCTTCGATGTCCGTGACATAGACGAGCTGCTTGACGACGCCGTCGAACTTCGCCCCGGCCTGGGCGAGAACGGATTCCAGACGCTCGAAGACGCGCCGGGTCTGGGGCGCCATCCCGCCCGCGACCAGGGTGCCGTCCGGATTTCTCCCCGTCAGACCGGCAGTGAACAGGACTCTCGAGGGGTTGACGCTCACGCCTGGCATGAAGCCGCGTCCCCTCTCGACCGGACGCTCGGCGAGCACCTCGCGACGATCCATGGTGTCCTCCTCTCGATGCCCGGGGCCGGGCGGCGGCTATCTTAGCCCATCTCGACGTAGCTTATGATAGCCGCCGAGGAGGACAGGCCATGGGGCAGATGATCAGCTTCAAACGGCCGGATGGAAAGGACGTGGCCGGATACCTGGCGGAGCCCGCCCAGCGCGCCGGCGGGCCCGGGATGGTCGTGATCCAGGAATGGTGGGGCCTGAACGACCAGATCAAGGGCGTGGCCGACCGGCTGACGGCGGCCGGCTATCGGGCGCTGGTGCCGGACCTCTATCGTGGCAAGGTCACGGTCGAGGCGAAGGAAGCCGAGCACCTCATGACCAACCTCAACTTCGCCGATGCCGCCGGTCAGGACATCCGCGGCGCCGTGCGGCACCTGAAGGCCCCGGGCGCCAAAGTCGGCGTCACCGGGTTCTGTCTGGGTGGAGCCCTGACGCTGCTCTCTGCGGTCAACGTGCCCGAGGCCGACGCCGCCGTCTGCTGGTACGGCTTTCCGCCGCTGGAGTACATCGATGCGACGCGCATCAAGGCCCCCCTCCTGGGACATTTCGCGACCGACGATGTGCCCTTCCCGATCGCCAAAGTGGATGAGCTGGAGGCGAAGCTGCGCGCGGCGAAAGTGCACTTCGAGTTCCACCGCTACCAGGCGAAGCACGCCTTCGCCAACGAGACTCAGGTCGGCGACAGGAAGTTGCCGATCACGGAGTACAACCCGCAGGCGGCCGAGCTGGCGTGGAAACGGACGATGGACTTCCTGGCCAAGGCCCTGAAGTGAGCGCGGGCGCCTTCACTCGCGTCGAAGGAGTACGGCCTGGGCGAACAGCTCCAGCGAGCGGCACACCTGGGGATGCGAGAGGTTACCGAAGCTGCACACGAGCAGCAGCGTATCGACGCCGATGGCCTCCAGCTCTTGGACCCTGGCCGCCACCTGCTCTGGTCCGCCGATGATCATGCCGCCCAGGGCCTCCAGCTCGTCGTAGGTCTGGCCGCCCCAGACCCGGCCCGTCAGCTCCTTGAAGCGCGCGTCGGAGAACGTGGCCGGCAGCGGGGGTGAGGCCAGGGACGACAGGTACCAGAAGCCTTGCAGGGCCAGCGCCCCCTCGGCGCGCGCCGCCTCCGGCGTGTCGGCGACGTAGGTCTCGCGGCAGAGCAGCAGGCGGGGGCGATACGGTCCGACGCCGGCGGGCTCCGTCCGGGCCCGCACGGCCTGGCGATACTCCTGGACACAGCGCGCCACCACGGCCGTCGGCGTGAAGTGCATGGCCACCGGCCAGCCCCGCGCCCCCACCCGGGCGGCCGAGGCCGGGCGGCTCGCCACCATGTGCAGCGGGGGATGGGGCTGTTGGAACGGCCGGGGCCGCAGGCTGAGCTCGGGGAAGCGCCAGTACCTGCCGTCGTGGGCGGCCGTGTCCTGCGTCCACACCTTCATCAAAATTTCGATGGCCGTCTCGGTCATCGCCGTCGCCTCGTCGAAGCTCAGACCGAGCTTGACGAACTCGCCCGGCCGGACCCCTTTGCCGATGCCGAAGTCGAAGCGGCCCCGGGCGAGGTTGTCGAGCATGGCGGCCTCGGCGGCCAGGCGGAGCGGATGATGAAAGGGCAGCACGTTGACGTAGTTGCCGAAGCGCATGCGCCGCGTGCGCTGCAGGGCGGCCGCGATCATGAGATTGGGACTGGGCAGGACGGAGTAGTCGGTGAAGTGATGCTCGGCGAACCAGCACTCGTCGAAGCCGAGCGTCTCGGAGAGCGCGATCTGATCGAGCATCTCGGCGTAGGCCTGGTCGTGGGGCGCCCCGCGTCCCTGACAGTAATAGAAGAGGCCGAAGTTCACGCCGAGGAGTATACCGTGCCGGCTGTGAGGGGCTGGAACGCGGCGTCAGTAAAGGTGGCAGGCGACGCGGTGTCCGGACGCCACCGGCTTGAGCACGGGCTCGACCCGCGAGCACTGCTCCATCGCGAAGGGACACCGCGGGTGGAAGTGGCAGCCCGACGGTGGATCGATGGGCGAGGGCACCTCGCCGGAGAGGATGATCTCCTCATGCCGGGCGTCGGGATCCGCGGGCAGCGCCGCCGCGAAGAGGGCCTTGGTGTAGGGATGCATCGGATTCTGGAAGAGCGCCTCGGTGGTGGCGTGTTCGACGATCTGCCCCAGGTACATGACCGCGGTCTGGTGCGCGATGTAGCGGACGGTCGCCAGGTTGTGGGCGATCAAGAGGTAGCTGAGCTTGTGCTGGGCCTGGAGGTCCTTGAGTAGGTTCATGATCTGGGCCCGGATCGACACGTCCAGCGCGGAGACCGGCTCGTCGAGCACGATGAGCTCGGGATAGGAGGCGAGCGCGCTGGCCAGGGCGATCCGCTGGCGTTGCCCACCGCTGAACTCGTGCGGATAGCGGGTCGCCGCGTCGGCGGGAAGCCCGACCTGCTCGAGGACCTGGGCCACCCGGTCCCGTTCCTGGGCCGGCGACATTCGGCGGTTCACCACCAGCGCCTCGACGATCGTGTCGCGGATCCGGCGGCGGGGGTTCAGCGAGGACCAGGGATCCTGGAACACGGCCTGCACCTTCGTCCGGTACTCGCGCAGCTCGGCGCCATCCAGCCCATGAATGTCGCGGCCGTCGAGCAGGATGCGGCCGGCCGTCGGCCGCTGCAGGCGGAGCACGAGGCGCGCCGTCGTCGTCTTGCCGCAGCCAGACTCGCCGACCAGGCCCAGCGCCTCCTGCCGCCCGATGGTGAAGCTGATCCCGTCCACGGCCTTGACGTGACCGGTGGTGCGGGCCAGCAGCACACCCCGGGTGACGGGGAAGTGCATCTGGACATCTTCCGCGCGGATCAGCGGCTCGGCGACGGCGATGGCTCGACCCTCCAGCAAGCGGCTTCGTGACCGGGGCCGACCGGCACGACGGCCGGATACTCGAGGTGGCAGCGCGCGTCGACGTAGCGGCAGCGCGGCGCGAAGCGGCAGCCCGCCGGCAAGCGGTGCAGGGCCGGCGGCTGCCCATCGATCGCCGTGAGCCGGTCCACCGCGTTCAGGCGGGGGACGGCCGCCATCAGCGCCTGGGTGTAGGGATGCCGGGGCGCGCGGAACAGGGTGCGCAGGGGGCCGTGCTCGACGATCCGCCCGGCGTACATCACCGCCACCCGGTCGCACATCCGGGCGACAATGCCAAAGTCGTGGGTGATGAAGAGCATGGCCAGCCGCGTGCGGGCCTGGATCTCCTTGAGCAGCTCCAGATATTGGAGCTGGATCGTCACGTCGAGCGCGGTGGTCGGCTCGTCGGCGATCAGCACCCGGGGCTCACCGGCGACGGCGATGGCGCCCACGACCCGCTGCTTCATGCCTCCGCTCATCTGGTGCGGGTAGTCGCGCAGCCGCTCTTCCGGCGCCGCGACCTTCACGCGCCGGAGCGCCTCCCCGGCCCGCCGCCAGAGCTCGCGCCGCCCCTCCGCGCGGCGGTGCACTCGCAGCGCCTCCACGATCTGGTTGCCGATGGAGAAGACCGGGTCGAGCGACGTCTGAGGATCCTGGAGGATCATAGCGATCTTGCGACCGCGCACCTGTTCCATCTCGCGCTCGCTCTTGGTCACGAGGTCCTCGCCGTCCAGTATGATCTGGCCACCCACGATTTGGCCGGCCGGCTGGGGAAGCAGGCGGAGCACCGAGAGCGCGGTCATCGTCTTGCCGCACCCGGACTCGCCGACCAGCCCCAGCGTCTCGCCTTCGTGGAGGGTGAGGCTGACCCCGTCCACGGCCCGCACCACGCCCCAGCGCGTGTAGAGGTGGGCGTGGAGGTCCTTGACCTCGAGGACGACGCGCTCGGCTGGCCGGCTCATTGGACCGGAGCCCGCGGGGGCTCCGTCAGACCTGCTGTCGCAGCCGCGGGTCCAGCCAGTCGCGGAGCCAGTCCCCGAAGAGATTGAAGGCCAGGACCACCAGCAGGATGGCGGCCCCCGGGAGGAAGGAGAGCCACCACGCGCTGGCGATGTGGCCGCGGCCGTCGGCGACCATCTGGCCCCAGGACGGCGTCGGCGGGGGAATCCCCGCACCCAGGAAGCTGAGGGCAGCCTCGACGAGGATGACGAAGCCGATGTGCAGGCTCAGGAGCACCATGAAGGTGTTCATCACGTTGGGCAGGATGTGGACGGCCATGATCCGCACCGGCGAGCAGCCGTGCACCCGGGCCAGGGCGACGAAGTCGCGGGTCTTGACGGACAGGACCTCGCCGCGGACGATCCGGGCGAAGCGCGCCCACAGGATGACCGCGATGGCGATCACCATGGTGCGCAGGCCCTGGCCGAGGCTCACCGCCAGCAGCAACGCGATGAGGATGGTCGGGAAGGTGAGGGTGGCGTCGACCATCCGCATGAGGAGGCTGTCCACGCGACCGCCCAGGTAGCCGGAAACGATGCCCAGGCCGAGCCCGATACCCCCGCCGGCCAGGAGCGCTGCGGCCGCGACGGTGAGGCTGATGCGCGCTCCGTAGAAAAGACGGCTCAGCACGTCGCGACCGAGCAGATCAGTGCCGAGCAGGTACCGGGTGCTCCCGCCTTCCTGCCAGGCCGGCGGCATGAGCTTGTCGGGTAGCGACTGGGCGGTGGGCGAGTGAGGCGCCAGCAGGGGCGCGAAGAGCGCGACGAACACGAGGACGACGATGATGAGGAACGGGGTCCAGGGCAGCCGCCGGAGGATCCCACGCACTCCCGGTGCGGCTTCGTCGATGGTAACGGCCAGCTCACCGCCGGCGACGTCGAGGCTGAGGGGTTTCTCGAGTCGGGCCATGGCGCTCAGGAGTACCGGACCCTGGGATCCAGGTAGGCGTAGAGGATGTCCACGCCGAGGTTCACAGAGAGCACGATGATGGCCTTGAGGAGGATCAGCGCTTGCAGCAGCGGATAATCGCGGAAGATGACCGCTTCGTAGGCCAGTCGGCCCACGCCAGGCCAGGCGAAGACCGTCTCCGTCACGATGGCTCCGGTGACGAGCAGGGCGAAGAAAACCCCGAACAGGGTCACGACCGGGATCAGCGCATTGCGGAGGCAGTGCTTCCAGAGCACCACGTTGCGGGAGAGACCCTTGAGGCGGGCCAGCTTGACGAACTCGGTATCCAGCACCTCGAGGACGCTGGAGCGCACGAGCCGCATCAGCCCCGCCACCAGGAACGCGCTGAGGGTGATCGTGGGCAGGATGTAGTGGGCCGGCCCGCCCATGCGGGCCGAGGGCAACCAGCCCAGCGTGATGCTGAAGACGTAGATGAGCACGATGCCCAGCCAGAACGAGGGCGTGGCAATGCCGAGCACGGCGATCGTCCCGGCCACGCGGTCGATCAGCTTGCCCCGGTGGAGCGCAGCCAGCAGGCCGAGCGGGATGGCCACGGCCACCGCCAGGGCCAGAGCGAGCGGGACGAGCGTGAGGGTGTTGGGCAGGCGATCGAAGAAGACCTCGACGGCGGACTTGCGGTAGCGGATCGACTGCCCCAGGTCGCCCCGCAGGGCCCCACCCAGGAAGCGGATCAGCTGCTCGTGGGCGGGACGGTCGAGCCCGAGGGCCCGGAGCAGGTGCTCGCGATCGTCGCGGGTGGCGTCCTCGGGCAGGAGCAGATCGGCGGGATTTCCGGTCACGCGGGCCAGCGCGAAGACGACCAGCGCCAGCACGAAGAGCACCACCAGGCTCTGGAGGAAGCGCCGGAGGATGTAACGCTGCACTTACAGGAGCGCCTTCAGTTCCAGGGGCGCTGCTCCGGGCGGGGAATCCGCTCGGCGACGTCGCCCAACTCGTGCCGACCGGGAATCGTCTTGAACTGGCCGACCGCCTTGGGATTCACCGCCCAGTAGCCCATGCCCTCGATGATCGGCACCACCATCCAGCTCTTGGCCGCGACGTCGAGCATTCGATTCGTCGCAGCCAGACGCTTGGCGTCGTCCCGCTCCGAAACCACCGCTTCATACGCCCGGTCGGCCTCCTGGCAGAGCGTCGGGCACTCCCTGAGATCACCCAGGAGGTGCTGCTGGCCCTTGGAGGTGAAGCTGGTGATGAACCGCGGCGCCGGCTCGGGCCGCCCCGCCGTCCGGTACATCGACGCCGTCCCCACCAGGCCCTTCTGCTCGCCGCGGGTCATGGGATCGAACACGCCCCATTCCACGGTCTTCATCTCGACCTTGACACCGATCTTCTCCCAGAATCCGGCCACGGCCTCGCCGATCTGGGTCATGAACGGCGTGCCGGGAAGCGCCGTGTTCCAGAAGGTTAGCTTGAAGCCACCCGGGTGGCCGGCCTCGGCCAGGAGTTGCTTGGCGCGGGCGGGATCGTAGCGGAGCGCCGACCGCGACCACGTATCCCAGCGGGCGAGGTCCACGTCGGTCGAGTACCGGAAGACCGTGAAGGGCAGGGGCCACCGGGCTTCCTTGGCCATGACGTGATCGATGATCTGCTGGCGGTCAATGGCAAGCGAGAGCGCCTCGCGCACGCGGACGTCGGTGAGCGGCGACCCCTTGACCTCCGGTCGGTAGGTCCCCCAGAACTGGTAGACGGCCTGCATCGTCCCCGGCACCGAGACGACCCGCATGCCCCCCGCCCGAGCTTCCTTGATCCCGTCGGGGCTGATGCTCACGATCGAGGCCTCGCCGGTCCGGACCATGGCCAGGCGGGTGCTCTGCTCGGGCACCAGAAGGAGCGTGAGGCGCTTGAACTGGGGCGTGCCCCTCCAGTGGGGGGTGGGGACGGCCTCGTACTCGATGCGGTCGCCGGGAACATTCCGGACGAACTTCCAAGGACCACTGCCCACCGGCTTCTCGCGGAAGCCCTGCACGCCCACTGTCTCGATGTACTTCTTGGGCATGACAGTGCCTTCCATGAAAACAGCGCGGGAGAGGCTGGCCGCGAAGTGCGGGATCACGCCTTTGGTGTAGACGCGGACGGTGTGGTCGTCGACGACCTGGACGCCTTCCACGGCGCGCCGGAGGGCGGCCGCGCCCGAGGCGATCGACTCCTTCGACATCTTCCGCTCCAGGCTGAACTTCACGTCGTGGGCAGTGACGGGGTCGCCGTTGTGGAACTTGAGCCCTTTGCGGAGATAGAAGGTCCAGTTGCGGCCGTCAGCCGACAGCTCCCAGCGCTCAGCGACGCCGGGTCCGATGCCACCCTTGTCGACGTCGAACCAGACGAGCGAGTCCCAGATTGGCGCATGGTAGTGGGCGTGGGGGGCGCGCGTGTCGGCGATGGGGTCCATGACCTGGGCGCCAAGAGTGTCGAGCGCGATGATGAGCGTGTCCTTGTCGGCGGCGCCGACCGTGGGGACCGGAACGCCGAGGGCCAGAACCACAGCGAGGGCGACGAGTGCAGGTAGGGTCCGCGAGCGCATAAGGCCGTCCTCCTCTGTCGGGTGAGCGAGCATTCTCCCGAGCCCCCGGGGTGCTGTCAAGCGCGTATACTCGGCGTCATGAAAATCACCGCCATCTCGGAAAGTCGGGAGCCATGAACTTCAAGATCTGGAGGGTCCTGTTCGTCGCCGTCGTCCTCTCCGTGGGCGGGGTTGCGCTCTACCTGTGGGTGGTGCTGTCGTGGGCCTACTCCGACGGGGAGCGGGCGGGGATCCTCCAGAAGCTGTCCCGCAAGGGCTGGCTGTGCAAGACCTACGAGGGCGAGCTGGCCATCTCGATCATTCCTGGCGTGGTTCCCACCATCTGGAACTTCAGCGTGCGCGACGAGCGGGTGCTGGCGGAGCTCAACGCCGCGCTGGGCAAGCGCGCGGTGCTGCACTACACGGAGCACGTCGGCGTGCCGAGCTGCTTCGGCGACACGAACTACTTCGTCAACCGCGTCCGCATCGCCGAGGAAGGGATCCTGCCCCTGCCCGGGAAGTAGGCCCGCCGGTCCTCAGGCGCTCGCCCGGTGGACGTAGCCATACCGGGTGTTGCTGCGCGAGCCCCCCATGGTGACGTATTCGGCCTTGATCGCCGCGATCGTGTCCCGCGAGAGTGTACCCTGGGCCACCCGTTGATCGAGCTTGTACAGACGGGTGGAGTTCCCGGCGAAGATCGCGCTCTTGACCAGCCCATCGGCAGGGCCGAGCGGCGCGAACTTGTGCTTCTGCTGCATATCAGTCGGGATCTCCAGCCGGCGCAAGGCCTCGATCTGCCACTGGGGTGAGCCGTACCAGACGGAGTCGCTGCCCCAGATGACGTGATCGGCGCCCAGGCCACGGATCAGCGTCCCCAGCAAGGCGGCAGCGTACCGGGGGCTGGCCACGGCACAGCTCGCGAAGGCCGTCCCGATCTCCGCGTAGACGTTGTTGACCCCGTGCTTGGCGGGAATCTCGGCGAGATCGGTCGCCCACTTGATGCGCCCCGTCTGCTCGAACTCCGCCAGGGCCGCGGCCGGCGCTTCCATGAACGGCCGTAGCGCGGCGTGGTACATCACGAAGTTGATTCGCGGCCAGTCCTTGGCGGCTTTGGCCACGTCGCGGACGGAGGCGTATTCCCACACGCCGGGCCAGGATTTCTCGTAGTCGGCGGGCAACAGGCCCTTGTGGATGCACACCGTGGTGATCCCGGCTTTGACGATCTTCTCGTAGAAGGGATAGACGAGCTTCTCGTCGTCGAGCCACCAGTAGGAGCCGAGCTTGGAGGGGAAGAGCGGATCGCCGATCGTGTAGCCCTTCCAGCTGTCCGGCTTGAGCGTGCTGATGGCGCGGTCCACCTCGTCCAGCCAGCCCGGGCGCTTCGGCGTGAACACCGCATGGGCCAGCAGACGGCGGGTGCCCGCGATCCGGTTGATGGCCGCGCGGGCCATGGCGATCTGATCATTGGTCAGGAGATTCCAGGTGGGGTCGTCGAACGGCGCACCTGACAGCAGGGCGACCTTCGTGTCGCTGTCCACGAAGATCTCTTTGACGTAGTTCTCGAACTTGAACCGGGCCAGCGAGTTCTCCCCCACCAGGGCCGGGTTCCAGTGCTGCTTGGCATATTGGGCGAGGCCCAGCAGCCCGGTCTGGGCAAAGTCATCGCGCACGAAGTGCGTCTGGGCATCGACGATGAACTGTCCGGCCAGGGCGCTGGCCCGCCGGACGGCAACACCGGGACTGGCCGCCTCGGCCCGCGAGACCTCGAAGAGCGTGCCGAACACCTCGTTCATGGCCAGGAAGGCCGCGGCCATGCCTGCGCTGCTGGCCAGGAACCGGCGCCGGTCCATCCCGTGCCGGCGGCCAAGCTCGTCGGCGAGCGCCTTGATGCGGGTCTCCACCCGCTGCTGCTCCGGGGTCTGAGGCAACGGGTTGAACTCGCCGTTGGACACGATCTGGGTGGGGACAGGGGACATGAACGACGCCAGCTCGGCCGGCGCCGTTCGCCTGAGCTCTTCGTCGCTGAGATAGTGCGGCATCGTCGGTCTCCCTCCGAGCGGCCGGGCGCGGCCGCTCACTGCCGTTTTCGGCCTCAGAGAGTAGGCGGAACGGCCGTCCTGTCAAGGGGCAGACGGCAACGTATTTCTTCGTGGCCGAGCAGGGGATGTGCCACCTTCAGAGCATTGCTTCACGTGAGGGGAGGGAATTATGCGAAACCTGCGAATGGCCCTCGCTCTGGTGGTGATCGCCGGCCTTTCCGCTGGCTGTCTGTCGGTCAAATCCTACGTCGACCCGCAGCTACCCAAGGTCGGGTACGCCGATCTCCTGGCGCGCCACGACCCCCGGCCAGTTGCGCTCACCGTCGCGCTCCATCGCAACGGCCAGCCGGCGTCGTTCGGAGCGTCCACCGCTCGAGATGAGGTCCGCGCGGCGGTCGAGCGGTCGAAGCTCTTCTCGACGGTGATGGATAGACCGACCGGAGACGTCGATCAGCTTGAGATCGTTCTCGACAACGTCGGCGACACTGGCGACGCCGCCGCCAAAGGGATGAAGACAGGCCTCACCTTCGGTGCGGCGGGCTCCCTGGTGACCGACGGCTACATTTTTACGGCAACATTCCGTCCGATGGGCAAAGAACCGGTGACCAGGACATATCGCCATGCCATCCACACCACCGTTGGCAACGCCGACGGGCCACCGGGCCTGACCCCGATGGGGATCATGGATGCGTTCCGGAAAGTTGTCGAGGAGCTGGTCGCCAATCTCCTTCTCGACCTCCAGAAGGAGGAGCGGATCTAACTATTGCCAGGCGTCCGCCCGTGCAGGGGGCGGGCACTGCCAAGCCGGAAGAGTGTCCACCCGACCGTGAGGGCGGCCAGGCCGCCGGCGAACGATGCCGTGTAGGAGTGCGTCAGGTCGTAGACGAATCCTGCCGCGGCCGGCCCCAGCCCGGCACCGCTGCGCCAGCCCATGCCCAGGACGCTCATGATGGTGGCCAGCGCGGCCAGCCCGAAGACGTCGGGGACGACTTTGACGAAGGTGTTGTCGGTGCCGGAGGCCCCGACGCCGAAGGCCAGCAGGATGAAAGGCAGGGCCCAGCCAGGCGGCTGCAGGACCAGGGCGACCAGCGCGATGCCCTGGATGAGCACGCAGGCCCGCATCGTGGGGCCCGCGCCGATTCGGTCGGAGGCTACCCCGGCCAGGAGTCGGCCGATGGCGGCCCCGACCCCGAACGCAGTGAGGACCAGGGAGGCCCGCTCCAGCGGGAAGCCTCGATCCCGGGCGAAGGGCACGCTGTGGACGGCGACCATCATGAAGACGAGCCCCAGGAGCGCCCAGGCGCCGACGAGGTACCACAGCCGACGATCGCCGAGGGCATCGCTGGCCCCGGCGGCCCCGGGCCGGGCGGCGCCCGGCCCCGGCGGATAACGGACACACAGGCTCGCGGGGACGCCGACCCCGGCAATCAAGACCGCGAACGCCAGATAGGCGAAGCGCCACCCTCCCACGCCGATCAGGTACGCGGCGAGGGGTCCGCCCACGAGCCAGCCGAGGTTGAAGCCGCTGAGCACGACCGCGAGGGCCAGGCCGCGTCGCTCGTGGAACCAGCGCGAGACTGTGGCGGCGGCCAGGACGTAGATCGACGACACCCCGAGCCCGACCAGCAGCCCGTAGGACAGATAGAAGTGCCACAGCCGGCTGATTCCCGAGCTCAGCGCGAAGCCCACGGCACCGGTCAGGACGGTGAGGGCCAGCACGCCGCGGGGCCCGTGGCGGTCGGCTCGCCACCCGACGGGGAACGCGGCCAGGCCTCCCACGATGAGATTGATCGTCAGCGCCACCGAGACGCCGCCGCGACTCCAGCCAAAGGTCTGCGAGAGCTCCGGCAGGAAGACGCCGAAGGCGGTGAGCGACGTGGACACGGACGAGGTGACCGCGAACAGCGCCGCCACCACCACCCAGCGTCGCGTCATCGCGAGCGGGCCAGGGCGAGCATGACGCTCTGAGCCGAGCTCGGCTAAGCGCGTGCCGGGCGGACCCGCCCGGCGATCCGCGCCTCGGCCGCCGTCCAGCCGGCGTCGAACGGCGAGCCCGGCGCGTCGATATCGATCACGAGGGGGGCGTGGTCCGAGGGGAGCGGCTTGCCCTTGCGCGCTTCGCGATCGATTTCCGCCCACACCAGCCGCTTGGCGACCGATTCGCTCACGAGCAGGTGATCGATACGCATGCCGAAGTTCTTGTGGAAGCTCCCCGCGCGATAGTCCCACCACGTGTAGCGGCCGGGCTCGGGATGGTGCCGACGGTAGGCGTCGATCAGCCCCCAGTGGCCCAGGCGGGCGAAGGCCGAGCGCTCCGGCTCCGAGACGTGCGTTCCCCCGTGACACGCCTGGGGATCCCACACATCGGCGTCGGCGGGGGCCACGTTGAAGTCCCCGCCGAGGACGAGGGCCTCCGTCGGGTCCCGAGCCTCGGTGAGCCAGCGGGCCAGGCGGTCGAACCAGGCGAGCTTGGCCTGATAGAACGGTGATCCCACGCTGCGTCCGTTCGGCGCGTACAGGCTGACCACGCGGACACCGCCACACGCGGCCGAGATCATCCGCGCCTCCGCGAGCGGCTCGTCATCGGCGACATCGGGCGTGGCCGCGGGCCGGAGCGGCTCGCCAAAGTTGGTCACGACCTGTGCGATGCCAATGCGGCTGGCGATGGCCACGCCGTTCCACCGCCCTTCGCCATGATGGGCGAGCTCGTACCCGGCATCCCGGAACGTCGTCACCGGGGTGTCGGAATCGGCGAGCTTGGTCTCCTGCATCAGGAGCAGGTCGGGCTTGGCCCGCTCGAGCCACCACGTGACCTTGTCCAGGCGGGCCCGCAGCGAGTTCACGTTCCAGGTGGCGATCCGCATGGCCATCCGAGGGTAACATGCCTTGAGGTATCATCCTGGCCACGAGGTGCGCCATGTTCGATCTCGACCACTTCATCGCCGACTGCCGCGCCGTCCTGGCCGAACGCTCCCCGGAGGCAGCGATCAAGGAGCTCGTCGCGCGAGCGGTCGCCGAGCCCTCGCAGGTGGAGGCGGTGCTGGGTACCCCGCGGCAGGGGGAAATCACCACCCTGCACCACTCGCCGGAGCTCACCGTCCTCAATGTGATCTGGACGCCGGGCATGGCCATCTATCCCCACGACCACCGGATGTGGACGATCATCGGCCTCTACGGCGGCCAGGAGGACAACACCTTTTACCGCCGTAACCCGAGCGGGCTCGCCGTGGCCGGGGGCAAGCAGCTCGGGGTGCGGGACGTCGCGGTGCTCGGCCAGGCCGTCATCCACTCGGTGGCGAACCCGCTGCGCGTGTTCACCGGCGCGCTTCACGTCTATGGCGGCGACTTCTTCGGCACCCCGCGGAGCGAGTGGACGCCGGACACCCTGCAGGAGCGCCCGTTCGACATGGAGCGGGCGAGGCGAGTCTACGCCGACGCCAACGCGCGCTGGCGCGCCCAGTGTGCCGGGGCCGCAGATCCATCCAGCTCGGTCGGCTAGAACGCCGGCCGGGAGCGGCTGACCGGGCGCTGTGGCCTTCTGGGTCTTGCTCGCCGTGCTGAGTGGCCTGGCGTGTTCCTCGCAGTCGCCAGGCACGACGCAGACGCCGGTCGGTCAGGATCCTCTCAACAGCGCCTACGTCGTTGACGGGGCGGTCTTCACGCTCCGGGATGGACGGGCCGAGATGGCGGCGGCTCCCGGCTCGGCGACCAGGTCACGACTCCAGGTGTCCGGTCAGCCCGTATTCGCGGACTTGAACGGGGACGGCGCCCACGATGCCGCGGTGGCCCTGATCTATGATCCGGGTGGAAGCGGAACCTTCTTCTACGTCGCCGCCGCGGTCCGGACCGCGCTCGGGTACAGCGGGACCAACGCCGTACGCGTCGGAGACCGGATCAGCCCGATCGATCTTCGTGTCGAAGGTCGAACGATCGTTTATACGTACGCGGATCGGCGGCCGCAGGAGGGCTTCGCCGTCCGCCCGTCGGTGGTGCGATCGAAACGATTGGTCCTCAACGGCGGGACGCTGCGGGAACTGCCGTGACCTCGACGTGCGCGTCGAAGGTGGCCTGGCCAGCGGCGAAGGGGAAGACATCGACGGCGTGATCGGGGATCACGGCCGCGCCTGACGTCAACCGATTCAGGCCCTCCCAGCCGTCGCGCATCCACACGGTCCCGGTCGGGATCTTCGGCGTCACCCGGGCTTTCGCTTCGAACGCACCGCGCTCGTTGTGGATGCGGATCGGGCCGCCATCCTCGACGCCGCGGGCAGCGGCGTCGGCCGGTGAGATCCACAGCACCGGCTCGGGATCGACCGCGGCCAGGGAAGGCAGGGCGCGCCCGTGGTCGTAGAAGCCGTGAAACTGGGTCAGCGTGCGACCCTGGTGGAAGACGAGCCGTCCGGGCGGCACCGCCATCTCCTCGTAGACAGGCAGCGGGGGCAGCCCGAGGTCGCGCGCGCGCTCCGAGTAGAACTCGACCTTACCCGATGGCGTGTCGAAGTGGCGGTCGGGGTACGCGACGTGGGAAATCCCAAGGGGACGGATTCCCGCCTGGGCGGCGAGCGCCGCCACGGTGGCGTGGCCGGTCGAGGGATGATCGAGGATGGCGTCGATCGCGCCCTCTTCGCTGAGCCACGGGAAGAAGTCGTCGACGCCGAGCCGGCCGGCCAGCTCGCGCAGCACCTGCACGGCCGAGCGGGTCTGCCCGGCCGGGGTCAGAACTTTCGGCATCAAGTAGAGGTGGGTGTTGGTGCTCTTGCAGCCGATCTCCTCGAGCCAGCTCGTGCCGGGCAGGACCACGTCAGCGAAGCGGCGGGCGGTGTCGTTCATGAAGAGATCCTGGCTCACCACGAGATCGGTGCGGGCCAGACCCTCGGCCAGACGCCCGGCATCGGCGAACGACGAGAGCATATCGGTACCGAAGAGGAGCATGACTTTCACGCGGCGCTCGAGCAGCGCTTCCGTGATGCGTGGCATCTGGCTGGGAATGTAGTCGCCGGGCGGCCGCCGGTCCAGCGCTACGATGTCGGCCAGAGCCTGGCCGTGGCTGGACGCGCCGTGACGCGGGCCGAGCCCGCCGCCGGCGACGCCGAGGTTTCCGGTCAGGGCGGGCAGGCATCCGATGGCCCGCGCGGCGTGCCAGCCATTGGCCCCCTTGTGCATGGAGCTTCCGCCCACGAGGATCATCGATGGCCGCGTGGTCGCGTAGCGGCGGGCCAGAGTCACGATGCGCTCGCCGGCAAGACCGGTGACGCTAGCCGCCCAGGCCGGAGTGTAGCGGCCGACGTGGGCGGAGAGCTCGGCGAAGCCCACGGTGTGCCGTTCGACGAAGGTGCGATCCCAGAGCCCCTCGGCGACGATCACGTGCATCATGGCCAGGGCCAGGGCGGCGTCGGTGCCCGGACGGATCACGAGCATCTCGTCGGCTTGGGCGGCGGCCTCCGTCTCCCGGATGTCGATGGCCGCGATGTGGGCGCCGCGGCGACGGGCGGCGGCCAGGTGACGCCCGGTGTTGGGCTGGGACGCGAGGTTCGCGCCCCACAGCAGCACGAGCGCGGCGTGCTCGCCCATGTCCTCTTTGGTGTTTACCCGGAGCACGCCGGTGAGCCCCAGCCCGAATCCGCCCAACCCCCAACAGATGATGGCGGGACTCCACCACTGGCACCCCCACAGATTGGCGAAGCGGCGGAGGAGCTGGGCGTGCAGGCGGGTGCCGTAGTTGTTGGCAAACAGGCCGTGACCGGACCAGAGGCCGACGGCCGGCGGCCCGGCCCGACGCATGGCCGCGACGATCCGGTCGAGGGCCTCGTCCCAACTCGCCTGTCGCCAGACACGGTCATCGCGACGATCGCGGACAAGCGGGTGGAGGAGACGGCGGGGATTGTCGATGATCTCCCGCGAAGCCTGCCCCCGAAGACAGAGGAAGCCACGGCTATCGGGGTTCGCGGGGTCGCCCTGGATGTCGTGGACCCGGCCGTCCTCGAGCGTCACCAGCATGCCGCACAAGGTGGGATGGCAGTTCATCGGGCACATGGTCCGCACGGTGTTCGGCACGGCGCCAGTCTAAGCTCCTGTCCTACTCATGTCGAGGTGCGACACGTGGACGCGCGGTTTACACTTCGTCGAGAACTCCCGGATGCCCGGGGGGGAGGCCCAGCGATGGCAGCGGCACGCCGACCCGATGCTCTCACCAGAGCTGTCGAGCTTCTGGCCGCCGGAGCGTGGCAGCAGGCCCATAAGATCGTCCAGGGTGAGGAGGGTGCCCTGGCGGCCTGGCTTCACGGCATCGTCCATACCCTCGAAGGCGATCTCGACAACGCCCGGTACTGGTACCGAAAGGCCGATCGAGCCTTTCCCGGCCGCGATGCCGTCCAGGCGGAGATCGGCGCGGCCCGTCGGATGGTGGACGCCGGCAAGGAGGCGTGAGCATGCGTCATAAAGACAGCCACACGCGGCGGCAATTTCTGCGGGTCTCGGCGGCCCTGCCCGTGTTCGTGATCGCCGTGGGCTCCGACGTCCTGGCTCAGAGGCCCGGAGCTCGCCCCACACCGGCTTGCGGTGAGCGCACGCCCACGCAGACTGCGGGACCCTACTTCAAACCCAATTCCCCACCGCGGACCTCGCTTCTGGAGCCGGGCATGCCGGGGAGGCGGATCGTGATCGAGGGCTCGGTCCTGACGACCGACTGCCGACCGATATCGCGCGCTCTCGTGGATTTCTGGCAGGCCGACGACCGGGGCGAGTACGACAATGCCGGCTACCGGCTGCGCGGCCACCAGTTCACGGACGATGGAGGGCGGTACCGCCTGGAGACGATCGTGCCCGGACACTATCCCGGACGGACCCGCCACCTTCACGTGAAGGTCCAGGCCCCGAACGGGCCCGTGCTCACGACCCAGCTGTACTTCCCGGACGAGCCCGCCAACAAGCGGGACGGCATCTTCGCTCCCGAGCTGATGATGAAGATCCGTGATGCGGACGCCGGCCAACTGGCCACCTTCAACTTCGTCCTCCTGAGCGGCGCCCGAAAGACGTGACGCCTCCGTCGTCGCTCATGGAGCGGCGGCGGCTCGGGACGACCGACATCCAGGCGAGCGTCCTCGGCTTCGGAGGCTCCGAGATCGGCTACCAGCGGGTGAGCGCCCGCAGTGTCGCCCGGCTGCTCGGCAGCGCGTTGGACGCCGGCCTCAACGTCATCGACACCGCGGAGTGCTACGAGAACAGCGAGGCTCTGATCGGCCAGGCTGTGGCGGCCCGGCGTGGGGAAGTCTATCTCCTGAGCAAGTGCGGGCATCCCGACGGCTGGGGACGCGGGGACTGGCGTCCGGCCTCGTTGCTGGCCAGCATCGAGCGGAGCCTCCGCCGACTCCGCACCGATTCTCTGGATCTGATCCAGCTCCACAGCTGCACGCGCGCCCAGCTTCAGGCCGGCGACGCTATCGAGGCCCTCGAACGGGCGCGCGAGCGGGGCTGGGCGCGATACATCGGCTACAGCGGTGACGGTGAGGCGGCGCGTTACGCCGTGGAGTGCGGCCGCTTCGACACACTCCAGACTTCGGTGAGCATCGCCGACCAGGAGGCCCTGGAGCTCACGTTGCCGCTGGCCCGGGCCCGCGGGATAGGCGTCATCGCCAAGCGTCCCCTGGCCAACGCGGCCTGGACCTACACGCGGAAGCCGAGCGAGCCCTACTACCAGACCTACTGGTCACGTCTGCGCGCGCTCGACTATCCCTTCCTGCGCGGCCCGGCGCAGACGGCGGTGGCCACGGCGTTGCGATTTACCCTGAGCGTGCTGGGCGTGCATACCGCGATCGTAGGTACGGCGCGGCCCGAGCGGTGGGAACAGAACGCGAGGTTGCTCCAGATCGGCCTTTTGCCGCCGGCCGATCTGGAGCGGATCCGGATGCGCTGGCGCGAGGTCGCCGACGCGTCCTGGGTCGGTCAGGTCTGACGCGTCAGCGCGCGCCGTCGACGTCCACGCCGATAACCCGGAACTGACCCGCCTCTTCCTTCAGCATCACCGTGGCCGGGCCCCGCATCTCCTTGTCACCGACGCGCACGGCCAGCTCGCCCACCGTGACGCCCTTCACCTCCGTGCCGTTGCGGAGCGTGGTGAGGCCGCGGAACGGGAACTGCATTGCCACCTCCGACTTCCGCGCCGCCGGCTCCAGGCTGAAGACCTTGTTGCCGAGCTTCACGGGGACCGCGTCGGCGGAGACGCTTCTCAGGTCGTCCCATTTCTCATGTCCCCACGCCATGAGGAACGCGTGGGCCGCCGCGATGTGCGCAGGCGTGCCTTTCGGCTCGTCGGCACGGGCAGCGATCGGTGGCAGGGTGATGATGGCGGCCAAGACCAGCACTGCTCCCCAGCGAGTCTTCATGGCGGCACCCCCGCGCCGGCCGACGCAAGGGGAGTACCAACTTCCTGCACTTGGCGGAATCGCTGACTTTCCGGCAGTCCCGCGTCAATGACCGGACGCTTCGTGCCAGGTTGACGTGACAAACCTGCCCGGTGTGAGCGAAGTGTCTTTCCCGGTGCGCTCACCCCGGGTTTCCCAGTCCGTGGGTGTCGGCGCGCTTCGAAGTAATGTCGGTTCCGGACGGCGCCCCCCGTAGAATTTTTTCTAAGACTTCAGCATGGCCACGAAGGAGGCGACGACGATGTGCAGAGCGTTTGCGGTGTTGTTGATCGTGGTAGGTCTACTGGCGGGATGTGTGTCGCAGTCGAAGTACCAGACTCTGGAGACCCAGACCACCGCGGAACGGGTGAGTCTGGAGCAGGAGATCGCTGCGCTCCGGTCGCAGCGGCAGGAGCTGGAAGGTCACAAGAAATCGCTCGAGCGCCAGCTCAGCTCGCTCCGCGAAGAGGTGGATCGGCGCGAGACCGAGCTATCCGGCGTGAACCAGCAGCTTTCCACCCTGAGCCAGGAAAGCACGGCGCAGCGGAGTGAGCTCGAGGCGCAGAGGCTGTCGCTGCAGAATCAGATCGCCACGCTCAACGATCGGGTGTCCGAGGCGGAGCGGCAGGCGGCCGAGCTGGCCAGCCAGAAGGCGGACCTGGCCGCCCAGAAAGCGGAGCTGGCCAGCCAGAAGGACGAGGAGATCCGCCGTCTGCGCGGCACGTACGACAGCCTGGTGAAGGACCTCGAGAGCGAGATCTCCAAGGGCGAGATCAAGGTCAGGCAGATCCGCGATCGGCTCTCGGTCCAGATGGTAGAGAAGATCCTCTTCGACTCCGGCAAGACCGACATCAAGCCCCAGGGCAAGGCCGTGCTGGACAAGGTGGGCAACGTCCTCAGCAGCGTGACCGACAAGCAAATCCGCATCGAGGGCTACACGGATACCGTGCCGATCAGCGCCGCCCTCCGCAGCAAATTCCCCACGAACTGGGAGCTGTCGACGCGGCGCGCGACAACCGTCCTTCGGTACCTTCAAGACAACGCCGGAGTCGACGGGAAGTACCTCTCGGCCGTCGGCTATGGCCCTCACCGGCCCGTAGCCGCCAACGACACGGAGCAGGGCCGCGCGGAGAATCGCCGGATCGAGATCGTGCTGACGCCGCTCGACGCCGACACGCAATAAAAGATCTGGCAGACACCCAGAGCAGGTCTCGCGCAACACGAGAGGGACTGGAGGGGGCGGCTTCCGCCCCCTCCCGCTTTTCAACGCGGCGCTAAAGCCCCCGGGGGCGGTGGCGGCGGCGGGTAGCGGTAGGGTCTGGCCGTGCGTACAACTCCTGGAACCTGATTCCCTTTCGCATACATGCACTGCGAGTAAGCAATGTCGTAGCGCCGCTGCGCTTCGCCCGCGTAACCGTAACCCGCGCTGGCCCCTACCGCGGTTCCGGTGACGAGACCCGTGCCCGCCCCGATGGCCGCGCCCGTGGCCGGATTCCCCGCGGCGGCACCGATCATCGTTCCGGCTGCCACACCAATGAAAGTCCCGATCGCCGCACCGCTCACGGTGCTCTGGGTGGCCGCCTCAGCAGGGTTTCCGCCCGCGTTGTGGGCCGCCCACTGCCGGCATATTGAATCGTCGGCTTGAAAAAGGTCAAACGGCTTGCCGGCTCCCGGAAGGACCATCACCCTCGGGCCCGTTGGCACCGTTGCGCATGCGGTGAGCGAGAGCAGCGCCGCCAGCGAGAGAAGCGCCGGCCTGAGCATGCCCTATTTCGGGTTTGGCCCGTTGGACGGCGTCGGCACAACCTTCCTCCAGCCGGCCGGACACTGTTGGACGTACGGGTAATAGGCCTGGGCGCCCTCGCAGAAGTACCAGTAGTAAGGCTCAGCCGGTTGACCCTGCTGGGTGTACGCGGGGGGGGCCTGTTGGACGACCATCTGCCCTGGGTAAACGGAGTAATTAGGGTAATAGGGATCATAGGGGTTGTAGGTGTAGTAGCCGTAGTCGGAGTAGTAGTAGTAAGGGTAGTAAGGGTAGTAAGAATAGTAGGGATAGTAAGGCCAGCCCCATCCCCACCACCAGAGCGGGGCCCCCACGCCGACAAAAAAAGTCCCCGAGTGGAAATGGTGGTGGCCGCCGTTGTGGACGTGGCCACCCCTGAACGCGAAACCTTGCTGACCGCTGAAACCGCCCTTAAATCCGGCACCCTGCCCGCCGAAACTACCCTTGGACGCGGCACCCTGCCCGCCGGAACTGCCCCTGAACCCGAAACCGCCCCTCTGGGCGTGAGCTGGCAGGACGGCGACGAGAACGAGCGCTGCTGTGGCAAGGATGAGACACGCGCTTTTCTTCATGTCGCCGGCCCTCCTCTCCGCCCCAACTTCTGAAGCGCAAGTCTACCTGTTTCCATAGACGCTCCCAAGGGCCGGAGTATTTACGGGCGTCAGCACACTTAACGGGTGCGACAGCTACATCCTCAAGTCTCGCGCGTAGGAGCGGTGACATGGGGGACCCGTTCGGGGCCCCGCATCTCCTCAGACGAGAGATAACGGAACAAGAGAATCAACACGGCCAGCATATCGAGCGCTCCCCCCGCGCCCCACATCACCATGCCACCGAGCGCCTGGTCCTCCGGGCTCGCATAGGAGCGGTACCACGTCTGGGGGCTCAGCGTGAGAAGGAGCCCGAGGAGCCCCGTCTGCACGGCCGCGAGCACCAGATAGATGACGCGCAGGCTGTAGACCGGCCGGGCCCGTACCCGCGGGGCAGGCTGGGCGATGGACCACCAGAACAGCAGGGCACTGCCGAAGAAGGCCAGATGCTCCAGATCGTGTAGCAGCCGATCGGCCACGGCGGCGTCGTAGGCGACCGGCAGGTGCCAGAGCCAGATGACGAGGACATGGACGAGCCAGGCCACCGGCATCGCCGTGAGCGCCCACCAGAGTCGGCGCAGGGGCGCGCGGGGCCGGAGCAGCCGGCCCGCGAGGGCGCGCAGCGGCGCCGGGAGCCCCCACAGGAGCGCGGCGAAGGGATCGGCCAGGAGCAGGAGCGGCGCCGCCACCGAGACCAGCAGCAGATGCTGGAGCATGTGGGCGGAGAAGAGTGCGTGGGCGAGCCCGTCCAGCGGCGAGAGTAACGCCACCGCCAGGGCCAGAAGCCCGACGCCGGCGGCGCCGATACGCCAGGGGGAGACGGATCCTCCTCGCCCGGACAGCCGCCACCAGCCCACGGCATAGAGGCCGGCCACGAGGATCAGCGGCGCCGCGACCTCGGGTCGTGCGCTCCAGGTCTCGATATCCAGCACCGACACGGACCAGCCAGGACTGGTCGTCCTGGCGCCGAACCCCGCCGCAGCGCCGTGGGCCATGAGGGCCTGGTGGCTACTTGCGGATGGCGAGCATTGCCACCCAGAGAAAGAACAGCACGGTGCCCACCAGGAACAGGCCGAACGCGATCTTCTCGACGGCGCTCATGGCATGGCCACGAGGGGGAGCAGACCGGCGAACACGTTGAACAGGGCGTCGAGCAACAGGATGGCGAGGTTCAGCAGAGCCAGGGGGATCAGGATGCGCTCGGCTGACATGAAGGGCTCCTACTGACCCACGGCCAGGCCCGGTCCCAGGCCGCCCCAGTATCTGAACAGGTAGTAGATCCCCCACACGGCCAGGATCGCGTAGACCAGTAGCAGCCACTTGTTGACGATGCCGTGGTAGCTGCGGATCTCCCCGCCGGCATACTGCTCGATCTCGCCGTACTTGGGGTGATGCTCGGGCGTGGCGGGGCTCATCGCTGGTCTTTGGCGATGCCCTCGACCTCGAGCACCTGGTGTTTGATCGACTCCACGCCCCGGAACGCGCCCGTGGCAGCGCCCCACACGAACGCGCAGAGTGCGGCCAGGGACATCAGCATGGCCACCACGAACTCACCGAGGGTCAAATACTCCAGCATTCGTCACCTCACTCGCGGATCCCCGGATAGAGGACGCGCGGCTTGCCCGGGTTCTCCTGCGCCACCGCCTCGGGCCGGGCGGGATCCAGGGCCAGGCGTGGGTGGTGGGCCGTGACCTGATGCGAGTTGAGCGCTGCCCGCGCTCCCGCCGGAAGCGTGAGGGGCGCCCCGGTGAGCGGGTCCTTGAAGGCTGAGAGCGAGAGCACGAAATAGGAGATGGCCCATCGCTCCTGCTCGTTCATGGAGTCGGCGTACGAGGGCATCGGGGTGCCGTCCAGGCCGAGCGACATGGTGCGGAAGATGTCCTGCACACTAGAGCCGCCCTTGAACTGGCCGCGGGTGAAGTCGGCGGGGCGGATCGGGAATTTCAGATCGTCGGTCAGATCCGGAGCCGACACCCCGTCGCCCTTGCCGGTATCGCCGTGACACTGGAAGCACTTGGCCTTCTGATAGAGGTCCTTGCCGCGGGCGATCAGCTCGGGCGTCGCCCTGGGCGGATCGCCGACCACAGCGGGTGGCTCTGGCTTTTCTTCCTTCCAGCGGGTCGAGAAGGTCTTGATGAACGTCACCACGGCCAAGCGCTCCTTGTCGGGTAGCTCGTGCCAGGTGGGCATCGCTGTCCAGCGGACGCCGCGGGTCACCGTGCGATAGAGGTCGCCGTCGGTGGGCAGGGATCCCGACGGCGTCGTACGGAACTTGAAGACGCCCAGCGTGAAGTTGCGGGGTCGCGGCGACAGGAACGTCGCGGCCGGTCCGTTGCCATCCCCCTTCGTCCCGTGGCAGCCCACGCAATGCTCCTCGTAGATTTCGCGACCCAGGTCCAGGAGATCCTCGCTCGGCGGGATAGTCATGACCGAGACGTTCACGGCCTGCGGCTCGAACACCTCCCGCCAGGCGCCCCGATTGGTGCCGAGCTTCTGCACGTAGCGGACGAGGCCGATCAGCTCCTCGGAGGGCACGAGCAGGGTCACAGCGGCGAACGTGGGGGCCGGGTCTCCGAAGCCCTTGAGGTCGATGAGCGGCGTGCCGTCGAGGGGCCACCGGCCGTCGGGCGGCGGCGACACGAACGTCAGGCCCGCCTCGTTGGGGTGCAGCGGAATCACGCGGTCCCCTTTCATCGTGAAGTAGCGCTGCAGCGCCGGGCTCGGCTCCAACGCCAGCCCGGCGTCGGACTTCTTCACAGTGATGCGGAGCTGGGTGTAGAGCCACTTGAAGCTCGGCATCATGGACTCGGGCACCACCAGCCGCGGGTCCCAGTGGTGGGCGTAGTGCCAGTCGTCGCCGTACTTGAGCCCGACCCGGGTAAGGTCAGGGCCGATGCGACGCGTCGAGAACAGATGAGGGAGATCGAACGCGTATTCGCCGGCTTCCGACACCGGCCCCCAGCGCAGGTCCTCGCCGGTCACCGGCCGAACGTACTGGCTGTGGCAGTACCAGCAGCCCTCCCGGATGTAGACGGCGCGGCCGAGCTGCTCGAGCGGCGTGTAGTCCGAGGCGTCGTAGCGCACCCACTTGATGTCGCCCAGATCGGTCCGGACGGCCCGGCTGACCTGCTTGGAGCGCGACTCGGGGATGAGGGCGGGCAGGAAGCCCTGGACGAACATGGCCAGCGTCACCATGAAAAAGCCGGCGCCGACGGCGAGCGAGCCGATCGATTTCATCGTTTTCCTGTCACGTCAGGCCGCCCGGGTCGCCAGCGACGTCTTCATCAAGGTGTAGATGACGAACGACATGCCGATGTCCATCGAGATGCCGGTGAAGGTGCGCACCCACCAGTAAGGCCGGATGGCGGTGACCGAATCGACCCACTCCACGCCCGCCATCAGCATGAATCCCTGCTGGAGCCCCTGGGCCGTGAGCACCAGCCCCATGGCCGAGATGC
>DATIAY010000030.1:0-10643 GCA_035457825.1 Candidatus Methylomirabilota bacterium
CGCCCAGCGCAGACTGTGGACGGGAGGCAACGATGATGAAGCGGACGGCGTTGATCGTGGCCCTCGTTGGCGCGTGGGTAGCGGCGCTGTCGGGCCTGGCGGCGGCGCATCACGGCTGGAGTGGATACGACAGCCGCACCACGCTGACTTTGACCGGCGTGATCAAGGAGTCGGGCTACGAGCACCCGCACGGCCACATCCAGCTCGAAGTCCCGGGCAAGACGTGGCGCGTCGTGCTGGCGCCGCCCTCGCGCATGGAGCGGCGTGGCCTGCCGTCGGGTGACCTCGCCGTCGGCGCCAACGTGACGGTGGTGGGCTATCCGAACCGGACGGACCCCGTGGAGATGCGGGCCGAGCGGATCATCGTGAACGGCAGGACCGTCGAGCTACGTTGATGGGCGCGCCCAGATGAGGCCCACTCGCGCAGGCGCGCCTCGCGCGTCGGACGCGCTGCGGCCGCGCACTGCCACGGTTCTTGCGGGCTCGCGCCGTCGGTCAATAGTTGACCCACCCGCCCACTGGCCCCGCCTGGCTCGTCTGGCTCGAGACGACGTCCCTGGCGGACGCCATGCGCCAGTGGCTCTGGCTGTATCCAGTCGTGGAGATCGTTCACATCGTCGGCATCGTGTTGCTCGTGGGCGCCGCGGCCATGTTCGACCTGCGGCTACTCGGCGTCTCGCCCCGTCTGCCCGTGGCCGATATGGCGCGCCATCTGCTCCCGTGGGCCCGCCTGGGCCTGGGCGTCGTCGCCGTGACCGGGACCACGATGTTCGTGGCTCACGCCACGGAGTTCGCGGACAATCCCGCCTTCCAGCTCAAGCTCGGCTTGATCGGCGCCGCCTGTCTCAACGCGGCGGTCTTCCACCGCTGGCCGTTCCGCGCGGTGAGCGCCTGGAATGTGGGAGCGTGCCCGCCGGTGGCCGCGAGATGCGCGGCGCTGCTGTCGTTGACGCTGTGGGCGGGCGTGATCTCCTGCGGTCGTCTTCTCGCCTATCTATGAAGTTGGCGGGGGCACGAGGCGCGCCCCCTCCAAACCTCCCCGGTCACCTGAGATGCGACACGGTTGGAGCGTCAGAGCCGGCTGAACGGGGCCTGCCCTGTGACCCCGCCTTGCGCCTGAAGTTGGAGGTCGGGGCGCTACAGCGAGATCAGGGCGCGGGCCCGACCGTGGGCAGGCTGGTCGGCGCGCATGGTGTCGGGGTTCACGCCGCGCCGCAGCGCGAGATGATAGGTGAAGAGCTGGAGGGGAACGACCGCCACGATCGGCGACAGCAGCTCCCGCACGTCGGGGATGGCGATCGTTTCCGCGGCCAGCGCGCTGATCTCCCGATCACCCTCACGCACCAGCGCTACCACCGGCGCGCCGACCTCCCGGGCCGCCCGCACCACGGTGAGACAGCGCTCGTAGGACGGGCCGGGCGGCGCGATGACGAAGACCACGTCGCGCGGGTCCAGCGCCGCCCAGGGGCCGTGCAGGAACTGCTCGCAGTTGTAGCCGACGGTCACCGCGTGATTGGCCTCGTTCATCTTGAGCGCCGCCTCGAGCGCCGTCGCCGTGTTGGGGCCGCCGCCGACGAAGCAATAGCAGCGGCGGTCGGCGAAACGGGCGGCGAGATCCTCCCACGCCTCCTGGCCGAGCAGGGTGGCCAGATGGTCGGGAAGGGCATGAAGCTCCCGGCGCACGTCGTCGGCGCCCCCGATCTCGGCGGCCAGGGCGGCCAGCAAGGACATCGCGCAGGTGTAGCTCGCGGTGTGCGCGGCGGAGGCTTCCTGCTCCACCGTGCGCAGCGTGAAGTCGGCGATGGCCAGCCCCTCGCCGCTACCCTTCCCGGTGATCACTACGGCCACACCGCCGCCGGCCTTGGCCGTGGCCAGCGCCTCCAGCGAGAAGCGTTTGGTGCCGCGGTGACTGACCACGATGGCCCCCGTCTTGGGATCCGGGCCGGGCCAGTAGTTCTTGAACTCGAATGAGTGGAAGGCGCGCACGCGATGGCCGAGGCGGCCCACATGAGCCAGCAGCAGCTCGCCCACCAGCGTGGCGTGCCACGAGGTCCCGATGCCCGAGAGCAGCACGCGCTCCATCGCCCGCAGACGATCGGCGGCTCCGGCCAGGGTGGCCTCCTGGCCCCGGAGCACGAGCCGCAGGGCGCCGGGCTGAGAGTAGATGGTGTCGTGCATGTAGTAGGGATGGGCGGCGCGTCGGGGTGGCGGTGTCCAGGCCATGGCGCGGACTCTAGAGAGCGCCCGCCCGGGTGTCAACGACCATCGGGCCGTTCGCGGGGCCATCCAATCGATCGCCACCGCTGCCATCGGGATCGGGCGAGGGCAACCGTTGTATAGTGGCGCTCGTTCGATTTCGCATCGCCGCGGGCCCGCGGCGAGTGGGAGCCCATCATGGCCCAGGCGCCGAGCGAAGCCGACGTCATCAAGATGATCGACAGCCTGAGCAACTGGGGCCGCTGGGGCGCCGACGACCAGCTGGGAACGATCAACTTCGTCACTGCCCAGACGCGGCGGCGGGCGGCGCGGCTGGTCAGCGACGGTGTGTCGGTGACGTGCGCGCGGCCCATCTCCACCGAGATCGCGGCCGACACGACCTTCCAGCCGGTCCGCTTCATGGTGGACAGCGGCGAGGGGCGCGATACCTGCTCGCCCGAGCGCCAGCTCCAGCGCCGGGGCGCCGCCGAGTTCATCGGCATGGTGTTCCACGGCTACACGATCACCCACGTCGACACGCCGGCGCACTACTTCTGGAACGGGCGGATCTACAACGGCCGCTCCTGCAACCTCATCACGTCGCGGGAGGGCGCCCAGGTGGAGTCGGTCGAGCTCCTGCGCGACGGCGTGGTGAGCCGCGGAGTCCTCCTCGACGTGGCGGCGGTCCGCGGCCGCTGGCTCGGCCCCGGCGAGGGCGTGATGCCCGAGGACCTCGAGGCCGCCGAGAAGGCGGCCCTCCTGCGCGTGGAGGCCGGCGACATCCTGCTCGTGCGGACCGGATACTACGCCAGGCGGCTTCAAGAAGGTCCCCGGCATCCGCTCAAGGACGGCTCGCCGGCCGTCCACGTGGCCTGCGCACCCTGGCTCCGCGAGCGTGGGGTCGCCATGCTGGGGACCGACACCCACAACGACGTGGCGCCGCCGCCGTACCCCGGCGTCGGCAATGCGCTGCACGTGGTGGCGCTGGTGGCCATGGGGCTCTGGCTCATCGACAACGCCAATCTGGAGGAGCTCAGCCAGGCGTGTGCGGCGCGGCAGCGGTGGGAGTTCATGCTGACCATCGCCCCCCTCCGACTGCAGAACGCCACGGGTTCGCCGGTGAACCCCATCGCCGTCTTCTGAGGCGCCTTCGCGTGCGGCCGCGCCGAGCGGTTAACATCGGCCCCCGGGGACGGCGCTGGCGGCTCGGCCTTGGTGTGCTTCTGCTCGCGGTGGGGGCTGGTCTCGTGGTCGGACTCCACGTGGTGGATGCCCGCGTTGGCTGGTTGCTCCTGGCCTTTGTCCCCTTCTTCGTCGGGCTGCTGGGTATCCTGCAAGCGCGCGAGGGGACCTGAGTGAGGCTGGCCGCGCGCGGCGCGCGCGATATGGACGGCGGCCAGGAATCGGTGACCGACCCCGAGGAGGGCCGCCTCCTCCGAGCTCAGGCGGCGTGGATCTATGCCGCGTCGGCCGTGATGGCCCTGTTGCTCACCGGCCTGGGGCTCCTTGTGGCCATGTAGGCGATATGTAATACTCCCGGGCCGAGATGAGCAGGACCCGCGCCCCGTCGGGCCGCGGGGGGTAGTCCCGCAGCATGCGTGCTCGGGACCTCCTGCCCGCCTGCTTCTTGCTGTTCACAGCGCTGCTGGTCTGGCCGCTGCTGAGCATCCCCAACCGCGCCGTCCTGATAGCCGGGGTCCCCGCCCTCGTGCTCTATCTCTTCGCCGTCTGGGTCGTCATCGTGGCCGGGCTGGCGTGGGCGGCCCGGCGCGGGGAGGAGGACGGCCCGTGAGGTCCACCCCGCTCGTCGCCGTCCTCCTGGCCTACCTGGTCTTTCTGTTCCTGGTGGCGGCCGTCGCCGAGCGCTTCGGCCGGCGCCTCCTGGCGCCGCGTCTGCGCACCCTGACCTATGTGCTGGCCATCTCCGTCTACTGCACGGCGTGGACCTTCTACGGCAGCGTGGGGCTGGCGGCCAACCGCGGCCTGGAGTTCCTCACCATCTATCTGGGACCGGCCCTCATCGCGCTGATGTGGCCGACCGTCCTCCGGAAGCTCGTGCGGGTGGCCAAGGAGCAGCGGATCACGACGATCTCGGACTTCATCGCCAGCCGCTACGGCAAGTCGGCGTCGCTGGGCACGCTGGTGGCGGCGCTGGTCGTGTGCGGCATGATCCCCTACATCGCGCTGCAGCTCAAAGCGGTGTCGGTGACGTTTCAGATGATGATCCGGGAGCACTCGGTGCTGTCCGGCTTCGATCCAGCCCTCCTGGTCGCCGGTACGCTCGCCCTGTTCGGCATCCTGTTCGGCGCCCGCAACCTCGACTTCACTCGCCAGCAGACGGGCCTCATGACGGCGGTGGCGGTGGAATCCATCGTCAAGCTCATCGCCTTCCTGCTGGTCGGGGCCTTCGTGACCTGGGGCCTGTTCGACGGCTTCGCCGCCCTCTTCTCGCGCATCGTCGATCATCCGGAGTGGTCGAGGCTCGTCACCCTCGGCGATGCGCCAGCCGCCTCTTACGATCGGTGGGCGGCCATGCTCCTCATCTCGATGATGGCGGTGATGCTCTTGCCCCGCCAGTTCCACGTGCTGGTGGTGCAGAACCCGGACGAGCGTGATGTCCACACCGCGGCCTGGGCGTTCCCGCTCTACCTCCTGGCCATCAACGTATTCGTGCTGCCCATCGCTTTCGCCGGCCTGTTGACCTTCGGCAGCCAGACGGCTGCGGACAGCTTCATCCTGGCGCTGCCGCTGCACGCCGGGGCCGAGCTGGTGGCCGTCATCGTCTTCCTCGGCGGCTTCTCGGCGGCCACGGCCATGATCGTGGTGGACTCGCTGGCGCTATCCAAGATGATCTCCAACGACATCGTGCTGCCGGTCATCCTGCGGCGCCGTCATCTGGAGGTTTACTGGCTCGGCCTGGCCTCGACGCGGCTGGGAATCCTGGTCGTCGTCACCCTGGGGTATCTCTGGGCCCACCTCGAGCGCGGGCAATTCCTGCTCGTGGAGATGGGGTTGCTCTCGTTCATCGCCGTCACCCAGTGCGCCCCGGCCGTGCTCCTCGGGCTGTACTGGCGGCGGGGCAACCGCAAGGGGGCCCTGAGCGGAATCTCCCTGGGCTTCGCGCTCTGGTTCTACACGCTGATCATCCCGGCCTTGGTGAAGGAGGGTGTGCTGCCGGTCTCCGTCGTCGCTCAGGGACCGTTTGGGCTATGGTGGCTGCGTCCGACCGCGCTGCTGGGACTGGAGGGCCTCGATCCCCTCAGCCACGGCGTCTTCTGGTCCCTGTTCGTCAACCTCGGCGCCTACCTGCTGGTGTCGCTCACCACGACGCAGGACGCTGACGAGCGGGGCCAGGCGGCGGCCTTCGTGGGCGGGGCGGCCGTGGAGCCGGCGCGGACTCCGGCGATCCTCTCGGTGCCGGAAATGGAACGCCTGCTGCACCTGTACGTGCCGGCGCGGGAGGCCGACGCCATCCTGCACGAGCTGCTGGGGGGCAAGGCGCCCCGCGAGCTCTCGCTGCCGGACTTGCTCGACATGCGCATCCGCCTGGAGCGCGTCCTGGCCGCCTCGCTGGGCGCGGCCGCCGCGCGCTACATCATCGAAGATCGCTTCACCATCTCTAAGCAAGAGGCCGGCCAGCTGGTGGAGTCGTTCCAGACGATGCAGCGCTCGCTGCGGCAGAGCGAGCGTTTGCTGGCCTCCGTCGTGGAGAGCGTGGACGACTGCATCTTTACCACTGACGTCGAGGGCCGGCTGATCACGGTCAATCGGGCGGGCCAGCGGCTGCTCGGTCTGGGCCCCTCGGCCGGTCAGAGCTATCTCGTCGTGCTGGACGAAACCGACCGCCGTCGGGTCGGTCCGGCGATTCAGCGAGCGGTGGCCGAGGGGCGCCCGTGGCGGGGCAACGTCACCGGGCTCACCCGGAGTCTTCAGCGGTTCCCCGCCCATCTGGGGATCGCCTGCGTCTTCGATGCTCAACGCCGGGTGCTGGGAACCGTCGGCGTGCTTCGCGACCTCACCGAGCAGGTGGCGACCCAGCAGCGGCTGATCCAGCGGGAGAAGCTCGCCTCGCTGGGCGAGATGGCGGCCGGCGTGGCCCACGAGATCCGCAACCCGCTGGGCGGAATCAAGATGGCCACCCGCCTGCTGTCGTCCGGGGAGTTCAGCGGCGGTCGCATCCCCCAGGAGATGGCCCAGTCCGTGCTGTCCGGCATCGCCGAGATCGAGAGCATCATCGCCGATCTGCTCGACTACGCCCGGGAGACCCGGCTCGACCGCCAGGACTACCCCCTGAGCCTGATCCTGACCCCGCTGGTGACGGCGGCCGCGGCGGAGGGTCGAGCGCGCGGCGTGCAGGTGACGGCCGCCGGGCTGAGCGACGAGATCATCGCCACCGTGGACGGCCCCCGGCTGCGCCAGGTCTTCACCAACGTGATGAAGAACGCGCTGGAGGCGACCGAGCGGCAGCCGCAGGGGCGCGTCGCCGTCCGGCTCTACGAGCGGCAGTCCACAGCGGTGGTGGAGGTGGCTGACAACGGCGTGGGGATCGACCCCGAGCAGCGGGACAAGATCTTCCTGCCCTTCTTCACCACCAAACCGACCGGCACCGGGCTCGGCATGGCCATCGTCAAGAAGATCATGGATTTGCATGGCGGCGAGATCGAGATCGACAGCCGTCCCGGGCAGGGCACCACCGTCCGCCTCATCATCCCACGGGCCGCGCTGCCCACGGCGGCCAAAGCCGGCTAGGAGGGCTCTCCATGAAGCGACGCATCCTCATCGTCGAGGACGACCAGATCTTCCTGCGGCCCCTGCAGCGGACCCTGGAGGTCGAAGGCTACGAGGTCATGGTGGTGACCAGCGGTGAGGACGCCATCGACGTGCTCAAGAACGACGACGTGGATCTGGTCCTCACCGACAAGCGTCTGCCCGGGATGGACGGCGTCGACCTGGTCCGCCGGCTCAAGGCCGATCATCCCGACCAGGCCGTGGTCGTGATGACCGCCTACGGCACCATCGAGTCGGCCGTGGAAGCGGTGCGCCTGGGGGCGGCCGACTACCTGGTCAAGCCGTTCGAGACGGACGAGGTGCTGATGGTCGTCCGGCACGCCATCGAGTTCCAGGAATTGCGGGTCGCCAGCCGGGCCGCCCTGCGGCGCAACCAGGAGCAGTTCACCCTCGGCAATATCCTGGCCCGCTCCCAGGCCATGCAGGAGGTCTTCGAGTTGCTGCGCTCGGTGGCCGTGATGGACACCACCGTGCTGATCCACGGCGAGACCGGGGTGGGCAAGGAGTTGCTGGCCCGCTCCATCCACTTCTCGGGACCGCGCCGGGACAAGCCCTTCGTGGCCGTGAACTGCGCGGCCATTCCCGCCGAGCTGTTCGAGTCCGAGCTGTTCGGCTTCCGCAAGGGCGCCTTCACCAGCGCGACCGAGACGCGGCGGGGCTTCTTTCAGATGGCCAACGGCGGCACCCTGCTGCTCGACGAGATCGGGGAGATGCCGCTGGCCCTGCAGTCCAAGCTCCTGCGGGCCATCGAGGAGCGGCGCGTCACGCCGATCGGCTCGGATCGGGCGGTGGAGATCGATGTCCGGTTCATCGCCACCACCAACAAGGATCTGCAGGCCGAGGTGGAACGGGGCGCCTTCCGACGCGACTTGTTCTACCGCCTTTCCGTCATGCCCATCCGGGTGCCGCCCCTGCGGGAACGCAACGGCGACATTTCCCTCCTGGCCCAGCACTTCCTCGAGGTGAGCGCCCGGCGCGCCAAAAAGGCGGTGCGTGCCATCGCGCCCGGCGCCATGGATGCGCTTCGCCGGTACGCCTGGCCTGGGAACGTGCGCGAGCTGGAGAACGTCATCGAGCGGGCGGTCATCGTCTCCAAGGACGACACGATCACCGACGTGGAGCGCTTCCTCACCGGCGAGGGGGAACGATCGCGCGCGGACCTGGCCCTGCCCTTCCGGGAGGCGAAAGCCCGCGTGGTCGAGGAGTTCGAGCGCGCCTACGTCATCGGCGTGCTGGAGCTGCACGGCGGCAAGCTGACGGCGGCGGCCAAGCACGCCGACATGGACCCCAAGAACTTCTCGGAGAAGATCGCTCGCTACGGCTTGCGCCGCCTGTCCGGGCCAGAGGACGCCTGACAGCGCACTGCGTCAGGGCCCCGGTACCAAGAACCACTTGGTCCGGACACCAAAATCGGCCGGACCGACGCCGGTCTGGATACACAAGATCATAAGGTTACGGTGCGACTCGCCCTGGCATGCCGCCTGCTAGACACCGCCCGCGTGCATCGTAGCGCGCCGGAAGACCCGGCGATCGGCCAGCCGGCCGCCCGTGGCATCCCGTCTCGCAACCCCCGGCACCGGCCGGGGCGGCAGCCCGTGGAGGAAGGGCATGGCGCAACCGCGAGAGATTGACCGAGCTACCAGGGACGCCTACTGGCGGGAGACGATGAAGATCACCTGGGTGATCCTCATCCTGTGGTTCGTCTCCTGGGTGGGCCCGCTGGTGCTGCACTACCAGCTCAACCGGATCGTGATCTTCGGCTTCCCGGTCTCCTTCTGGTTCGAGGCCCAGGGCTCGTTGGCCTTCTTCATCCTCCTCATCGTCTGGTACGCGGTCCACATGAACAAGCTCGACAAGAAGTACGGCCTCCAGGAGGAGGGCCAGTCATGAGCTGGGGCCGGATCTTCTCGATCTACACGGGGGCGTTTGTTGTCTTCACGTTCCTGCTGGCTGGCCTCGAGTACGCCCAGCTCATCCCCAACCGCGGCATCGCCTACACCTACCTGGTCGTCACGATCGGCGTCTACGCGCTCATCGGCATCCTGTCCCGCACGGCCAGGCCCGACCAGTACTACGTGGCCGGCCGCGGCGTCCCCGCCTTCTTCAACGGCATGGCCACCGGCGCCGACTGGATGAGCGCCGCCTCCTTCATCTCGATGGCGGGCGCGCTCTACGCCACCGGGTTCGACGGCCTGGCCTATGTCACCGGCTGGACCGGTGGCTACGTGCTGCTGGCCATCTTCCTGGCGCCGTTCTTGAGGAAGTTCGGTGCCTACACGATCCCCGACTTCCTGGCCCTGCGCTACGGCGGCAACGCCGCAAGGGTGGTCGGCCTCCTGATGGCCATCGGGGCCTCGTTCACCTACCTGATCGCCCAGATCACCGGCGTCGGCATCATCATGGGCCGGTTCCTCGGCATGGACTTCAACGTCGGCGCCTTCGTCGGCCTGGCCGGCATTCTCGTATGCTCGATGCTGGGCGGGATGCGGGCGGTCACCTGGACGCAGGTGGCGCAGTACATCATCCTGATCATCGCCTACATCACGCCGGTGGCCATGCTGTCCTACAAGCACTTTGGCGTGCCGCTGCCGGAGTTCACCTACGGCCGCGTGCTCCAGGACATCACCGCCATCGAGCAGCAGATCGGTGTCAAGAAGCTGTGGGTCGAGATGGTTCCGGGCGGCATGCTCAACTGGTTCTCGCTCTGCTTCTGCATGATGGTCGGCACCGCCGGCCTGCCCCATATCCTGATGCGCTACTACACTACGCCCTCGGTGAAGCAGGCGCGGGATTCGGTGGGCTGGTCGCTGTTCTTCATCTTCCTGCTCTACTTCACCGCGCCGGCGTACGGCGCCTTCGCGAAGTGGACCGTGCTCAAGGACCTCATCGGCCGGAAGGTCACGGAGTTGCCAGCCTGGGTCAGCCGCTGGGGCGACAACATCCTGGGCCAGCAGGTCAACAACCTCGGGCTCTTCGACATCGCCGACAAGAACAACGACGGCGTGCTGCAACTCGCTGACTTCGTCATCAAGTCCACGGACTTCGTCGTGCTGGCCACGCCGGAGATCGCTGGCCTGCCCTTCGTGGTCACGGGCCTGGTCATGGCTGGCGGCCTGGCGGCGGCGCTGTCCACCGCCGATGGCCTTCTGCTGACCATCTCCAATGCGCTGTCGCACGACCTCTACTACAAGATCCTCAACCCCCAGGCCTCGATCGTGAAGCGGCTGACGACCGCACGGATCCTGCTGGTCGTCGCGGCGGTGGCTGGTGCCTGGGTGGCCACCTTCCGTATTAACATCATCGTGGCCGTGGTGGCGTACGCCTTCGCCCTGGCCGGCTCCGGCTTCTTCCCCGCCCTGGTCATGGGCATCTTCTGGAAGCGCGCCAACAAGCAGGGCGCCATCGCGGGCATGATCGTGGGCTTCCTCACCGCGCTCATCCTCATCATCATTGGACGTAACTGGGGCATCTACCCCTTCGGCATCCGGGAGGTCGGCGCGGGCGTCATCGGCGTCCCCGTCGGCTTTATCGTCATCTGGCTCGTGTCGCTGATGTACCCGCCGCCCGACCAGCAGACGCAGGACCTGATCGAGAGTGTGCGCTACCCGAGGGGCACGACTCTCAAGATCGCCGGCGTCGAGTAGCCGGCGCTGCCCGGG
>DATIAY010000031.1:0-2215 GCA_035457825.1 Candidatus Methylomirabilota bacterium
ACGCGGCCGCCGCCGCCCGCGATCATGACCGGCAGGGCCGCGCGGCAGGCGATGACCGCGGAGGTGAGGTTGAGCGCCATGATGCGTTCCCACTCCGCGAGCGGCGTCGAGAGCAGGTCGCCGCCCGCGAACCCGCCCACCGCGTTGACGAGGCCGTCCACGCGCCCGTGACGGTCGCGCACCGCCTGCACGAACTTGCCCATCGCGGCTTCATCGGTGACGTCGGCGGGCAGCGCGAGCAGCCGCGCGCGGGGCCCGGCCGCCAGGCGCGCCTCGAGACCCGCGAGCTCCTCGGCCACCGCGTAAGGGATGGCGACCACGCCGCCGGCCTCGAGCAGGTCGCTGGTGATCGCCTGCCCGAGCGCGCCGGTCCCTCCGGTGACGATGGCTACGCGGCCGGTCATGGCGCGGGCCGGGCACGGCGGGCGGCCAGGCCCTCGGCTCGGCCCGCGAGCTCGAAGTCGAGCGTGGTGAGGCCTCCGGCGTCGTGGGTGGTGAGATCGATGACCACCCGATTGTAGACGTTGAACCACTCCGGGTGGTGATCGAGCGCGTCGGCCTCGCGGGCCACCTCGGTCATGAACGCGAACGCCTGGGTGAAGTCGGGGAAGGTGAGCTCGCGATGGAGCTTGCCATCCTTGACCGCCCATCCGGGGAGGTCGGCCAGGCGCCGGGTCACCTCGGCGTCGGCGAGCTTGACGGGCCGAGCCATGCCGGTCGCGCTAGCAGGCTGCGGAAAAACTCGACATTCGATGCCGAGTCCGCGTGAGAGTTCGGCTACGATGCGCGTAACCCCTCGCGAGGAGGCGCGCATGCGCGGCGACGACGAGCAGCAGGCCTCGGTGTGGAGCTACATCCCCCTGGAACAGCGGGTGCCGGCCGATCATCCCCTGCGCCCGCTGCGGGCCATGGTCGATGAGGCCCTGCGGGAACTGTCGCCGCAGTTCAGCCGGTTGTACGCCAAGGTCGGCCGGCCCTCGATCGCCCCGGAGCGCCTGCTGCGGGCGCTGCTGCTGCAGGTGCTCTACAGCGTGCGGAGCGAGCGGCTGCTGATGGAGCAGCTCGACTACAACCTGCTCTTCCGCTGGTTCGTGGGGCTCAGCGGCGACGATCCGATTTGGGACGCCACGGTGTTTACCAAGAACCGCCAGCGGCTGCTCGAGGGGGACATCGCCCAGGCCTTCTTCGACCGCGTCGTGGCACAGGCCCGGCAGCGCGGCCTGCTCTCGGACGAGCATTTCACCGTCGATGGCACCCTGGTCGAGGCCTGGGCCAGCCTGAAGAGCTTCAAGCCGAAGGGGACGCCGCCCCCGCCGCCGCCCGATGACCCCGGCAACCCGACGGTCAACTTCCATGGCGAGCGCCGGAGCAACGCCACCCATGCCTCCACGACCGATCCCGAGGCCCGGCTCTTTCGCAAGGGCGACGCCCACGAGGCCAAGCTCTACTACCAGGGGCACGTCCTGATGGAGAACCGCCACGGGCTGGCCGTGGACGCCAGCCTGACCCCGGCCACCGGCTTCGCGGAGCGAGAGCAGGCCTTGGCGATGGCCACCCGGCTGCCGGCCGGCGCGACGCTGGGCGCGGACAAGAGCTATGACACGCGGGACTTCGTCGACGGCCTTCGCGGGCTCGCCGTGACCCCGCACGTGGCCCAGCACACGACGAAGCGGGCGAGTACGCTCGATCAGCGCACCACACGGCATCCCGGCTATCTGGTGAGTCAACGGCACCGCAAGCGGATCGAGGAGATCTTTGGCTGGCTCAAGATGGTCGGCCTGCTGCGCAAGACGCGCCATCGGGGAGTGGCCCGGGTCGGCTGGATGTTTACCTTCGGCCTGGCCGTCTACAACCTGGTCCGGCTGCGCCGGCTCGCCGCGGAGCCGACATGAATCGGGCCGCGCCCACTGCCCGGCTCGCGCCGTCGGGTCGGGCGGCCGGCCACGGCCGCATAACCCGCTAAACGCGAACCCGAATGCGGACACATATGGTCTCTTCACGTCGTTCTTCCGCAGCCTGCTAGGGGGGGCCGGCTCGACTCGGGCCAAGATTTCGCTGCTCGCCCTGCGGCACCGGCTACCTGGCGTTGCGTCAGATCGTCAATGGGTGGATGCGGGCGGCCTCATCGTGTACGGCCCCAACTTGGAGGACCAGTACGAGCGGGCTGGGGCCTACGTGTCCAAGCTGCTGAGAGGTGCGAACCCGCGCGACCTCC
>DATIAY010000032.1:0-6628 GCA_035457825.1 Candidatus Methylomirabilota bacterium
CGATGCTGGCAGCCCTCCTGGACCTTCACGAAGGCCCGGGACCGGCTCGCGCCTGGCAGCGGTGCTGGCGGCAGCGTGCGCTGCTCGCGGACGTCGGAGACTTGCCGCCGGGGCCGGGCCCTGGCCGGGCCCTCGGAGAGCAGGCACTGCAGCAGCTCGGGCAACCTCGGCTTGTCCGCGTTGCCCACGATGAGGTCCACGCCGCCGATCCGGGCGACGGCCTCGGGGTCGGTCTGGGCCCAGCAGCCCGTGACCACGACCCGCGCCCCCGGTGCCTGGCGCGCCGCCCGGTGGATGGCCTGGCGGTCCGAGAACTCCGCCCTGGCCGTGACGGTGCAGGTGTTGACGACGACGACGTCGGCTGGCTCGTGGGGCGCGACCGTGCGGAATCCCCTGGCCTCCAGCGCCGCCTGGATCTCCCGGCTGTCCACCTGGTTGAGCCGACAGCCGAGGGTGGCGAACGAGACCGTCGGCGGGGTCATGCCGGCACCGGCTCGCAGAGCTGTCCGCAGGCGGCGCCGATATCCTCGCCCTTGCTCCAGCGCACGGTCGTCGTGATGCCGGCCTCCAGCAGGGTCGACTGGAACGCGAGGATCCGGGCCAGCGGAGGCCGGTGGAAGCTCGTGTCCTCCCAATCGTTGAACGGGATCAGGTTCACCTTGGCGCGGATCCCGCGAAGCAGGCGGGCTAGCTGCTGCGCGTCCTCGGGGGCGTCGTTGACTCCCTCGAGCAGGACGTATTCGAAGAATACCCGCTGCCGCGGGGCCAGCGGATAGCGGCGGACGGCGTCCATCAAGACGGCCAGGTTCCACGACCGGTTGACCGGCATGAGTCGGGAGCGCACCTCATCGGTGGCGGCGTGCAGCGACACGGCCAGATTCACCTTGAGATTCTCGCGCCCGAGCCGCTCCATGCCGGGCACCAGACCGACCGTCGACACCGTGATCCGGCGCGGGGAGTAGCCGAGCCCGAGCCTGGCGTCGGTCATGATCCGGATCGACTTCACTAGCGCCGTCACGTTCGCCAGCGGCTCCCCCATCCCCATGAAGACGAGGTGGGTCACCCGGCGCCCCGCCGGGAGCTGCGCGTTGGCGACGAGGAGCTGGCCCACGATCTCGGCCACCGTCAGGTTCCGCTCGAGGCCCATCGTGCCGGTCAGGCAAAACGTGCAGCCATACCCGCAGCCGACCTGCGTCGACAGGCAGAGCGTGATCCGGTCGTCGTCGGGCATGACAACCGCACTGATTCGCCCGTCATCAGCAAGCCGGAAGACGAGCTTGCGGCTGCCGTCCTGCGAGGGGGTGATGCGGTCGACCTCGGGCAGCGCGATCACCGTGCGCTCGGCGAGAGCGCTGCGGAAGTCCTGAGGGAGATCGGTCATGGCCTCGAGCTCGCCGACGCCCTTCCGGTAGAGCCACGTGGCGAGCTGGCGGCCGCGATACCGCGAGGCGCCAAGCTCGGCGGCGAGATCTTCCAGCTCGGACGGCAGCATGCCGATCAGATTGGTCCGTGACATCGCACGCAGAATATCACGAAGCCTGCAGGCAGATTTCCCACCCGCCGGTTCGGCGCCCTGTGGAAGCCGGTGGACTCGTCATCCACCGGAAGTGTGCTCGCCTGGTGGATAACCCTGTGGGTCCCCCCCTGCCCATCAACAGTTTTCAGTCACTTGGAGCGCTTCGCTCATCGGATAGGCACAGAGTGCAGGACGAGATACAGGTCGAGCAGATTCGTGTTGGTGGGCCCGGTCACCAGGAGGTCGCCGCTCGCACGAAGGTATTGATGAGAGTCGTTGTCGTCGAGTGCGTGGCGGGCATCGAGCCCGGCGGCCTGTCCCCGGAGCACGGTACTACCGTCGATCAGCGCGCCCGCGGCCTGGGTGGGACCGTCGGTGCCGTCGGTGCCGGCCGCCAGGACGACGAGGGCCTCGTCCGGACGCACCGCCAGGGCTGCGGCCAGGGCCAATTCCTGGCATCGGCCCCCGAGCCCGCGTCCCCGCACCGTGACCGTCGTCTCCCCGCCGGCAATCAGGCACGCCGGCGGGCGCAAACTGCGGCCCCGCTCCACGAGATCCGCTGCGACCTGCCTGGCCTCGCCCTGCAATTCCCGCGTCAGGACGTGGGCCTCGTAGCCCAGGGCGCGCGCCCTGGCCGCAGCCGCGTCGACGATGATGGCGTTGTTGCCGACGATCTGGTTCGACACCCGCGCGAAGAGCGGGTCCCCGGGCTTCGGCGTCTCGGCGACCTCACCGCGTCGTCCCGCCTCCAGGCGTGAGCGTATGGAGGGCGATACGCGCTCGAGCACGCCGCGCCGGGCCAGAGCGTCCAGCGCCTCGGCGAACGTCGTGGGATCGGGCGCCGTTGGACCCGACGCGATGACGTCCAGGGGATCGCCGATGACGTCGGAGAGGATCAGTGCCAGGACAGGCGCCGGGCTGGCGGCCCGGGCGAGCTGTCCCCCCTTGAGGCGGGACACGTGCTTGCGGACGGCATTCACCTCGTTGATGGTTGCGCCCGCCTCGAGCAGCAATCCCGTCATCGCCTGTTTTTCCTCCAGGCTGATGCCAGGTGCGGGGGCCGGAGTGAGAGCGGAACCCCCGCCGGAGACGAGGAACACGACGAGGTCGTCCTGGCCCGCGCTCTCGGCCAGGGCCAACAGGCGACCGGCCGCGGCCTGGCCCCGCGCGTCAGGGATCGGATGGCCGGCTTCGGCGAGTCGCACGCGGCTCGTGGCGGCCGTGTAGCCGTCCTTGACCACGACGAAGCCCTCGCTGATCCGGTCACCCAGGAGGGTCTCCAGCCCGCGGGCCATAGCCGCCCCGGCCTTGCCGCAGCCGAGCACGATCACCCGATCGAGGTCGTCCAGATTCCACGAGCGATCGCCGGCGAACAGTCGGGCCCCCTGGATGTGTAGCCTGCGGTGGAGCAGCGGCTCGACGGCGCCGGCGCCGAGGGCGGCCTGCCAGATGGCCTGGGCCGCCTGGCGCCCGGTCACGAGGTGCGGGTCGGGCTCAGGGGACGATGACGTCGCGCTCGATGGGGTCGACGTGCACGCCGCGCTGCTTGAGCCACGCCACGCCCTGCTCCAGAGTCTCCTGGGCCGCCTCCATCTCCAGGGCCACCCAGCCATGGTCGGCCTTCACGTCGGCCCGGCGGATGTTGATGAGGATGTCGAAGTCCTTGACCAGCCGATAGAGAATCGGCTCCTGGACCAGGCTGGCGGGAAACGTGAGCCGGACGCGAAGCCGAGCCATGACCGGACCGGCTCAGCGGCCTCCGGCGATGGCGGGAACGATCGAGAGGGTATCGCCGTCCTTCAGGGCCGTCTTCTTGCCCTCGACGAACCTGATATCCTCCTCGTTGACGTAGATGTTGACGAAGCGCCGCAGCTCGCCGTGCTCGTCCACGAGGCGCTCGCGCAGACCGGGGAACTGCCGCTCGAGATCCTCGACCACCTGGGCCACGTTGCCGCCCTCGGCCCGGACCTCGGCGCTGCCCTTGGTGATCGATCTCAGCGGGGTGGGGATCCGTACCAGCACGGGCATCCGCGTTCCTCCTAGGTTCCCGGGGACTTGAGCTCGGCCAGCGCCCGATCGAAGGCCGCCAGCGTAGGCCGAATCTTCACGTCGGTATGGAGGCGGTCGTAGAGCGAGTCCGGGGTCTTGAGTCCGTTCCCGGTGATGCATACCACCACCGATTGATCGGGAGAGATCACGCCGGTCTCGAGCAGCTTCTTGGTGGCGGCAACCGTCACTCCACCGGCCGTCTCGGTGAAGATCCCTTCGCTCCGGGCGAGCAGCAGCATACCCTCCACGATCTCCTCATCGGTGACGTGTTCGCCGTAGCCCCCGGACTCCTTGGTGGTGCGGTAAGCATAGAACCCGTCGGCGGGGTTGCCGATGGCCAGGGACTTGGCGATCGTGTTGGGACGCACCGGCTTGAGGACGTCGGTGTCGTTCTTGATCATGGTGACAATCGGTCCGCAACCCGCCGCCTGAGCCGCGTGCATGCGGGTCCGCACCGGGCCGTCGACGAGACCCAGAGCCTTGAACTCTTTGATGGCTTTCCAGATCTTCGTGATCAACGAGCCCCCGGCACAGGGGACGACGATATGGTCGGGGGTGCGCCAGCCCAACTGCTCGATGATCTCGAATCCGTAGCTCTTGGAACCCTCGGAGTAATAGGGGCGAAAGTTCACGTTGACGAACGCCCACCGGTACTTGTCGGCGATCTCCGAGCAGAGCCGGTTCACCTCGTCGTACGTGCCTTCCACGGCGACCAGGGTGGGATGATAGACCAGCGTGGCCAGGATCTTGCCCTGCTCCAGATCGGCGGGGATGAAGATATAGGATTTCAGGCGGGCCTCCGCGGCGTGGGCCGCCACCGAGTTGGCCAGGTTGCCGGTGGAAGCGCACGCCACGGTGTCGAAGCCGAACTCAAGAGCCTTGGTGACAGCCACCGCGACGACGCGGTCCTTGAACGACCACGTCGGATGGCAGACGGAGTCGTTCTTCACCCAGACCTCCCGACACCCCAGCTCGTCGGCCAGGTTGCGGGCCCGGATCAACGGCGTGAAGCCGACATGGTGGCCGACCGCCTCGGGGCCCTCGAGCGGCAGCAGGTCGCGGTAACGCCACATGCTCGGCGGGCCGGCGGCGACGGATTGCCGGGTGATCACCCCTTTGAGGGCTTCGTAGTGGTAGTCGACTTCGAGGGGACCGAAGCAGAACTCGCAGACGTGAAGAGGGGCCGACGGATAGCCGCGACCGCACTCGCGGCACTTGAGGCCTTTCAGCTTCTCCATGAGCACGTCTCCATCGGTAGGGGAATTGAGCCCCGCGTTGTACCGCACCGACAGCAAGACATTTCGACCACTTAACAACGAACTTTGCAGGAAGTCAATGCGGTATCCCGCTCCACGACGCTTGCCTGGCCGTGGCCCCGCTCTTCAGCCGTTGAGAGCGGCAGCTCCGGCCTCGGCGCACTGCTGGTCCTCTTCCCCCGTGCCACCGCCGCAGCCGATGCCACCGATCGTTCGCCCGCCCCGAATGATGGGGGCTCCACCCAGCGTGGGCAGCAACTGCCCCTGAACGATCGTCGGCATGGCCTGCCAGAACCCCCAGGCCTTCGCCCCCTGCGCAGCCATCTCCGCGGTCGAGCGCCGGAAGGCTGCCGCCGCGACCGCCTTGGCGCGCGACGTTTCCGGCGTGAAGAACCCGGTTCCGTCACCGCGGGCGCTCAAGACCAGGCGGCCGGCCTCGTCAACGACAGTCACCGTCATCGGGGCGCCCAGCGCCTTGGCCTGGGCCTGGGCCGCCCGCACCGCTCTCTCGGCCATCTCCAGCGTCAGATCGATCATGGTGGCAGCCTCGTCAGTCTGGTCCGATGGTGTGGGTGAACAGCCCGCGTCCGTCCTCGTCCAGGATGCGAACAGTGAAGAGCGTTTCCTCGATGCTGATCTCGCCGAAATTATTGAGGCCGCCCCGCGCGAAGAGGGTTCGCGGGTTGAGCGCCGCATCGAGCGGGCGCGGACGTCCGTGCGAGGCCCCCAGCGGCCCGGCGATGAACTCGTGGAAGGAGTACTCCGGCGTGGGGTGGTGCCGGATGAGCTCGGCGTGGTGCACGTCGGCAGCCAGGAACACGAGGTTGCGGACACCCCGCTGGCGAAAGATTCTCAGAATGGTGTCGCGCTCCACGGCGAAGCCGGTGGAGTTCTCCTCGGGCACGCCCCATATGCTGGCGTTGGACCAGGAATCGCGGTAGATCCGGCCGGTGGGGATCGAGAGCGACACGCTGGTGACGATGACCTTCCAGAGCGCGGTAGAAGCGGTCACCCCGTCGATGAGCCAGCGGCGTTGCTCGCCGCCCAGCATGGTCTTGGCCGGGCCGTCGAGCTCGCGGTTGGCGCTTCGGTACTGACGCGTGTCGAGGATGAAGACCTCCAGCAACCGCCCCCAGCGTAGCCTGCGATAAAGCCGGGTCGGCTCGTCGCTCGGGGGCCAGAGGGGCCAGTAATCGAGAAACGCCTGGCGACCCACCGGCATGAGCGGCTCGTGAGGTCCGGCGAAGTCATTGCGCACCTCGTGGTCGTCCCAGATGACGGACACCGAGGTCTGGCTCAGCAGCTGGCCCAGCGCCGGATCCGCCCGGTAGTACCGGTGCTTGGCGCGGAATCCGGGCAGCGTGGTCGCCACGAAATCGGCGCCCGGCTCGACCTCCGACCCGCGGCAGCGATGGTCCGCATACACCGTGTCTCCCACGAAGAGGAAGAAGTCCGCCCGTTGCCGCGCCATCGCCTCGAAAATCCGGTGACGGCCGCCGCGTGGACGGCACATCCCGCCGCCCCCCAGGTCGCCACTCCAGAGGAAACGCACGGGCGCGGCCGTGTCATCCGGGGGTGCAGTGACGAATTCTCCAGCAACCTCGGCCCCGCGGCTGCGGGCGCGATAAGTGTAGCGCACGCCCGGGCGCAAGCCGGATAGCCGGGCCTTGCCCGTCCGATCGTCAGCCGCGGTGACCGGTACGCTGACCGTGGCGCTGGGCTCGCCACCCGCGGGAGCGTATTCGAAGGTGATGGTGCCGCCCGTCACGCCGCGTACCCAGAGCACGGCGGTCGACGACGTGACATC
>DATIAY010000033.1:0-6455 GCA_035457825.1 Candidatus Methylomirabilota bacterium
TTCGGGAACGAGCCGGAGGAGGGAGAGGGCGGTCACGGACTTGCCGGAGCCTGACTCACCGACGACGGCCAGGGTCTCGCCTGGAGAAAGCGAGAAAGAGACGCCGTCGACGGCCTTGACGGTGCCGCGGCGGGTGAAGAAATAGGTCTTGAGGTCTCGGACCTCCAGGAGTGGGACGGGACCGGCCACGCGCTAGACCTGCCGGAGCTTCGGATCCAGCTTGTCGCGCAGCCAGTCGCCGAACATGTTCATCGCCAGGAGCGTCACGCCCATGGCGATCCCCGGGAAGGCGGCCACCCAGGGTGCCGTCCAAACGAGCTGTCTTCCCTCGGCGATCATCAGACCCCAGGCAGGGTGCGGTGGTGGCACCCCGACGCCGAGGAAGCTCAGGGACCCCTCGAGCAGGATGACGTAGGCGATCTGGAGCGTGGAGACGACCAGCAGGCTGGGAACGACATTGGGGAAGACGTGGCGCCACACGATGTAGGGGCCCGACCGCCCGGCGACCCGAGCGAGGGCGATGTAGTCGTTCTCCTTGATGGACAGGGTCTCTCCGCGGACCTGCCGCGCGAACCTGGGCCAGAGCAGGAACCCGATGACCAGGATGACGTTGCGGAAGCTCGCGCCGGTGACCGCCGCCACGACCACGGCGATGAGGATGAGCGGCATCGACAGAGCGATGTCGGTCAGGCGCATCAGCAGGGCGTCCACCAGGCCGCCTCTGTAGCCGGCGATCAGGCCGACGGCGGTGCCGATGGTCCCCGCGAGCAGGACGGCCGCCAGGGAGACGGCCAGGGAGATGCGGGTACCGTAGATGATGCGGCTCAGGATGTCGCGTCCCTGGTCATCGGTGCCCAGCACGTGCGTGGTGCTGCCTCCCTCCACCCACGCCGCCGGCTTGGTCCGTAGACGCAGCTCGCCCTCCGTGGGCGGGTGCGGCGCCAGCTGTTCGGCGAAGACGGCGCCGATGATCACCAGGGACAGGATGAGGGTCGGTATCGGTGGCAGTTGGCGCACCAGGCTCCACGACTTGTGCAGGCCGTGCCCGACCCGGACGGGACGACTCGCTTCTACGGTGGCCATGGCCCTGCTCCTTGCCCGAGATCAGCGCCCTTCGGCCATCACACCGCCGTCATGCTCCCGGCCTGGCGTAACGGATCTTGGGGTTGAAGTACGAGTAGAGAATGTCCACCATCAGGTTCGCGATCAGGTAGATGGCGCTGAAGACCATCACGCCGCCTTGCACGATGGGGTAGTCCCGGGTGTTGATCCCCTCCAGGATGAGCCGGCCCAGGCCGGGCCAGGCGAAGACCGTCTCCGTCACTACGGCGCCGCCCAGGAAGATGACGAAGAGCATCACGGAGAAGGTCAGCACCGGGATGGTGGCATTCTTCAGGGCGTGCTTCCAGACGACCACCTGCTCGTGCAGGCCCTTGATGCGGGCGAACTTGACGTACTCCGCTCCCAGCACCTCCAGCATGCTGGAGCGGGTGAGACGCATGATCGCCGCGGCCGTGAAGTACCCCAGGGTGATGGCCGGCAGGATGAAGCTCTCCGGTCCACTCTTGCCGCCCGGCGGTAACCATGCCAGCCACACCCCGAAGATCAGGATGAGCATGATGCCGAGCCAGAACGTGGGCACCGCCTGGCCCAGGACGGCGAAGACCCGGGCCACGTGATCCAGGGCGGTGCCTCGCTTCACCGCCGAGTACACGCCGATCGGCACGCCGATGATGATGCTGAAGACGATGCCGACGGCGCCAAGCATGAGCGTGTTGGGCAGTCGTTCCCAGATGTGCTCCAGCACCGGGCGCCGGCTCAGGACGGAGCGGCCGAGGTCCCCCGAGATCATGCCCTGCAGGTAGACCGCGTACTGCACCGGCAGGGGCTTGTCCAGGCCGAGCTGCACGCGCAGGGCCTGCTTCTCCTCCTCGGTGGCGCGTACGTCCAGCATGAGCTGCACCGGGTCCCCCGAGAGGCGGGAGAGGAGGAACACGAAGGTCACGACCACCAGCAGGCTCACGACGAGCTGAGCGACGCGGCCCAGGATGTACCGCTGCATCAATCCACTCGGGTGATGTACTCGGTGTAGTGAGGAATCCCCTGGCCCGGGACCAGCGGCCACTTGCCGACGCGCTTGGAGACGCCGAAGAGGGCCACCGTGCCGCCGAGCTCGATCCTCGGAACGTGCTTGTACATCCACTCGGCCATCTGCTTCTGGAGCTTGGCCCGCGCGTTGGCATCCGGTTCCCGGGATATGCGGTCCAGGAACTCGTCCATCGTGGAGTGCTCGAATCCGGAGATCTGGGCCGCCCCCTTGCTGTGGCCGACCCGTATCCAGATCTCCCAGGGCTCGGTGCCCACCTGGGGGAAGGCGTAGGCCAGGGCCTTGCCCGGGTACGTCCGGGCGCCGAAGTGACGGGAGAAGATCGCGCGGTCCATCGGCTCCCGGGTGATCTTGCACCCGAGGTTCTTCTCGAGCATGGAAGCTGCGGCCTCCCCTGCCCGCGGGCCGTAGCCACGGCCGGGCCAGGTCACCATCAGCATGGTGAACTCGAAGCAGTTCGGGTAGCCCGCCTCCTTCATGAGCTGCCGGGCCTTGGCAGGGTCATAGCCGTAGGGCTTCAGGTCCGGCGTCCACGGCTTGCCGGAAAAGAACATGGTCGCGGCGGTCACATCGAGGAAGCCGCCGAAGATCTGTTCCTTGATGGCCTGGACGTCCACCGCGTGGTTGAAGGCCAGGCGCACCTTGCGGGCCCGCTCGTCCTCCAGAGGCGCCCAGGGCACGCCGGCCTTGGACGTCCCGGCGCCGCGGTCGGGCCACATGCCTCCGAGCGTGATTCCCACGGACGCGAACTCGGCGATGGCGCGGGTCTCCACCCTCGCCGCCTTCAGCTCCTTGACGAAGTCCACGCCCACCTCGGCGATGTCAACCTGGCCGGCGGCGACCATGGCGATCCGGGTGGCCGCCTCGGGCACCTTCAGCAGCACCAGGCGCTCGAACTCGGGGGGCTTGCGCCAGTGGTTGCGGACGGCTTTGTACTCGACGCGGTCGCCGAAGGTATGCGACACGAACTCCCAGGGGCCGGTGCCGATCGGGTGCCGGTTGGCCGCGTCATCGCCCCGCTCGAGAGCCTTCTTGGACTGGACGTAGGTGATCTGGGCGAAGACGCCGGAGTTGACCTCGTTGAGCATCATCGGATGCGGCGAGCCGAGCTTCACCACGGCGGTGTAAGGGTCCGGGCACTGGACCTCCTTGAGCTTCTTCAAGAACGTCGTCGTGTTGGCGGTGCCGGGCCTGGCCGCCTTCGTGAAGGTGTGCTTGATGTCCTCGCAGGTCATCTCGCCGAAGCCGCCATGGAACTTGACCCCGCGGCGCAGCTTGAAGACCCAGGTGGCGGCCCCGTCCCGCATCTCCCAGCTCTCGGCCAGCATGGGCCGGTTCTGGCCCGTCTCGGGGTCGCGGCTGACCAGGTGCTCGAACATGTAATTGCTGAAGACCATCTCGGCGCCCGGTGTCGCGTCGGGCAGGAACGACTCATTGGCCATGGTCGCCACGGCAATCGTCAGTGTCCCACGCGGGTCCTTGGCGTCCGCCTCGGTGGGAGACCACGGGATGACGACCAGTCCAGCTCCGAGCATCAACACCGACAGCAACGCCAGGCGAAAGCGAAGATGGCGTAGCGACGAGTCAACCATTGCCGTCCACCTCCTCTGATCTCGAAGCGCCCGATCCCTCGGTTCACTCGTGTCGGGTATACAGCTGTCGCCCCTTGTCAGGGTGCCATATCCTACTCCAAGACGCCTCCGCCCGGCGAAGACTCGAGCGGCCGGTCGGGTCGAGGCGATTCGCGCGAAGGAAGTGATCCCGAGCCGTCGCGTCATGACGCGCGGGCACGGCGAGCGAGTTGCGGAACGCTACCCCAGCTCGGCCGCGAGCACAAGGCGCGCTGCTTCTCGACCGAGTGCCTCGTTGCGGGCGCGGCGGGGCGGCGCTATCGTCGGCACGCCGCCGGCGTTCCTCACGCACCAGTGGCGGCGCGCGGAGGGGAGGTCACGGGGATGGCGGACGGGCGGTCCGGGAGCCTGAACGGCCTGGTCGACGTCGACAACGGGGTCGTGAGCCGGGAGATCTTCGTGAGCGAGGAGATCTACCGGCGGGAGCAGGAGCGGATCTTCGCCCGGGCCTGGCTCTTCGTGGGCCACGAGAGCCAGATCCCGAGGCCGGGCGACTACCTCGTGTCGTCCATGGGGGAGGAGTCGGTCATCCTCTGCCGCGACCGGGAGGGCGGGCTCCACGTGTTCCTCAACTCCTGCCGGCACCGCGGCATGAAGGTCTGCCGGTACGACGAGGGCAACACCCGGGAGTTCACGTGCCCGTATCACGGCTGGAGCTATGCGACCGACGGGGCGCTGGTGGGGGTGCCCTACGCGAAGGACGCCTACGGCGAGCAGCTCGACCGGTCGCGGTGGGGACTGGTGGAGGTCGCCCAGATGGTCAGCTACAAGGGTGCGATCTGGGTGACCTGGGACCGCTCGGCGCCGCCGTTTCTCGAGTACCTCGGCGGCTACAAGCTCTACCTCGACCTCTTGCTGGATGCCTGGGACGGGCGGGAGGGCGGCACCGAGGTGATCGGCGGGATCCACAAGTGGCTCATCCCCTGCAACTGGAAGTTCCCGGCCGAGAACTTCTCCGGCGACCGTTATCACGGGGTGAGCCACCGCTCGGTGGACATGGTCGGCATCGGTCCGAGCGGCAAGGGCCGCCGCGACATGCAGGAGCGGAACGAGGCGCGGTGGCTCGACGTGTCGTTCCCCGAGCTCGGCCACTCGATGATCGCCTTCCTGAGGAAGCACGATTCCCCCATCGCGCCGGCCTATCAGGACGCGCCGGCGGTCGCCGACTACTTCCGCCGTTGCGAGGAGGACCGCAAGCGTCGACGGGGTGAGTACTGGCGGCTCTTCGGCGGCCCCGGCACGGTGTTTCCCAACACCTCGCCGCTCGCGCGGCAGCCGCGGACGCTCGCCGTGTGGCACCCTCGCGGGCCGCACCAGACCGAGGTGTGGCGCATCTATCTCGTCGACGCCGACGCTCCGCCCGAGGTCAAGGACTTCCTGCGCCACTACTACATCCGCTACTCGGGCCCGTCGGGTCTGACCGAGCAGGACGACATGGAGAACTGGAACTACGCCCACAAGGCCAGCCGCGGCACCATCGCCCGCCGGTTCCCCTACAACTACGAGATGGGCCTGGGCCGCGCGACCCGCGGCTTCGAGGACCACGGGCTCAGGCTGCCCGGGGCCATCACCGACGTCACGGCGGCGAACGCGAGCGAGCACAACCAGCGCGGGTTCTATCGGCGCTGGCGCCAGTTCATGGACGCCTCCAGCTGGAGCGATTTCTAGTCGAGAAGGGGCCCTCGTTGCGCCAGCAAGGCCGGCGCTCGACGCGGTGAAATCAGGTGCGTGGATGATCGTAGCGTGAGCGACGAATCGGCCGAGCTGGCGCGGCTGCTGCTCAAGCACGAGATCGAGGAGCTCCTGTACCGGGAAGCGGAGCTACTGGACGAGCGCCGGTACGAGGAGTGGCTGGAGCTCTTCACCGAGGACGTCCGCTACTGGATGCCGATGCGGCGCAACGTCCCGCGCGACGAGCTCGAGCGCGAGTTCACCCGGGAGGGGACGGACGTGAACTGGTTCGACGAGGGCAAGGAGACGCTCGCGCGCCGCGTGAAGCAGATCCTCACCGGCGTGCACTGGGCGGAGGAGCCCGCCTCGCGGATCTGTCACATGGTCTGCAACGTCCAGGTCCTGACAGCGCCCCCCGCGGGCCCGTCGGCCGAGATCGCCGTCAAGAGCCGCTTCCTGATCTACCGCAACCGCGTGGAGACCGAGACCGACCTGCTGGTCGGCAAGCGCGAAGATCTGCTGCGCCGGGTCGACGGATCCTGGAAGATCGCGCGGCGCAAGATCGTCCTCGACCAGAGCGTGCTGCTGGTCAAGAACCTGACCTTTTTCTTCTGAATCCCTTGAACGTCGGGGAAAGAGCGCCGCTCCTCCACGACGCCCGCCACTGCGGGGAACGGCGGAACGTCGAAGGGGGCCGGCCCGCGCTCGGACAGCGTCGACTCCGGCGCGTTGCGAGAGAGAGGAGGGCTGCCGATGGCGGGTGCGGTGGGATTCATCGGGCTCGGGAACATGGGACGGCCGATGGCGCTGAATCTGGTGAAGCAGGGATTCGCGCTGCTGGTGCGCGCTAATCGAGGATGATGCCGCCGTCGACGTTGAACGACTGCCCGGTGATGTTCCGTGCGCCCGGCGAGGCCAGGAACACGGCGAGGGCGGCCACGTCGTCGGGGTCGTTGGGCCGCCCCAGCGGAATGGCGGAGTTCCGCCGGCGCTCCATTTCTTCGACGCTGACGCCCTCCTCACGGGCGCGATTTCGCAGATTGTCG
>DATIAY010000034.1:0-11207 GCA_035457825.1 Candidatus Methylomirabilota bacterium
TCCTCGATCCGGGCGTCGAGACCGTCGATCCGGGTGTTTCCGGAAGTCCCCGCGATCGTGGTAGATGTAACCCATCTCACCCCGTGCCAGGAGTCCTAGCAGGCTATCGCCCGTCGACTCGGTGATGGCCAGGGCACGGTCCAGTAATGCCGCGGCGCGGTCGGAGTGGCCGGCCATCCGATTGTTCACAGCGAGGAGAAGGGAGATGCTCCCTGACCTCGGCGTGTCGCCCAAGCGCTCCGCGAGAGTCATCGCCTCCGTGAGGTAGTCGAGGCCCTGCCTCAGCTCGCCGAGTGGCTGGATCGCGTGTCGCAGCTCGACGCGGACATCGATCGCCTGCTCGATCGTCTCCCGGCTCTCGGGGAGGTGGCTGATCGCGGTGATGGCCTCCTCGAGATGGGTGCGGGCTTCTCGCAATGCCCATCGGTTCTTTGCCTTGGCGCCCGCCTGGCGATTGTAGACGAGCGCCTTGTCCCATCGTTCGGCCTCGAAAGCGTGGTGAGCGAGCCGCTCGACCTGCTCGGGAAGTCGCTCCCCGGAGACCTGCTCGATCGCTTCGACAATCCGGGCATGCATGGCACGACGCCGCTCTTGTAGCAGTCCCCCGTAAGCGACCTCGTGCGTGAGCGCGTGTTTGAAGGAGTATTCCAGTTCGGGAAACAACTGTGTCTCGTAGAGGAACTCCGCGGCCTGGAGACGACTGAGACCCTGGCCGACCGTTTCCTCGGGCAATTCGGCGATCGCCTGGAGCAGCGTGAACGGCACGTCCTTGCCGATCACGGCCGCGGCTTGCAAGAGTTGCTTCTCCTCGGGCGGGAGCCGATCGATCCGCGCCGCCAGCACCGCGTGCACACTGGCCGGCACTTGAAGGGACTGGAGAGGTTGGGTCGAACGATAGGCGCCGCGTTCGCCGACCAACGCTTTTGTTTCCACCAGCGTCCGCACGCTCTCCTCGAGGAAGAACGGGTTCCCGCGCCTGAGCAGGAGTTGCTTGAGGGGGTCCAGCCCAGGGTCGGTCCCCAACATGGCGTCGAGGAGTGCGCCGGTGTTCTCGACCGGCAGGATGTCGAGGCGGAGCTGCGAGTAATAGGTCTTGCTGGCCCAGCTGTGCTGGTACTCGGGGCGGTAGTCGACCAGCAGGAGCACCGGGGCGGTGGGGAGGCTATCGATCAGGCCGTCGAGCAGGGCCTGTGTCTCGGTGTCGATCCAGTGAAGATCTTCGAAGACCAGCAGCAGTGGCTGAACCCTGCTCTCCCGCAACAACAGCCGCTTGACCGCATCGAGCGTGCGTAGCCTCCGCTGCGACGGATCGAGCGCCTGCCACTGGGAATCCTCGACCGGGATGTCGAGAAGCGCCAGAAGCGCGGGCAGCGTCGGTTTCAGCGCGTCATCGAGGATCAGCAGCTTTCCCGTGACCTTCTCGCGGATCTCCCGATGATCATCGCGCTCCTGGATCCTGAAATAGCTCCTGAGGAGGTCGATCACCGGCAGGTAGCTCGTCGCCTTGCCGTAGGAAACGGCGGCGCTCTCGAGAACCAGCCAGCCGTGCAGGCGATGCGAGTGCGTGAACTCATGGACGAGCCGGGACTTGCCGACGCCCGCCTCTCCCACGATCGCGACGACCTGGCCGTGACCTCCGCTCGCCAGCCCCAGCGTGCGCCGCAGGTGCTCCAGTTCCGTCTCGCGCCCGACGAATCGCGTGAGGCCTCGGGCGGCCGCGGCCTGGAGACGGGTCCGGGCCGACCCGGCACCAGTGACTTCGTAGACCTCCACCGGCTCGCCCAGCCCCTTGACCGGCACCCCGCCAAGCGGCTTGACCTGGACATAGCCCTCCGCCAGTCGCAGCGTGGCCGGGGCGAGGAGGATCGATCCCGGCAACGCGGCCTGCTCCATCCGCGCGGCCAGATGGGTGGTTTGGCCCACCGCCGTGTAGTCCACGTGCAGGTCGCTCCTGACGGAGCGAACGACGACCTCACCCGAATTGAGGCCGACACGAATCACGATGGGGACGCCCGCTCGACGCCGGACGTCGTCGGCATAGTGCTTCACGACCTCCTGCATCCTCAGCGCGGCGTAGCAGGCGCGCACCGCGTGGTCTTCGTGAGCAAGCGGCGCCCCGAAGAGCGCCATGATCCCGTCGCCCATCACCTGGTTCACCGTGCCCTCATATCGGTGGACGGCGTCCATCATGTGCTCGATGACCGGGTCGAGTAGCTTCCGCGCCTCCTCGGGGTCGCGGTCGGCGAGCAGCTCCATGGAGCCCTTGAGGTCGGCGAAGAGCACGGTGACCTGCTTGCGCTCACCCTCGAGGGCGGCCTTCGAGTTGATGATCCGCTCGGCCAGGTGCTTCGGCGTGTAGGCCTGAGGTGAGGCGAAACGCGGCATGGAGCCCGGTGCGCCGACCGACGTCGCGCACTCGAAGCAGAACTTCGCCCCGGCGGGCAACTGCGTCCCGCAGTTCGCGCACCGGAGAGCCAGCGGCGTCGCGCACTCCAGGCAGAACTTCGCCTGGGGCGGGTTCTCCTGCTGGCACCGGGGACAGTTCATGCCGAGCCTCCAGCGAAATCAGGCTCGAGAGCGGTCACAGTAGCCCGGGGTGGTGGCCACGTCAACGACGGGTGCTGGACGCCCGGCGCTGGATTAGTGAGGAGCGCCAATTGACGAAGGCGAGCGGCTCGCCTACGTTCCCTGTTGTGATCGCCGCCCCGTGGCCTCAGGTCATGTTGCGACAACGGAATGCCGCGTGGGACCGTCCGCCCCGGCGCTCCCGTAACCGGCACGTTGGCCGGCATCGGCCACGCGCGAACCGAGCATCTCTGACGACTCGTTTCGCCCTGCTGGTGTATGCGCTGTCTTGCCTTGTGTTTCCTGCGCCTGCGATCGCCGACCGCGCCCACGACCTCGCGGCCCAGGCCCCGCAGGCCCAGCGGGCTACCTGCCAAGGCGTAACGTCCCTCAGCACCTGCCATCCCCAGTTCCCTACCGGCTGCAGCCACTCGGCCAACCCCGCCTACGACGCCTACCTGAACTTCCTGATGAACCAGGTCCCGCCGGCAGCCGCCCCCATCAGCCGGTACGTCACGCGCAAGCGGATCCTGGAGACCCTCGAGCCGCAGACGCCAGCAGGCCTGACCAGCCGCAACCACGCAATCCATGCGCCCGCCTTAGCGGGTCTCGACGAGGGCAACATCGTGGCGGTCGTCGGCCACCTCTACTTCGTCCAGGACACCGGCGCCGAAACGACCAACTGCCAACTCGACGGTCCAGGCGAGACCGACTTCCACATCGGCGTCGGCTTCAACCGCGCCATCGCCCGCGGCCTGCTCGACGGGCACACGCCCACGGCCGTCGAGCGCCGTCGCCTGCAGCAGACGAGCATCGTGGTGGAGATGACGCCCCACTTCCGGGCCGGCGTGCGGCCCGAGTGGACCCTCGTTCGCCTCCGTCGCGCTGAACACCGGCCTCCGGCTCGGCGAGCTGCTGGGGCTGACTTGGGAACGGGTAGACCTGAGTCGGGGTGTCATCCGCCTCGAGGTGACCAAGAGCGGCCGGCGTCGTGAGGTGCCGCTGAATGGCGAGTCCTACGCTGCGCTTGTCACTCTCAACCCCAAGGCATCTGGGCGCGTCTTCAAGACGAAGAGCGTTCGGAAGGCTTACGAGAACGCCGTCACCAACGCAAGGCTCGACGACGTCAACTTCCACACGCTCAGACACACGTTCGCGTCCTGGGCGGTCATGCGGGGGGTCAGCCTGAAGGAGCTCCAGGAGCTACTCGGGCATGCCAGTCTCGCCATGACGATGAGGTACGCGCACCTGGCGCCCGAGCGGCTGCGCGCGGCGGTCTCTCGCCTGGAGGGACTAACCGCGGGCGACAACACCGCTTCGTCAGCGCAAGCATCAACGCAAGACGCCTGCCCCACCGAAGAGGTGCTGCCTAACCCCGCGTAGTAGTTGGTGGGCCGTCAAGGACTCGAACCTTGGACCCGCTGATTAAGAGTCAGCTGCTCTACCAACTGAGCTAACGGCCCATCTCGTTGCGTGGTGCGCCTGGCAGGAGTCGAACCTGCGGCCTTTGGCTTCGGAGGCCAACGCTCTATCCAACTGAGCTACAGGCGCGTCCGGCTCCTCACGAGTTGGGGTGACCGAGGGGAATCGAACCCCCAACCCCTGGAGCCACAGTCCAGTGCTCTGACCAATTGAGCTACGGTCACCGCAGAGCTGAGCGAGGGTTCATGCTACCGGTGGCCTCCGGGCCTGTCAACCGTCGCGCCCTCCACTAGCGCCGTGCGCATGGCCTCCAGGCCCTCGCGGGGACCGTGCAGCGGCGTCACCAGCAGCACGCGCGCCCGATCGATGCGCAGGCCGGCATTGAGCGGGCGGCCGGCGCGCTGCCGCAGCGCCGCCGTGGGCGTCGGCGCGAGCAGGCCGGGATCCAGATCGAAGACCTCGCAGGCGGTGCGGGCAAAAGCGTAGCGGTCGAGGACCACGGGACCGGCCACGTGGATCACGCCCTCCACACCACGCTCGGCCAGCTCCACGCTGGCCTGGGCCAGGTCCTCGTTGTAGGTCGGGCTCGAGCGCTGATCGGCGGCCACCAGCATCCGCTCGCCGGCCCGGAGCCGGCGGAGGAGCTGATAGACGAAGTTCTTGCCCTGGGGCTCCGGCCCGTACACCACGGTGGTCCGGATGACGAGGGCGCCCGCATGGGCCTGCACCACGGCCTGCTCGCCTTCGAGCTTGCTGCGGCCATAGACAGACAGCGGATTGGGCGGGTCGGTCTCGGCGTAGGGGCCGTTCGCACCATCGAAGACATACTCGGTGGAGTAGTAGACGAAGCGGGCGCCTCGGCGGGACGCCACGCGAGCCGCCGCGGCCGGCGCATCGCGGTTGGCCCGGTACGCGGCCTCGGGAGCCTCCTCGCAGGAGTCCACGTGTGTGAAGCCCGCGGCGCAGAAAATCCAGTCCGGCGCGGTCTCGGCGATGAGCCGCTCGGTCGCCGCCGTGTCGGTGAAGTCGAGCCGGCGCGTGCCAGACGCGGGCGTCCGGGCGTGGGTCCCGATCACGCTGTGGCCGCGGGCGGTGAGACACCGGCTGAGGGCGGCGCCGACCTGGCCGGAGGCGCCGATAACGAGGGCGCGCATGCGCGCCTGCTAGCCTTCTGACTCCCGGGGCGAGGGGCCGCCGTCGATCACGATCGTCTCGCCGGTCATGAACGACGAGGCGTCGGAGGCCAGGAAGATCGCCGGGTAGGCGATCTCTTCCACTCGGCCCCAGCGCCCCATCGCCACCCGGGCCGCCACCGCACGGTACGTCTTGTCGGCGTTGGGATCGGTCTTGTGCAGGACGTCCAGGTAGCCCTCGGTCTCCACCGGCCCGGGGGCGATGCAATTGACCCGCACGCCCTGGCGGGCCCAGGCCACGGCCAGCGCGCGGGTGAGGTTGACGACGGCGGCCTTGGCGGCGCCGTAGTGCGACATCATCGTCGACCCGTAGACGCCGGCGATCGACGCGAGGTTGAGGATGACGCCACCGCCGCTTTGCTTCACCATCTGCCGGTACGCCCATTTGCAGCCGAGAAACACGCCGTTGAGGTTGATGCCCACCACGGCATTCCAGCCGTTAAGCGAGATGTCCTCTGGGCGCGCCCGGAACGAGGCGCCGGCGTTGTTCACCATGATGTCGAGCCGGCCGAACTCCTTGGCCGCCCGGTCCACGATCGCCTGAACCTGCTCCTCGACCCTGACGTCGACGACCATGGCAAAGGCACGCCGGCCAAGATCCGTGATGGCCTTGGCCACGGGCTCCACGTGCTCCGCCTTGCGGCTGCACACCGCCACGTCGGCCCCGGCCCGCGCGAACTCGAGCGCGATCGACTTGCCGATGCCGGTGCCTCCGCCAGTCACGATGGCGCAACGACCTTCGAGGGAGAATGGTGAGCGCGTCATGCGCGGACCATATCCCAGGAGAGGCGGGGTGTCGAGGGGAGCGGGGGCAGAGAGCCCTGATGCCGTCATGGCACACCCCATCATTGGCCGACGGCCTTCCGGTGCACGCATCCCTGCAAGTTGCTGTTCTTGCTGCCTGCCCGGGCTTGGCACCGAGGTTGCTCTGGAGGCGCCCGGTGGCTTTTCCTCCGCCAGAACGTGAGGTTCATGCGATGAGCATCGCGGGATCCATCCACATGGCCGAGACAGTCCAGGGACCGGGCCGAGCCATTCTGGTAGCCGACGACGAGGATGACCTCCGCTCCACGATCTGCGAGTACCTCAAGGAGTGCGGACACGAAGTGCTGCAGGCCGCAAACGGGATCGAGGCTGTCCGGCTCATCGAGCAGGGACGGTGTGCGGCGGTCGTGCTCGATCTCGTGATGCCTCGCCTGGGCGGTCTGGACGCGATCCCTCAGATCCTCAAGCTCGAGCCCTCGATACCCATCATCGTGGTGACCGGGCACGCCAGCCCGCGGGCCATCGGCGAGCTCAAGCACTGGTCGGTGCCGGTGCTGTCCAAGCCCATCAATCTGCCCGACCTCGAGGCCCTCATCGCCGAGGGTCTCGGACATGGCACTAGCGCGGCAGGGTGACCTCGACCCGAGCGCGGGGAACCTCCTGCTCGACCCATTTCCAGAGCGCGCCGACCGGCAGATGGGTCCCGTTGGCCTCCGCGCAGCCGGCGAGCTTGTCCACCAGGCCCCGAGCCTCCTGCACACGCCGGCGCGGGGCCTTGGCGGCTCGCCGGACGTCATCGTCGTCGGTCATCTTCGCCTCTACCCAGGCCTGCTCGACGTGAGCCACCAGTAGCACGACCCGCTGCAGCTCGCCGTCGAGGTAGGTGTCCCACTCGACGGGGCTCGCGAAGCGGGGGCAGCTCTCGCGAAGAACGCCCTCGAAGTGCGTGGCCAGGCGGCTGGCCTCGTCCAGGTGATGGGCCACGCGTGGCCACACCACGTCGGCCGGGCGCTCGTCCGGTAGCGCCGGCGTGGCCGCCAGCGTTACGAGCGCCACGACCAGCAGGAGTCCCACTCCGGCAGTATAGACTCAGGCCGACGCCGGACGTACCGATGCTTCCTCACCCAGTCGCCGCTCCACGAGGCGCCAGTCGATGTTGCGGAAGAACGCCTCGACGTACTTCTTCCGCTCGGTTGCCTTGTAGTCCCGCATGAAAGCGTGCTCCCACACGTCCATGACGAGCAGCGGCTTGAAACCAGCCGGGATGCCTTCCTGGTGGAGGGTGATCCAGTGATTGCTGAGCCGATCGGTCACCGGATCCTCGAAGAGAACAACCCAGCCCACACCCCGCATCTCCCCGATGGCCTGAAAATCGGTGGCCCACTGCTCCACCCCTCCGTAGGCCTCGCCCAGGGCCCGGGTCAGCCCCGAGCCCGCCGGCGGCTTCGGCTCACCGCCCCTGCGGAGATTCGCGAAGTAGTACTCATGCAGAACCATGCCGCCGTACTCGAACCCCAGCCGCCGGGTCAGCTCGGCGAACTCCGGGTTCTGGCCGGAGGCCTTGCCCTGCCCACGCAGCTCGGCTAGCTCCGCGTTGAGCCCGTTCACCTGCTTCACGTAGCCAGCGTAGAGCCGCAGGTGCTCGGCGATCTGGGCGTCGGAGATTCCGTCGAGCCCGCGGAGGTGGTCAAAGTGCTGCTCTTTGTAGGTCTTCGCTTTCCTTGCTGCCATCGTCGTTGCCCTCCCAAGCACGAATTGTCCGAGTCCTGTATCATCTCGCCAGCAAATTCTCGGCCCGGCAGGAGGCCCGTCATGAAGCGTACTCTCGTTCTCTCCGTCCTCGCCCTCGTTGTCGCCTCCACCCTGGCGGCGGGCGTCATGGCGCAGGCGCCCGCTCCCGTGCGGATCGGGGTCATCCAGCCCCTGTCGGGGCCGGTGGCCGCCTCGGGAAGTTACGTGCGCATGGGCGCGGAGATCGCGCGCGACTGGATCAACGCGCGTGGTGGTGTGCTGAGCCGCCGGGTCGAGCTGGTCATCGAGGACAACAAGTCCGACCCCAAGGAAGCGGCCAGCGCGGCCGAGAAGCTGATCGTGCGTGACAAGGTGCCGGCCATCATGGGCGCCTGGGGCTCCTCGATGACCCTGGCCGCGATGCCCAAGCTCGAGGAGTACGGCGTGCCCATGGTGGTGGAGACCTCCAGCGCCGCCTCGATCACCAAGCGCGGCAACCCCTGGGTGTTCCGGATCAGCCCGCCCAGCGAGATGGAGGCCCTGGGCCTGGAGCCCTACGTGGCCAAGCTGGGGGTCAAGCGGGCCGACTTCCTGGCCGTCAACACCGACTGGGGCCGCGGCGCCATCACGGCGTTCGGGGACATGCTCAAGAAGAAGGGTGTGGCCGTGGGCGCCACCGAGTTCATGGACCAGGCGGCCACCGACATGAACGCCCAGATCACCAAGATCAAGGGGACGGGCGGCGACACCCTGTTCCTGACCACCAGCGTCGAGCAGATCACGCTCGTGCTCAAGCAGGCCCAGGAGCAGCGGCTGCAGCGAAAGATCGTCACCACCGGGGGCAGCTCCTCGCCCAACCAGCTCGTCAAGCAGGCGGGCGCCGCCGCCGAGGGCACCTACCATCTCCTCTTCTTCATGCCGTGGTTCCCGGAGGCGATGCCCGACGGCAAGCTGGCCAAGGCCTTCGTCGATGAGTGGACCAAGCGTGGCCACCCCTTCGAGGGGCTCACTGAGGGCTTCCGCGGTCACGACGGTATTGCCACCATCGCCGAGGGCATCCGCATCGCCGGCAAGGCCGAGGCCAAGGCGATTCGCGAGGCGCTGTGGAAGGTCAGCATCACCGGCGTGAACGGGCCCATCCGCTTCGAAAAGGACGGGCCGGCCGGCAAGGAGAGCGGCCAGTCCAAGCCCAGCATCTTCATCGTGCAGATCAAGGACGGCAAGGTGACGCTCCCCGAGTTCATGGCCAAGAGGTGAGTTGGACGCGTTACTGCAGCATCTGGTGAACGGCCTGGTGCTCGGGGGCACCTATGCCCTGCTGGGGATCGGGCTGACCCTGATCTTCGGCCTCATGAACGTCGTGAACTTCGCCCACGGGGAGTTCTACACGCTGGGCGCCTACGCCGCGTTCGCCGCGCTGGCCCTGGCCGACCTGCCCTTTCTGGGCGCCCTGGTCCTGGCCATCGCCGCCGGCGCCGTCCTCGGCGGACTGACCGAGCTTGTGCTCCTGCGACCGCTGCGCGGGCATTCGATCGACACCGTCATGCTGGTCATGATCGGGCTCTGGATCGCCATGCAGAACGCGGAGCTGCTCGCCTGGGGCGGCATCGCCAAGTCCATCCCCCATCCGTTCCCGACGGCGCCCTTGACGCTCGGGACCATCAGCATCGCGCCCCTGCGCGTCTTCGTCCTGGCTACGGCCCTGGCCCTCATCCTCGGCGCCCACCTCGTCGTGCACCGCACCCGACTGGGCCGGGCGATGCGCGCGACCTTTCAGGATCCCGACACCGCCGCGCTCATGGGTGTGCGGATCGGCCAGATCCATACGGCGACGTTCGCCTTCGGCTCCGGGCTCGCCGCGGCAGCGGGCGCGCTTCTGGGACCCATCTTCCTGGCCTATCCCTCGATGGGCGACCTCGCCGCGCTCAAGGCGTTCTCGGTGGTCATCCTGGGCGGCCTCGGCAACGTCGCCGGCGCCACGCTGGGCGGTCTGCTCCTCGGGGTCGCCGAAGAGCTCGGGGCCGGCTACGTGTCCTCGGGATACCGCGATGCCGTCGGCTTCGTCATCATCATTCTGGTGCTGCTGCTCCGTCCCTCGGGCCTCCTGGCGCGGGCCGAGCGCGTCGGCTGAGCCGCCCGGGGACGCGGCCATGGTGGGCCGGCCTGGTCTGCGCCGCACGGGGCTCGGGGCCCTCGGCGCCCTCGCGCTGACCGCGCCGCTCTGGCTGGGCAACCCGTACTACCTGCACACCCTGATCATGGCCGGGATCTTCGCGATCCTGGCCCTGAGCCTCAACCTCCTGCTCGGCTACACCGGCCAGCTCTCGCTCGGTCACGCCGCCTTCTTCGGGATCGGCGCCTATACCTCCGCGCTGCTGACGCTCCGGCTCGACTGGTCCGTGTGGATCGCCCTGGCCGCCGCCGCGTTGACCGCGGGCATGGCGGGCTGGGCGATCGGGCGGCTTGCCCTGAAGCTGCGCGGCGCGTACTTCGTCCTGGTGACGATCTCGTTCGCGGGCGTGATCTCGCTCGTGAGCGTGAACTGGATGGAGCTGACCAACGGGCCGCTGGGGCTCCCCGACATCCCTTCGCCCACGCTGGGACCGTGGTCGCTGCGCAGCAAGCCCGCCTACTACTACCTGGTGCTGGTCGCGGTGGCGCTGGCCTGGCTGGTCTGCCAGCGACTGGTTGACTCCCGCATCGGGCGGGCCTTCGTAGCGTTGCGGGAAAACGAGCCGCTGGCCGAGTCAGTGGGCATCGACGTCACCCGGTACCTGGTCCTGGCGGCCGTAGTGAGCGCAGCCATGGCGGGCCTGGCCGGCGGCCTCTACGCTCACTACACGCGCTTCGTGAGTCCCGAGGTCTTCCTCTTCACCTACACGGTCACCATGGTCGTTATGGTCGTCGCCGGGGGCAAGGGAACGCTGGCCGGTCCGCTCGTCGGCGCCCTGCTCTTCACCGCCCTGCCCGAGGCGCTGCGCGAAGCCACATCCTGGCAGTGGCAGATGCTGGCCTACGGCGTAATCCTCGTGCTCCTGCTGTTCTTTCTCCCGCGAGGCATCGTGCCGACCCTGTTCAAGTAATGCTCGAGATCCGGGATCTGGCCGTGCAGTTCGGTGGGGTGAGCGCGCTGGCCGGCGTCTCGTTCGACGTCCGCCCCGGCACCATCACGAGCCTCATCGGCCCCAACGGGGCCGGCAAGACCACCGCGTTCAACGCCATCACCGGCTTCCTGCGGGCGGCCCGCGGCCTGATCAGCTACGGGGGCACATCCCTGACCGGGCTCCGGCCATCGCAGATCGCCCGCCTGGGCGTCGTGCGGACCTTTCAGAAGACGAGCGTGTTCCCGGCCCTGACCGTGCGGGACAACGTGATGATCGGCTTGCACCTCCGCGGCCAGGCCGGGTTCGTCAGCGTCCTCGCCGGCCGCCGCTGGGTGCGGGAGGAGGCCGTCCGGCTCGCGGCCGAGGCCGAACACCTCATCGCCTTCGTCGGCCTCGGCCACCGCCGGCAGGAGGTCGCCAGCGCGCT
>DATIAY010000035.1:0-10760 GCA_035457825.1 Candidatus Methylomirabilota bacterium
CGAACAGGCCACCGCCGACGGCGTAGTGTTTCTTGAGATCGCGGACTTCCAGGAGCGGCTCACCCACGGGCGGCTTCCTTGGCGGCGAGCCAGCAGCGTGCGGTGGACCCGTTTTCCAGGTGATGTTCCGGTGGCTCATCGGTGCGGCAACACTCGATCGCGCTGGCGCACCGGGGATGAAAGCTACAACCGGTGGGCAGGGCCGACAGGTCGGGAGGCTGGCCGGGAATCGCGTAGAGCGGCTCCTTGGTCCCTAGCTTGGGGATGGAGTCCAGCAACGCCCGTGTGTAGGGATGCCGGGGGGCGTAGAACAGGCCCCGCACCGACTGCATCTCGACGATCCGTCCCGCATACATCACCGCGACCTTGTCGCACATCTTTGCCACGATGCCGAGGTTGTGAGTGACGAAGATGAGGGCCACGCCGCTGGCGCGCTGCAGGTCTTTGAGCAGGTTCAGATACTGGAGCTGAATGGTTACGTCCAGATTGGTGGTGGGCTCGTCGGCGATGATGATCTGGGGGCCTCCCGCCTGGGCGATGGCCCCGACGATGCGCTGCCGCATGCCCCCGCTCAGCTGGTGGGGGAAGTTTTTCATCCGAGCTTCGGGCGAGGGAATGCGCACCGCGGTCAGGAGCTCCCGGACCAGCTGGCGCAGCCGCCCTCCCCGGAGCCCCTGGTGGTAGTAGGCTGGCTCGGCCACCTGGTCATAGATGGAGAACAGAGGGTCCAGCGAGGCCATCGGATCCTGCAGGATGGTGGCGATCCGCCGCCCGCGGATCTCCCGGATCTGCGACGGCGTCTTGGTGAGCAGATCTTCGCCCTCCAGCTCGATGCTCCCGCTCACGATGCGGGCGCCGGGAGGGAGCAAGCGTACCAGCGCGTGGCAGGTGGTGGTCTTGCCGCAGCCCGATTCGCCCACCAGGCCGAGCGTTTCACCGGCTTCCAGGCTGAAACTGATCCCGTCCACAGCTTTCACCACGCGCGTGCCGCGAAAGCCAAAGTAGTACGTTCTCAGGTCCGTGACACGCAGGAGCGGGGGCACCTTATCCCTTGACCTCCCAGACCTCCCACGGCCACGGGAAGGGAGCGTTGACGGTGTCCCAGTAGTGGCGTACCGCGTCGCCTTCCGGAAGCACTTTGGGAGTCACGGCGTGCACGAACGGATTGAGGTAGAGCGGCACCAAATAGTATTCCTCGACGATGAGGCGCTGGATCTCTTTCGACAGACGATCCCGTTCCGCCAGATCGATGCTGGCCTCGTGCTTCGCCCATAGTGCCTCGATCTGTGGCTCGCAGATGTAGGAGGCCGGCCCTCCGCACACCGCGTAGATCCGGATCAGCGCCTTGGCGCCTCCCGGCCGCGGGTCGATCCGCTGGACGATGGTGCGATTGCCCGGGAAGCCCTTGCGGCCCTTGCTGGTCTGGGCCATGTAGGCCGGCGCATCCAGCATCTGCACCTTGGACCGAATGCCCACGGCGCGCAGGTCCGTGAGGACGCGCTCGGCCATGTCGAAGTACGGCACGAACGGGACGTACCAGTCGAAGTCGAAGCCGTTGGGGTAGCCTGCCTCTGCGAGCAGTTGTTTCGCCTTCGCCGGATCGTGCAGCGGCACCGGGAGCTCTGTCCCGTCCCCGCACAGCGCGTCGCGGTTTTCGTGGCTGATCCAGTTGCCCCACGGCTTGCCGACGCTGTGCGTTTCCTGCCTCACGAGGAACTGCCGGTTGATCGCCAGGCTGACGGCCTGGCGCACGCGCTTGTCGTGAAAGGGGCTGGAGGGCTCGTTGTAGCCGGGGAACATCAGATGCCAGGGCGCGGTGAAGTTGGGATCCCAGCGCAGCTTGGGATCTGCCATCACCTTCTGCAGCAGCTTGCCGGTCATACCGTAGGCGAGATCGAGCTCACCGGTCTGCAGGCCGGCCATACGGGCCGCCAGGTCCCGGATGCCCCTGACGTTGATGGCCCGGACGCCGGGAGCCCGGCGCCAGTATTCGTCCCAGGCCTCGAAGGAGGCCTGCACGCCGGCTTCCTGGCTCACGAACTTGAACGGTCCCGCACCCAGGGGACGGGCCTTGAAGCCGTCCTTGCCCACTTTCTCGTAATAGTGCCTGGGGAGGACCCACCCGATCCCGCTGCCGGCACCGCTGTAGAGATCGAGGAAATCGACGAATGGGCCCTTGAAGTGGAAGACGATGGTACGGGCGTCGACGATCTCGATGCGCTCGAGCTTGTCCTGGAAGAGCTTGACGTTGTACCCGCGGTAGTTCTCGTAGGTCCACTTGACGTCCGCTGTGGTGAGGGGATGACCGTCCTGGAATTTCAGGCCCGCGCGCAAACGGAAGGCGGCCTTGGTGAAGTCCGCGGTCATCTCGACGTGCTCGGCCAGGCTGTAGGTGAACTCCCCTTGCGGCATGGGCTTGATGAGCGCGTCGTGGATCAGATAGTAGAAGTGAAGGGCCGGCCCGTAGTAGCCGAGCGGATCGAACCAGCCCGGATCGATGCCGAAGTGCAATCCGATGTTCAACGTGCCCCGGGGTGTTCCTCTCACCGCGTCGACCTTGGCGTCTTTGATGTCCACGTGGGCCAGCGGCCCAGCCAGGATCGACTTGGGTGTTGAAGTGGGGCTCTGGCCCCAGGCGACGGCCCACCACAGTCCCAGAACCGCGAGGACGGCGAATGTGCCCTTATACACGGCGTTTCCTCCTCTCTCTGATCTGCACGTGAGAAAGAAAGATTGTCCGTACGTGCATGCTGCTCTCGCTCGCCTGGCTCGGGCCTGACGAGCCTAGCGGTTGCGCAGTTGGGGGTCGAGACGCACGCGCAACCAGTCACCCAGCATGTTGGCGGAGAGCACGAGCATGGTGATGCAGATTCCGGGGAGCACCGCCAGCCACCACTTGCCCTCCATCAGGCTGTCGCGCTCCTGGGCCATCATGAGCCCCCAGGAGGGCTCGGGCGGCGGGACGCCGACGCCGAGGAAGCTGAGGGAGGCCTCGATGATGACGGCCACCCCCACCTGCAGGCTGAACAGCACCATGACGGTGTTCATCACGTTCGGGATGAGATGCCGCCAGATGATCCGGAGCTTGCCGATCCCGTTGATCTCGGCCAGCCTCACGAAGTCGCGCTCGCGGAGCGCCAGGACCTCACCCCGCACCGCGCGGGAATACCGGCTCCAGAACACCAGGGCCAGGATCACCACCACGTTCCACAGCCCGGGGCCCCGCACGCTCGAGAGGAGGATCGCGAAGACCAGCGAAGGCAGGGTCAACCAGGCGTCGGTGACGCGCATGATGACCTGGTCCCACCACTTCCCCAGGTATCCGGCGAGCACGCCGAGCAGCGTGCCGATGGCGCCGGCGAACAGGGTGCCGGTCAAGGCTACCACCAGAGAGATGCGGGCGCCGTGCATCAAACGACTGAGCACGTCCCGCCCCAGGAAGTCGGTGCCGAGGGGGGTGTCCATGGTGCCTCCCCGGGCCCAGAAGGGGGGCACGTTGTCGACGTAGGGGCAGTCGGCCATACCGAACTTTGCCTGACACTGCCCGGGCGTGGGCTTCACCGGGTCGAGCTTGCTGTGGGGAGCCAGGACGGGGGCCGACACAGCGGCGAAGGCCAGGATGGCCAGCATCGCCAGCGGGATGGCCGGGATCTCAGCGACGAGCCGATAGCTCCTTCGGGCGACGCGCGAGACGCTGGTTCTATAGGTTGCGCCGACCGGAATCGTCGCCATTCAGCCCTCCCGGGGGCCCCGACATGGCCCCCAGACCCCCCAACGCTCGGAGCGCCCCGGCCCAGCCGGGGCGCTCCTCGATCTACCGCGCGAGACGGATGCGGGGATCCACATAACCGTAGAGCACGTCGATGGTGAAGTTGAGCACCACGATCATGAGGCCGGACATCAGCACCACCCCCTGGACCATGGGGAAGTCCCGGTTGCTCAGACCGTCGTAGAGCAGCTGCCCCACGCCCGGCCAGTTGAAGATGACCTCGATCACCACGGCCACGTTCACCATGATCAGGAGGTTCAGACCCGCGAAGGTGAGGACGGGGATCATGGAGTTCTTCAGCGCGTGCTTGGCCACCACCATCCGCTCCGGCACGCCCTTCAGGCGCACCAGCTTGATGTAGTCACTGCCCATGACATCCAGCATTCCGGAGCGGGTGATGCGCAGCATGGCCCCGGAGAAGTACCAACCCAGCGCGAAGGCGGGCATGATCAGATGCGGCCAGTCCCGGAACCAGAACGGCAGCCACGTCGAGGGGGCGCCCCAGACGAAGATGGTCGATCCCTTGCCGAGCACGGGAAGCCAGCCCAGCTCGACCCCGAACACGATGATCAAGACCATGCCCACGAAGAAGCCGGGCATGGACAGCCCGATCAGCGCGATCATCTTGCCGATGTTGTCCCACCAGGTGTTCACCTTCAACGCCGACAGCATTCCGAGCGGGACTCCGAGCACGATCGAGATGATGAAGGCCGCGAAGCCGAGCTTGAGCGAGTTCGGCAGCCGCTCGAAATAGATGTCCCGCACCGGCAGAGACTTCTCGAAGGAATGGCCGAAGTTCCCCTGCAGGAGGTTCCCGAGGAAGCTCGCGTACTGCCAGTACAGCGCCCGGTCCAGGCCCCACTGGCGCCTCAGCTCGGCCAGGTAGACGGCATCGGCCCCCGGCTCCGCCTTCATGAGCACCGGATCTCCCGTGAGCCGGACCATCGCGAAGATGATCGTGACCAGCAGCCACAGGGTGATGAGGCTGTAGAGCGCCCGGACCAGGATGTACCGTCTCATCGGTCCAGCTGGGGGGCGCCGACATGGCCCCCCAGACCCCCCCGCGCTCGTCGGGCCCCGGCCGAGCCGGGGCGCTCCTCGACTCCGCGCGTGCCGATCATCTGTCGGCCTTCACCTCCCAGACCTCCCAGGGCCACGGATACGGCGCGTGCAGGGTGTCCCAGTAGCGCTCGAAGGCCTTGCCCTCGGGAAGCACTCGCGGTCCCACCGCGTGCACGAAGGGGTTCCAGTACATGGGGACCATGTGATAGTCCTCGATGAGAATCTTCTGGATCGCCTTGATGAGCCGGTCGCGCTCCTCCGGCTTCGTGCTGGCCTGGTGCTTGGCCCACAGCTCGTCGATGTGGGGCTCGCAGATAAAGGAGGAGGGGCTTCCGCACACGGCGTAGACGCCGATGCTGGCCTTGGCCCCACCCGGGCGGGGATCGATGTTCTGCACGATGGTCCGGTTGCCGGGATACCCCTTGCGCCCCTGGCCGATCTTGGCTCGGAAGGCCGGCCCCTCCACCTGCATGATCTTGCCGCGGATACCGACCGCCCGGAGGTCGGTGACGACGCGCTCGCCCATGTCGATGTAAGGCACGAAGGGCACGTACCACTCGAAGTCAAAGCCGTTGGGATACTTGGTCTGGGCCAGCACTTGCTTGGCCTTCTCGGGGTTGTACTCCGGCACCGGCAGCTCCTTGCCGTCCGCCTTCAAGGCGTCGCGGTTCTCGGGGCTGACCCAGTTGCCCCAGACCGGGCCGATGCCCTGGGACTCCTGCTTGGACAGGAACTGCCGGTTGATGGCCAGGCTCACCGCCTGCCGTACGCGCTTGTCGTGGAAGGGGCTGTCGGGCTCGTTGTAGCCGGGGAACATCAGGTACCAGACGCTGGTGAAGTTGGGCACCCAGCGGAGATTCTTGTCCGCCATCACCCGGGGCAGGAGCTTGCCGGTCATACCGAAGGCCAGGTCCAGCTCGCCCGTCTGCAGTCCCGCCACCCGGGCCGCCAGCTGACTGATGCCCTTGACCACGATCGTCTTGGTCGCGGGCGTGCGCCGCCAGTAGTCCTCCCAGGCTTCGAATTCCATCTGCACCCCGACCTGCTGGCTCACGAACTTGTACGGCCCCGCGCCGATCGGCTTGGCCTTGAAGCCGTCACGGCCCACCTTCTCGTAGTAGTGCTTGGGGACGATCCACCCGATGCCGCTGACCCCGCCGTTGTAGTAGTCCATGAACTCCAGGAAGGGCTGCTTGAAGTGGAAGATGATCGTGCGGTCGTCGACCACCTGGATGTGCTCGAGCTTGTCGCGGAACAGCTTGGCATGCGCCCCCTTGAAGTTCTCGTAGGTCCACTTGACGTCGGCGGTGGTGAGGGGCTGGCCGTCCTGGAACTTGAGCCCCGGACGCAGGCGGAATCCGGCCTTCAGGAAGTCGGCTGTCATCTCGGCGTGCTCGGCCAGGCTATACGTGAACTCGCCCTGGGGCATCGGCTTGATCATCGCGTCGTGCACCAGGTAGTCGTACGTCTGCATCGTCAGGGCGTAGATGTGCTCCAGGGGATCCAGCCAACCGGGGTCCAGGCCGAAATGCTGGGCGATGGTCAGCGTGCCCTTGGGCGTCCCCTTTTTCCCCTCGATCACGGCCGGCTTGATGTCCAGCTTGGCCAGGGGGCCCGAGAGGATCGGCTTGTCGGCGGCCGCGGCGGCACACATCGTCACGAGCAGGATCAGGGTGGCAGCGAGAGCCAGAAGTCCCTTGGTCATGGTGCTCCTCCTTGCCAGCGAAAGGGCAGCGATGGGCTCACAGCCCGGGGGGCCACCACTGCGAGCGGTCGGGTCATGCAACGATCCTCCTCACCCGCGACAGGGTCGGTCGAGAGCACGAGAAGGAGCGAAACCCGCGTGCGAAGCTGCACAATTATCCGCAGCTCTGCCCAATTGTCAATGCAGGCTGACAAGGTTCCCCCCTTGACAGGGAGCGGCCACCCGGCGAAGTTGCCGGCCAGGGAGGACGGCGATGAGACGAACGCTGGTTATGGCGGTCCTGGTGCTGTTGGTCCTGACCTCGGGCGTGGCGGCGCAGGAGCCGTATCCCACCCGTCCGATCACCATCGTCGTCGCCTTCCCGCCCGGCGGGCTCGCCGACCTCACCGCCCGGCCGCTGGCCGCCGCGATGGAGCGCCTGCTCAAGCAGCCGATCGTCATCAGCAACAAGCCGGGCGCTGCCGGGGCCGTGGGCAACCACTTCGTGGCTACGAGCAAGCCCGACGGCTACACGCTCCTGATGGCCCTGGTCAGCGTCTCCACCCTTCCCGAGGTCGACCGGCTGTTCGGGCGGCCCCACACCTACACCATCGATCAGCTGGTCGGCATCGCCCGCATCAACGCCGAGCCCTCGGTGATCACCGTCCGCGGTGATGCTCCCTGGAAGACGCTGGCCGACGTCGTCGAGGACGCTCGGCGACGCCCCGGGCAGATCGTGCACACCTCCTCGGGCCTGTACGGCGCCTCCCACGTGCCCTTCGCCATGTTCCTCCAGGCGGCCGGCATCACGATGCGGCACCTGCCCACCACGGGTGGCGGCCCCATGATGAACGCGCTGCTCGGCGGGCATGCCGAGATCGTGGCCAGCGTTCCCTCGCTGGTCGCGCCGCACTTGCCCACCGGCAAGGTGCGCCTGCTCGGTCACACTGGCATCGGGCGCCTGCCCGCGTTTCCCGAGGTGCCCTCGCTGAAAGAGCTGGGTTACGACGTCGAATACTCCGCCTGGGCCGGGCTGGTCGCGCCGAAAGGAACGCCGGCCCACGTGCTCAAGAAGCTGGGCGACATCGTCCGCCAGGCCGTCAAGGAGCCCGAGGTGGTCACGGCGAGTCAGAAGCTACAGACACCGATCGCCTACCAGGACGCCGCGGAGTTCAACGCCTGGTGGCGCAAGGACGCTCAGAAGCTGGCCGCGGTGATCCAGAAGATCGGCAAGGTCGAAGGCGCCAAGTAGCCGACCAGGCCGCAGGTCACTCCTGAGCGCTCTCGGTCGCCGTGGCGGCGAAGATCACGACGATCAGCACGGCCAGCCCGAGCACGGTCGCCAGGACCAGATCGAATTGCCGGTGGTGGAGGCCCGTGGCCCCGAGCGCATACAGGATGCTACCTGCGGCGATCAGACTAGCCCAGCGAAGCGCCGACCGCATCCGCGCGTTCCCGCCGCCCGCGGGCGGCCTGGAGACTCAGGGTGCTGGCCAGCAAACCGACGCCGGCCAGATCGGTGTAGAAGCCGGGACTGATGAGGGCCCCGGCCGCGCCGAGGAGGAGGGCCCGCTCCAGCGGCGACGCGGCCCGCCGCAGCCAGCCCTGGAGCCCGGCGGCAAGGCAGAAGACGCCGAGGCCCGCCGTCAACGTGGCCAGGATGATCTCGGGCAGGGAGCCCATGGCCAGCAGCGCGGGGGAGTAGACGAACATGAACGGGACGATGTAGAGCACCGCGCCCAGGCGCATGGCCTGCCAGGCCGTGGCCATGGGCGGCGAGCCGGCGATGCCGGCCGCCGCGAAAGGCGACAGACAGGTCGGCGGCGTGAGATCGGAGGTCACGCCCATGTAGAAGATGAACATGTGCGCGGCCATCTTGGGCACGCCCATCTGGACCAGGCCCGGCGCCACGATGATGGCCAGGGTGAGGTAGACGGCGGTGGTGGGCAGGGACAACCCCAGGATGAACGCGGCGAAGGCCGTGTAGACGAGGGCTAGCCAGAGCTCCCCGCCCGAGAGTTTGATCAGGACGAAGGAGAACTGCATCCCGATCCCGGACAGGAACACGCACCCGATGATGAGGCCAGCCGCGGCGACGGCCATGGCCACTGTGACCGCGGTCTGCGCTCCCGTCTCGAATGCCCTCAAGAGTCGCTCCGGCCCCAGGCGCGACCGCCGGCGCACGAAGCTCACCAGAAACGTGGTGGCGATGGCCATCAGTCCCGCCGTCTCCTCCGTGAACCCCTGGTAGAGGTACCAGAGCAGAGCGGCGATCGGCAGCAGCAGGTAGCCGTCCTGCTTGAGGGTCCCGGGCAGGCTCGGCATCTCCTCGCGCGGCACTTTCTGCAGCCCGAGCCGGCGCGCTTCGAAGTGCACGGTGATGTATACGCAGAAGAAGTAGAGGAGCGCCGGAATTGCCGCGGCCAGCGCCACCTGACGGAACGGCACGCCGACGAAGTCGGCCATGATGAAGGCGGCCGCGGCCATGATGGGCGGCATGATCTGGCCGCCGATGGAGGCGGTGGCCTCCACCGCCGCCGCGAAGGTCGCCCGGTAGCCGGCCCGCTTCATCATGGGGATGGTGAAGACCCCGTCCATGAGGACGTTGGCCACGCCGCTCCCCGAGATGGTGCCCAGCAGCGCGCTGGAGAAGACGGAGACCTTGGCCGGCCCGCCGGTGAGCCGGCCGGCCACCGCCGTGGCCAGTCGCACGAAGAAGTCGCCGATGCCGGTCGTGGACAGGAACGCCGAGAAGAGGATGAACAGGATGAGCACCGAGCTCATGATGGCGACCGGGATGCCGTAGAGCCCCTCCTCCTTGCCGTAGAAGCTCTCGACCATCGTCCACCACGGTGTGGGCGGTCCGTAGAAGATCCAGAAGAACCGGTCGGCGTGCAGGGTCTGCACGATGAAGAAGATCGCGGTGAGGGTGAGTCCCCACCCGACGGTGCGGCGCGTCCCCTCCAGCACGGCGAAGATCAGCAGGCTGCCGATCACGACGTCGGCGGTCGTCGCCGTGTAGCCCGGATCGACGAACCGGTCGATGTGGATGAGCGTCCATACCTGGGCGCCGAGGACGACGGCGATGGAGGCCAGGTCCAGCGCGAAGTGCCAGGTCAGCGGATCGGCAAAGCTCTTGCGCCCGAGCGGGAAGAACAGGAAGGCCAGCAGGCTCATCATGGCCAGGCTCGTGGAGCGGTGGGTGTGCCCCTCGGCCTGGCCGAACAACGTGCTGTAGAAGTGGAAAACTCCGAGCGCGACGGAGAGGACGACGATGGCGAACGCCAGCGTCCGCTGGGGCCCGCGGCCCCGCCCGAGGAGCGCGGCGACGGCCGAGCGCTCGGCGGGCGGGGCGTCGGTCATGGGACCGACGACCTACCTACCGCGCGACCCCGACCTCCTTGTAGTAGCGGAGCGCACCCGGGTGGAAGGGGATCGCGGCACCTTCCATGGCCACCTTGACGTCGGACTGCATGAGAGTGGGGGCGATCTCCCCGATCTCCTTGATCCGCTCCCACCAGAGCTTCGTCACGCGGTACACCAGCTCGTCGCTGAGCGCGGCGTCGGCGATGAGCTGCTGGGCAAACCCGGGCGAGTCCAGGCCATCCGTCACGACCCCGTAGAGCCCCTTGGGGACCCTGCCCTTCGTGAGGCCGCCCATCATCGAGAGCGTGCGCTCCATGGCCTCCTTGGGAAGAGGAATGGCCCGGAGCCCGACAGCCTGCTGGACGGCCATCAGGTCCGGGTACGTCACCTGAGCTGGAATGAAGATGGCGTCGACATTCCGGTCTTGAAGCGCCTTAGATCGATCGGTGATCGACGTGTAGCTGATGGTTCCGCCTTCGGCTTTGAACTTGTCGGGCGGCATGCCGGCGGCGGTCATCACGGCCTCGGCGAGCTCGGTGGTGCCCCACCCGCGGTCGCCGGGGACGATGCGCTTGCCCTTGATGTCGGCGAAGGTCTTGATCGGGCTGTCCTTGAGCACGAACAGCGCGATGACGACCGTATGGCCGATGTTCGAGGCGATCAGGCGCACGTTCTTGTACGCCTCCTTGTACTTGCCGCGGCCGTTGTAGCCCTCCTCAGGGTACGGGGTCAGCGCGAAGGCGATCTGGGCCTCGCCCTTGCCGACCTTGGTCACGTTGACCACCCCGCCGCCCATGAGGGTACCGGCCGACACCCCGGGCAGGACCTCCGGGATCATCGTCGAGAACTTGGCCCCCGCCCGGAACCAGTCGCCACCGG
>DATIAY010000036.1:0-12946 GCA_035457825.1 Candidatus Methylomirabilota bacterium
GAGACGGTTGCCCACGGACCTGGTGGAGATCGGGCAGGGAAGCCTTCGGGATCCGTGGGGCAGGCCGTACGTGTACCTGAATTTCGCTGCCGCCGGGCCGAACGCCAAGAGCCAGATGCGGAAGGACCGATTTCTCGTCCCGCTGAATTCGACGTACGACTTGTACTCGACCGGCAAGGACGGCAAGACCCAGCCGGCGCTGACAGCCAAGGTCAGCTGGGACGACGTCGTCCGGGCTAACGACGGCGGGTACGTCGGGCTGGCCTCGAGCTACTGAGCCTGCCGCACGTGATCACACTCGATACGCGGGTCTTTCGCAGCAAGGTCGCGCGCCGGACCTTCGTGCTGTTCATCGTGTGTGCGCTCATTCCCGTCTCAGGCCTGGCCATCCTGGCCCTCGGCCAGGTGACGGCCCAGCTGAGCGAGCAGAGCCAGCGGCGGCTTCAGCAGGCGACCAAGGCCGTCGCGATGGTGATCTACAAACGACTGTTGGCGCTCGAGGCCTCGCTGACCACCACCGCCGGGGCGAGGGGGCACGGGGATGTGCCCGTCGGGCTGGATGGCGCCGGGTCGGCCGGCGATCGAGAACCCCTATTTACGAGCCTGGCCCTCGTGGCGAAAACAGGCCGACCCGTGCCGCTTTCCGGACGCGTCGACCGCCTCCCGGCGCTCACTGCCGAGGAACGGCACCACCTCGCCTCGGGCAAGACGCTGCTCTCCCTCCAAGACGCTCCGCATGGACCGCCGCGACTCTTTCTGGGCCGGGAGCTGGCGGGACCACGGCCAGGCTGGATCCTGTGGGGCGAGATCAATTCGACCTATCTGTGGAGCTTCGACGACGAGCCCGTGCTCCCGTCGGCCATGGGCCTCAGCGTCCTGGATCAGGCGGGCCGCGTGGTGTTCTCATCCACCGCCTCTTTGCCGGCGGTCCGCGAAGAGGTCGCCGTCCAGATGAGTCGGCGCACGGCCGGTCGGTTCGAATGGGCAGACGACACCAACGAGTACGTCGCGAGCTACTGGTCCCTCTTTCTCCAGGCCGCGCTGGCCACGCCGAAGTGGACGATCGTCCTGAGCGAGTCGAAGGCCGATGTGTTTGCGCCGATCGCCGCGTTCAAGCGGACATTTGTCCTCGTCGTTCTCGCGTCAGTGTGGGTCGTGCTGTTGTTGAGTATCGGCCAGATCCGCCGGAGCCTGATTCCGCTGGACAAGCTCCAGGCGGGGACCAGACAAATCGCCAGGGGGGACTTCAACACGCGGGTAGAGATCGCGAGCGGGGACGAGTTCGAAGAGCTGGCGAGTTCGTTGAATCGCATGGCGGGGCAGTTGGGCCGACAGTTCACGGCCCTCATGATGAGCGGGGAGATCAGTGCGGCGCTGGGCCGGAACCGGGAGCTCCCCGCGATGCTCCAGGAGTGTGCCGAGACTCTGGTACGTCATCTGGAGGCGACGTGGGTGCGCATCTGGACGCTCGACAGTGACGAAACGGTGCTCACGCTGCAGGCTCACGCGGGAGAGTGGGATGGTGCTGACGAGCGTCAGCGACGGATCCCCGTGGGCGAGTCGGTGATCGGCCTGATCGCCGCCGATCGCCGACCCCGGGTGATGAGCCCGGCTCCGGCGGATGGTCCTCGCCCGGACGACCAGGCAGGCATCGGGCGGGACGGTGCGGTGGCCTTCGTCGGTCATCCGCTCGTCGTCGACGGCCGACTCATCGGAGTGGCGGCTGCCGTCACCACGGCGCCGCTCGACGAGATAGGGCTCCGGGGCTTCGCGGCGGCGGCCGGAGAGATCGCGCAATGTATCGAGCGGAGGCGGGTGGAAGGGGCGCTTCGCATGAGCGAGGAGCAGGTTCGGCAACTCCAGAAGATGGAGGCGGTGGGGCGTCTGGCCGGCGGCATCGCCCACGACTTCAACAATCTGCTGACCGTGATCACCGGCCACAGCCAGCTGCTGCTGCGCACGCTGCCCCCCGGTGATCCGTTGCGCGGAGGGCTCGATCTCATCGACAAGACGGCCACCCGGGCGGGCTGGTTGACGAGACAGCTGTTGGTCTTCAGCCGGAAGCAGGTGCTCGAGCCCGCCGTGGTAAATCTCAACCACGTGGTGCCGGCCATGGCCGAGATGCTTCAGCGCTTGATTGGCACGAGCATCGACCTCGTGGTGACACCCGGGCCGAACCTCGGTCACGTGAGGGTCGATCCCGGCCAGCTCGAACAGGTCATCGTCAATCTGGTCGTGAACGCCCGTGACGCGATGCCCAGGGGTGGTCAGGTCACGCTGGAGACGGCGAACGTCGAGCTGAGCGAAGCCTATGCGGCGGGGCACGTCGGGGTGCGGCCGGGCCCGCACGTGATACTGGTGGTCAGCGACACCGGAGTCGGGATGGATGCCGAGACCCGTTCCCATATTTTCGAGCCGTTCTTCACGACCAAAGCGCCCGGCCAGGGAACGGGACTCGGCCTGGCCACGGTCTACGGGATCGTCAAGCAAAGCGGGGGCAGCATCCGGGTGGACAGCCGGTTGGGAGAGGGAACGACGTTCACGATCTATTTCCCGCGCGTCGATAGGGCCCCGGCCCCGGCCGAGGTGGCGAGCCCGCCGCCGGCAGGTGGGAACGAGACCGTGCTGGTCGTCGAAGACGAGGCCGAGGTCCGCGGGTTGGTGCGCCGGGTGCTCGAGGCGCATGGCTACACCGTGCTCGACGCGGGGACGGTGAGCGAGGCCCTGCGGTGCGCCGAATCCCACCCCGAGCCGATCCATCTGCTGGTGACGGACATGGTGATGCCCCAGATGAGCGGTGGTGACTTGGCCGAGCGGCTCACCTCCCTACGCCCGGAGATGGCTGTGCTGTACATGTCGGGCCACACGGACCATGCCGTCGAGAGGACGTCCTTCCTGAAAAAGCCGTTCACGCCGGACGCTCTGGCCCACAAGGTGCGCGCGGTCCTGGATCTTCGGCGTGGTGGCGAGCTCGAAGGCGGACGACAGCCGGTTCTCGCCTGACCCGGACCGAGAGGACCGAAGCAAGGGCCGGCGACGGCCCTCAGGGGCTTCCCCCGATGATACGCAGGACGGTCGGGTCGCGCCGAGCGTCCGGCGGCGCGCCGGCAAAGATGATCTCTCCGCGCTCGATCACGTACAAGCGCGAGGTGTCCGCGGGCACGTGGTGGACGTTGGACTCGGCGATGAGGATCGCCACCCCCAGCCGTGCGATCTCCACGATGGAAGCCGTGATGAGGGGGATGATGGCCGGCGCCAGGCCTTCGAAAGGCTCGTCGAGTAGCAGGAGCTGCGGATCGAGGGCCAGCGCGCGCGCTACCGACAGCATCTTGCGCTCGCCTCCCGACAGCTGCGTGCCCCCGCGGGTGGCGAAGCCCCGCAGCCGGGGGAACACGCCGTAGGCGCGCGCGATGCGCTCCGCGGCCGGTCGCCCCGTCGGGCGCGTCCAGGTGGCGATCTCGATGTTCTCCGCCACGGTGAGGTCGCCGAACACCTCGCTCTCCTCGGGCGCGAAGCCGATGCCGCGCGCGGCGATGGCGTGGGTGGGCAGGCCGAGAAGGCTCTCGCCCTTGAAGGTGATGGTCCCCCCGGCCGGCCGCAGGTACCCCATGATCGTCCGGAGCGCCGTGGTCTTGCCGGCGCCATTGCGCCCCACCAGGCAGATCAGCTCCCGCTCGTTCACCTCCAGGCCGACGCCGCGCAAGATGCGACTGGCCTGGATGTCGACGGTGAGGCCCTGGACGTCCAGCATCTATTGGAGCGGGGGCGGCGTGCCCGGCTCAGGTCGGGGGTGGCCTGTTTCAGGCGGGAGTGGCTGCGCTCCCAGCACGGTGGCGACGACGTGGGCGTCGTCCCGAATCGTCTGCGGGGCGCCGTCGGCGAGCACGCGCCCCTCGTGCAGGGCAACGATGCGGTCCGAGTAGCCGAAGACGATGTCCATGTCGTGCTCGACCTGGATGATGGCCCGGATCCCGATGCGCCGGGCCGCGCCGACGAGCGTCTCCATGATCGCATGCTTGTCGCGGGTGCTGACTCCCGAGGTCGGCTCGTCGAGCAGGATGATCTCCGGGTGCAGGGCGAAGGCGCTGGCAACGTCGAGCAGCTTCTTGTCTCCCTGGGGCAGAGTCCGGGCCGGCCGGCTGAGCCGGTCGGCCAGCCCGAACAGTTCCGCCACCTCGTGGACCTGGGCGCGCACGTCCGCGTCGGCGGCAAGTCGTGTCCAGAGCCGTCCCGTTCGTCCCAGGCGGGAAGCAATGGCCGCGGCGAGCGTCTCCTCCACGGTGAGACCGGGAAAGATGGTCACGAGCTGGAACGAGCGCGCCAGCCCCAGGCGGGCCAGCCGGGCCGGGCCGATGCCGGCCACGTCGTGCTCCTTGAAGCGCACGGTGCCGCGCGACGGTGGCGTCAGCCCCGTGAGGACATTGACCAGGGTCGTCTTGCCCGCCCCGTTGGGCCCGATGATCGACACGAACTCGCCATCGGCCACGGCCAGCGAGACGCCGGCCAGCGCGCAGACATCACCGTAGAACTTCGTGACCTCCACCGCCTCTAGCAGTGCCATCAAATAGCCTCGGTGGCGTTCGAGCCCGGGCTTCGCCCGCGCAATCGAGTCCTGGGGGGAGGCAGGCGCAGGCGGGCCGTTAGGCCCGCAGCGCCGTCGGAAGGGGGGCGAAGCCCCCCTCCTAGGAGTCCCATCAGGCCGCGGGGAAAGAAGATGACGACGACGGCGAGGATGGCGCCGAAGACGAACCGCCAGTACTGGGTGAACGACATCACGGCGTCTTGCAGGAAGATGAAGACGAAGGCCCCCAGGATGGGTCCGAAGAAGTTCGCGAAGCCACCGAGCAGGAGCATGAAGACCAGGTTGCCGGAGTGCGTCCAGTAGGCGAGCAACGGATCGGCCAGCCCGGTGGGCACCGCGAGCAGCACGCCACCGACGCCGCCGAAGACGGAGGCGATGAGGAAAGCGTAGAAGCGATAGCGCCGGGTGCTCACGCCCAGGGATTCCGCCTTGGCCGGGTTCTCGCGAATGGCGCGCAGACAGAGGCCGAAGGGGGAGCGGACGATGCGCCACATGACCAGCGCGGCCAGGACGAGCAAGGCCAGACAGTAATAGTAGTAGGGGCCGATGAGAAATGGCACCTTGTCCAGGCCGGCCAGGGGCTGGCCCAGGAGGACTGGCCGCAGCACCCGCATCCCCTCATCACCACCGGTGAGGTGGTAGAACTTGAACAGGAACGAGTAGAAGAGCATGCCGAAGGCCAGCGTCAGCATGCCGAAGTAGATCTTCACGTAGCGCACGGCCAGCAGGCCGACGGGCACGGCCACCAGGGCCGCGGCCCCGGCGGCGGCGAGCAGGACGACCTCGAAGTACAGCACGCCGAAGACGCCGGTCAAGTAGGCTGCCGTGTAGGCGCCCACCGCCACGAACAGGGCGTGGCCGAACGACAGGAGCCCCGTGTAGCCGAACAGGAGATTCAGCCCGAGCAGGGCGATGCCGTAGCCGAAGAACGGCAGCATCAGCGTGGCGTAGTAATCCCGGCCGGCCAGCGGCACCAGCGCCACGCCGGCGAGGGCCAGGGCCAGGACGAGTCGTCTGGTCACGTGGCGGGCCGGGCGAAGAGGCCCGCTGGCCGCAGGACCAGCACCCCGATCACGATCACGTAGATGGCCAGCAGCTCCACCTCGGGATAGGTCGCGATGGCCACCGCTCTCAAGATTCCCACCACGAGAGCGCCCACGAAGGCCCCGCGCATGCTGCCCAGGCCGCCGATCACGACCACGGCAAAGGCCTCGACGATGAGGTCGATGCCCATCTCGTTGACCGCCGCGGTGGCGGGAATGACGAGGGCCCCGCCCACGGTCCCCAGCGCCACCCCCAGCGTGAAGACCCGGGAGTAGACCCATCCCATGTCCACGCCCAGGGCCTCGGCCATCCCCCGGTTCTCGGCCGCGGCCCGGACGATGCGCCCGAACCGCGTTCGGATCAGCAGCCACCCCATCCCGACGGCGATGGCGCCGCCGGCGGCGATGACGACCAGGTTGTAGACGGGGATGGTGAGGTTGCCGACCTTGAGCTGGCCATAGACTAGATACACGGTCCCGCCGAGCTGGTGGGGCGCGCTGCCCCAGACAAAACGGATGATGTCCTCGAACATGAGCACGAGGGCGAAGGTGAGCAACAGCTGCAGGCTCTCGTCGCGGTCGTAGATGGTCCGCAGCAGACGCTCGATGGGAGGGCCGATGACGGCCAGCAGGACGCCGGCGGCCACCAGGACCAGGAGGAAGAGCGGCGCGGGAAGGCCGGCCCCCAGCGCCCACGAGACCAGGGAGACGCCGAAGTAGGCGCCCAGCGCGTAGAAGGAGCCGCAGGCGAGGTTGAGGATCTTCTGGACCCCGAAGACGAGCTGTAGCCCCGCGGCCACCAGAAACAGCACGGCGGCGTGGAACACGCCGCCGAGCACGATGTTGAGGCTCTGCTCGATCAGGGCGCCGCGGCCCTCACGCCTTCCAGGAGTTGATCCAGTCGTACAGGCCCATGCCCGATGGCTTCTGGATCTGTTTCGTGGACATGACCTCCACGGGATCGATGGTCACGAAATCGTGCCGGTTCTTGTGAGTGCTGATTCCCTGGAAGAAGTTGCACTCCATGATGTGATCGGCCCGATAGCCGCGTCGCCCCGACAGCGACTCCACTTCGATGCCAGCCATGGCGTCGATGATGGCATCCTGCGCCGGCCACTTTCCTCCGCCCTTGGCCGCCTTCTCCACGGCGGCCTTGTAGGCCGTGACCGTGAAATACGCGTGGTCGGCCTCGTAAGTGGGCCACTCCTTGAACTTCTCCTGGTGCCACTTGGTGAACTCGCGGAGCATGGGGCTAGCCCCGGGCGCCTCGAAGTACATGGAGTTGTAGCCGAGGATCATGCCCTCCGGCGCGAAGGCCTTTTTGAGGGTCTCGTGCACTCCGCCGGCCGTGGTCATGACGAACTTGGTCGACTGGGTGAGTCCGGCGGCGTGGGCCTGCTTGAGGAGGATGGGGGCGTCGCCCGACCAGAAGGAGGAGAAGATGAGATCGGGCTTGGCCTGCTGGAGCGCGGCCACGTGGGAGGTAAAGTTCGTCTCGCCCAGCTTGGGCCACAGTTCCACCACCGGGGTCACCCCCAGGCCGAGCTTCTTCATGATGGCCAGGAAGGCGGCCCAGTTGTCGCGGCCGTAGGAATAGTCGTTGTTGATCCCGGCCACCGTTTTGACCTTGCCTTTGAAGTGCTTGGCCGCCAGGATCGAGGCCATCACCGCTTCCGCCTCGTTGTCCACGCTGCGGAAGGAGTACCGCGGCTTGGGCATCGTCTCTTCGACGCCCTTCTGGGTGGTGCCGTCCCAGGCCAGCCAGATCGTCTTGAGCTCCTCGGCCACCGGGCCGATGGCCAGCCCGACGCCCGTGGAGACGACGCCGGTCACCACGTCGACCTTGCTCTGCAGCGCGAGCTTGCGGAAGCGCTCCACGGTGTCCTTGGGGTTGGACTCCTCCTCCACGACCAGCTCGATCTTGCGGCCGAGGATTCCGCCACCGGCATTGATGCGGGCGGCGGCAAACTGGGTACCGCGCAAACCCGATTCGCCCACGGGGGCGGTGACCCCCGCCTTGGCGGCGAGGACGCCCATCTTCACGGGCCCCGCTTGCGCGAAGGCGGGCGGCGTGTCCAGTCGCGTGGCGAACGCCGCCGAGGCGCCGCCGACCAGTCGGAGGAAGTTGCGTCGCGTCGTGCTCATCGTGGTCGACCTCCTTGCGCTCTGGGGCGGAGCGCATTCTAAGCTATCTTCGGCCCTTGCGCTCCATGAAGGCCCGGATGCGCTCGCGCGCCTGGGCACTGGTTCGCAGCGCGGCCCCGTAAGCCTCGGGCTCCCCGGCCGGCCCGCCCGTCGTGAGCGTCCGCGCGATGGCTTTCGTCGCGGCCAGCCCGTCCCGCGGCGACGCGGCGATCTCGGCCGCCCAGGCCCCGGCGCTGGCTTCCAGCGTGGGCGGCGCGACCACGCGGTTCACCAGACCCATGCGCAGCGCCTCGCTGGCGTGGATTGTCCGGCCGGTGAGCAGCAGGTCGCGCCCGTGGCCGCCGCCGGCGATCTCGAGCAGGCGGGCGATCCCGTAGGCGGGATTGAACCCGAGCGTGACCTCGGGCAGGCCCAGGCGCGCACGATCGGACGCGATGCGGAGATCCTGAGCCACCGCCAGCATGAGACCGCCGCCGAGGGCGTGACCGTCGATGGCAGCCAGGGTCACCTGCGACAGCCGCGAGAAGCGGTCCATCAACGCGGCCTGGCGCGACGCTAGCGCCGCGGCCGCCTCCGCCGAGAGCGAGGCCATCTCGGCGATGTCGTTGCCGGCGCAGAAGGCGCGGCCCCGACCGGCGACGACGAGCACGCGGATGTCGTCCCGCGCGGCCAGCCGTTCCAGCGCCTGCTCGAGCGCCTCCGTGAGCGCGGTGTCGAGCGCGTTGAGCGCGGCGGGCCGGTTGAGGCGGAGCCAGGCGACAGCATTGTCGGTCGTGACTTCCACCAGCGACATGATGCGCCGGACTAGCGACGAGGGCGGAGCCAGGCCAGCGCGGCCAGCCCGATGCCGGCCACGGCGGTCAGCGGCCAGAAGTTCGTACGAAAGAAGGGGAGAGCGTAGTAGGGCGAGCGTTTGCCGCCGGCACCCAGGCGGCCGTCGAGCAGGGCGTGGACCAGCGCCATCACTTCGGCGAGCAGCACCTCGGTCGTGGCCTTGGCGAACGCGGGGTCGGCGAGCGACGGGTGACCCACGTAGCCGGCGCGGCCATCGTGCAACGGGTAGTTGGGAACGAGGCGCTCGGGCAGCGAATACGTGACGGGCGGGAGGTCGCGCCAGGCGCCGTCGACAAGGTCCGGGCGCAGCATCAGCATCATCGAGGTTTCCCACCAACCGGCGTGCGCATCCGCGGCGAAGGCGCGGCGCTCGGTGTCACTGAGCGGGCGGCCGAGCCTGGCCTCGACCCGGTCGAGAAAACGGCCGGAGCGGAACTGCCACATGAGCCAGCCGGAGAGGGAGGCCATGCGGATGCCGTGACGGCGCGAGACCATCGTCGCCGCCTCGTCGAGGGCTGCCAGATGGGTGGGCCCGGCGTGGCCGTTGGCGACGAGGACGTGGCGGAAGCCGGCCCGCGCGAAGGCCTCCCCGAAATCGACGACGGCGTCGCGGACGACGCGCTGGCGCACGGGCACGGTGCCGACGGCGTCGAACGTGAAGGAGCCCAGGTGCAGCGTGGGTGCCAGCACGGCCGACCACCCTGGCCGCTCGGCTACCAGCCGCTGCGCGATCTCCTCGGCGAAGTAGCGTGCGGTGAACGCGTCGACGCCGAGGGGCAGGTGGGGCCCGTGCTGTTCCAGCGGGCTGACGGAGAGCACGACGACGGCGCGCTCGCGGTCGAGCGCGTCGAGCCCGGGCATGGTCAGCTCCTCGAGCCGGTAGACGGTCACGTCCCCTCCTTCGGGTGTTCGGTCAGAACGACGAGCCCCGCGTAGCGGCGAAGTAATCCTCCCGCGCGCGTTCCAGCTCGGCGATGATCGCCTCGCGCTCGGCGAGCAAGTCGCGCGCGGCGGTCTCCCGAGTGAGCGCGAGGACGCCGAGCCGCACGCCCCGGCGCAGGGTTCCGATGCCGCGCAGGTAATGATAGGCGACCAGCCCGCTCAACGGCAGCGAGAGGGCGAAGAGCGTGCCCCACACGGCGCCGGCCAGCCGGACCACCAGCCAGATCTCCAGGCCCCAGAAGAGCGGAAAGGCGACGACGCTAGCCAACAGACGGGTCGTCGCGTAGTCGGTCTCCTTGCGGGCCAGCCGCCGAGCCAGTCCGCGCGGCACGAAGTAGGGCAGCGCGTTGACCAGGGCGCCGTAGGCGAACAGGGGAAAGACCGCAAAGGCCTCGCCGGCGCTCAGGACCCGACGTCGGATCGTGCGCCGCCCGAGCCGGGCCTGGACGGCCTCGTCCTTCACCCGGTAGCGGGCGAGCAGGGCGCGATAGGCCTGGATTCGCTGCCAGAGGCGCTCGACGCGCTCGGGGTCGTGCGCCTTGAAGTGACTGACGGCCTCGACGATAGTGCGGGAGATGCGGAAGAGATCGACCTGGCGCTCGGCGAGGCCCCGCTCCTGGCGCAGCTCACGCACGAGGTGGCTGCGGTACAGCTCTTCCACCGCCCGCACGATGGCGTCGGCCTCGATGCGATCCACATGGACGACCTGCGCCTCCATGGCCCACTGGATGGCCGTGGTCAGCTCGTCCACCCCTTTGACCGGGTCGAGGCGGTAGGCCGCGACATAGGGCGCCAGGCTCACAGGCTCTCCGAACGAGATGAGCACACGCCCGGTGAACGACTTGCGAGCCTCGAAGGAGAGCCCCACGGGGATCACGCTCAGGCTTCCCGGATGCTCGGCCTCGTAGGCCAGCGCGATCCTGGCGGCGCCGGTCTTGATCCGCTGCACGCGGGCCTCGGCGTGGGTGGTGCCCTCGGGGTAGATGGCGACGAGACGACCCTGGTCGAACGCGGCGTGGCAGGCGGCAAAGGTGTCGGCGTTGCGGGTGTTTGTAGCAAGGGCCGCGTGCTCGGGTAGGGCCGAGGGTGGCCTGCCCAAGGCGGTCGGGGCTCCGTCACGCTCGCTCGGCCCTTGGTGACCGTGCCCCGGAGCGCCGTCTTGCCTGCGGTAGACGGGGATCGCCCCGCCGGCCAGCAGGAAGCGTCGCATCAGCGGGTGACGGAAGAGCGCCGCCGTGGCGAGGTAGTGCACTTTGCGGGTGACGACGGCGCCCACCAGCAGCGAGTCGATGAGGTTGTTGGGATGGTTGATGCAGAGCATGACAGCTCCCGTCTCGGGCACCCGCTCGGGATGACGGACGTCCACGCGCTTGAAGAGGAACCACAGCCAGAATCGGGCCGCCAGCCGAAGGGTCGAATAGAAGAGATCTCGTTCGGCAACGGGGACGGCGAGGGCCGTCGCCATCAGGCGCCGTAGCGCTTGAGCAGCGCGTCGAAGTCTTCGACATCCACCGCCTCGGCCCACTGCACGGCCTCGGACTCACCATAGGCTTCGGCCATGTAAGTCGCGGCGGCCCCTCGCGAGGGGAACAGCCGCCACAGGTGTCCGGCTCCGCCGCCACGGCGGCGGAGGTGGAACACTGGGTCGCGCGGCGACGTAGGCTGATAGGTCACCCGCTCGCCGAAGCGGTCGAGAGTGACCCAGGCCGCCGCGATGCCGTGCGCCGACAACACGCGAGCCTTGAGGGATTCTTCGGGTGGGAGCGAGTCGAAGTCGCGCAGCCGCGGGCCATAGTAGACGGCGACGCTGGACGCCGGCAGGCCGAGCTCGACGGGCACCGGCTCGCCCACGGAATCCAAAAGCTTCTTGGACTCCCCGCCCAGCCAGAAGCTGCCCGGGGCATAGAGATCGGCCCAGGCTTCGACGACGCTGCCCACCGGCAGCCGCGCGCGCCGCCGGGCGATCTCCTCGCCGGCGGCGACGAGGAAGAGCTCGCTCACGGCACTCTCACGAAGCCTTCCATCAGGCGGCGCGCCGTCCGATAGACCCTCACGCACTCCGCGTGCGGTTGCCCGTCCTGCGTGACGACGGAGGCGTCGATGGGCAGCACGCCGGAGGGATGACCCAGACGAATGTCGTTGAAATGAGAGCCGCCAGCCCGACTCGACTCGTGGGTGGCCTGCTCTGGGTAGGACGTGGCTCCGTGCGCGTTCCGGTCGTGCGGTCTAACGCACTCGTGGACGACCGTCCCCTCGATCCGCGCGGCCACCGCCAGGCACATGGCCGACGTGAGGGCGAAGGCCCGGTGACAGTTGCCCATGGAGATGACCCGGGCCAGCAGATCCACGGTCTCGGCGCCCCAGGCCCGGCCGTTGAGCGTGACGAAGCCGGCCGCCGGGGCCACGAGGGCGATCTTGGGAACCGCTGGGCTGTCGGCGACTCCCATGCGCGCCGTCGCCTCGACCCGGATGGCCTCGAGGCGCGCGGCCAACGCCTGGTCGGCGTCGATCGCCGAGGGGGTCTCGGTCCCGCTGAGCCCCAGATCCCGGGCGCGGACGAAGACGACGGGATTCGTGGCGTCGACGAGCGAGGCCTCCAGGCCGCCTATGACGTCGCGGGGCCGACCCGTGGGCAGGAGCCGTCCGGTTACCGCGCCGCCTGGCTCCAGGAAGTCCAGCGTGATCCGGGCGCCGCGACCCGGCACGCCGGGCAGCTCGAACTCGCCCGTGACCGCAGCCTCCCCTTCCTCGACAGGAACGTGGGCCAGGATGCGCTTGTGCGTGTTCGTGTTGTGGATGCGGACGAGGGCCGGGTTGGCGGAGGGCACGAGCAGCTTTTCGTCGATGGCGAACGGACCCACCGCTGACGAGCAGTTGCCACAGTTGCCCGCATAGTCCACCAGCAGGCTCTTCACGTCGACCTGGGCGAAGGTGTAGTCGACATCGGCATCGGGGTGGCTGGGCGGGCCGATGATGCAGGCCTTCGACAGCGAGGAGATCCCGCCACCCAGCCCGTCGAGCTGGCGGCCGTAGGGATCGGGACTGCCCAGCGCCGCGGACAGAATTCGATCGCGCGCCGTACGGGAACGCGGCAGATCCTCCTCGTGGAAGACCAGGCAGCGACTGGTACCGCCGCGCATGTAGACCGCCCGGATGCGTTGCTGGCTCATGATTGTGAAGATTGGGGGGGATGAGGCGTCCGCCCCATTTCCCCCCCGGTGGTGGGGTGTGACACTGCGCCTGACGCTCCTCGGGTATACGCCAACACCCCGCCGGCCAGGAGGATGTCCCGTTCGCGGGGCGTCAGCACGCACGACGCTGTGAAGCGTTGCCCGGACCGGAGATTGACGATGGTGACACGATGGCCACTGGCCAGGGACGTACGAAGGTCCTCCAGGCG
>DATIAY010000037.1:0-59718 GCA_035457825.1 Candidatus Methylomirabilota bacterium
CGCGGGCCCTGGCCCGATTCCTGACCAGCAGCGCTCAGGGTCTCTCCGTCATGGCCAAGACGTTTCCCGAGCGCGCCGTGCTGGAGGACATCGTCAAGGAGATTCTGGCGGTGCTGGACTGATCCCCAAGCAACGACGCGAGCCGAAACCGTGAGCGCAACACCAGGAGGTGTGGCATGGGCGACGTGATCCACGTGACCAGGGCGCGGGTCGTCAAGGAACCGGGGCGCGGCATGAAGACCGCCTACCTGGACGCCTTTCCCGACACGCCGATCCCCTACGGCATCCATGGGGGCATCAAGAACTTCTACAAGGTCGAGCCGGAGGTTGAGCGGCCGGCGACCCTGGATCATCTCGTGATGGCGGTGGCCGGGTGACTGACCGGGAATATGGGAAGCGCGCTGGATGCGCGCGGGATCAAGAGCTCGCCGGATAACCTCGTCGCCCACGTCGAGGGTATCATCGAGAACGTCGACGGCGTCCCCCTCATCACCACGATCCGGGTCCGCTACACCTGCAAGATCCCCAAGGGCAAGCGCGCCGAGGCCGAGCGTGCGCTCGGCGTTCACGAAAAGGGCTGTCCGGCCAGCCAGAGCGTACGCCGGGGAATCAACGTCGAGTACAGCGCCGAGTTCGAGGAGGTCTAACGGCCGGGCCCGATCCGAAAAACTTGGCCCCGGCATCGGGTTCTGTTCTCATGTTGCCCATATGCGAACGAAGCAGAGCCCTGCGAAGAAGACGAATCCTCTCGCGCCGCCGGCCAGACCCGCCGTCTCCGCCGTCGAGATGGGGGCGCGTCAGCGCGAGATCTCGGTGTCGGAGTTCTTCACCAAGAACCGTCATCTCCTGGGGTTCGACAATCCGCGTAAGGCGTTGCTTACCTGCGTGAAAGAGGCGGTCGACAACGCGCTGGATGCCTGCGAGGAAGCGGGAATCCTCCCCGAAGTGATCGTGAAGGTGGAGGCTGTCGCCAACGGGGAAGCGCCGCCCCCTCCCAGCCAGGCCAGCCGGTTCCGGATCACGGTCACCGACAACGGCCCCGGGATCATCCGCCAGCAGATTCCCCGGATATTCGCAAAGCTCCTGTACGGGTCCAAGTTCCACCGGCTGCGCATGAGCCGGGGGCAGCAGGGCATCGGCATCTCGGCGGCGGGCATGTACGGGCAGCTCACGACGGGCAAGCCCGTGCAGATCATCTCTCGCACCAGTCCGCGCGGGCCCGCCCATTACTTCGAGGTCCAGATCGATACCAAGAAGAACGAGCCGCTGATTCTGGAGAAGAAGCAGATCGCCTGGGAGTGCGAGCGGGGGACTCAGGTGACCCTGGAGGTCGAGGGCCGGTACCAGAAGGGGCGGGCCTCGGTCGACGAGTACATCGAGCAGACCATCATCGCCAATCCGCACGTCACCCTGACGTATCTCACCCCGGAGGGGGAGACGAAGAAGTATCCCCGGACGTACCCGCAACTGCCACCCGCGCCGCGCGAGATCAAGCCGCACCCCTACGGCATCGAACTCGGGATGCTGCTCAAGATGCTCCAGGACACGGGAAGCCACACCGTTTCGGGGTTCCTGACCAGCGACTTCAGCCGGGTGTCGGCGGCCCTGGCCGAGGAGATCTGCAGAACGGCGCGACTCTCGCCCCGCGCCCGGCCTCGGGACGTCCACGGGGAGGCTGCCGAGGCGCTCTACAAGGCCATTCAATCCACCAAGATCATGGCGCCGCCGACGAACTGTCTCTCGCCCATCGGCGAGAAGGCGATCCTCTCCGGCCTGTACCAGCAGATCAAGGGGGAGTTCTACACGGCGGTGAGCCGCCCCCCGGCGGTGTACCGGGGCAACCCCTTCGTGATCGAGGCGGGTCTGGCCTACGGGCGGGGACCGGAGCAGGGGGCCGAGAGCAAGGAGAAGCCGCCGATCCCCTTGGCCGAGGGGGAGGGGGAGCAGGGCGACAGCGAGCTGGCCCGCGTCATTCGCTACGCCAACCGCGTGCCGTTGCTCTATCAGCAGTCGGCCTGCGTGAGCTTCAAGGCCGTGCTCGACACCGGCTGGCGCAACTACGGAGTGCCGCAGTCCCGGGGCGCGCTGCCGTCCGGCCCGATGGTGATCTTCGTGCACATGGCTTCGGTCTGGGTTCCCTTCACCAGCGAATCCAAGGAAGCGATCGCCGATTACGACGAGATCCGCAAGGAGATCACCCTGGCGCTGCGCGAATGCGGCCGCCGGTTGGGGGCCTTTCTCAGACGGCGCGAGCGGGCCCACAGCGAGTTCCGTCGGCGCAACATCTTCGAGCTCTACATCGAAGAGGTCGTCGAGTCGTGCAACCGTCTCAAGGGAGGTCGGTTGCCCACCGCCAAGCTGAGAGAGCAGCTCCAGCGGATGGCGCTGAGGCGGACCGGAGGCGAAAAGACGGACGAGCTTCTCGGGAAGAATGGCACTGGCCCGGAAGGGCTCCCCCACTCGATCATCGTCACGCCGGAGGGCGTCGAAGGCGAGGTCCCGGTGCTGGTATCGCCGAACGGCGCACCTCCAGACCACGAGGAGACTGGCCCGCCGCCGCCCGCCAAAGCGAAGGCGCAGCGGGCAGCGAAAGCCGCCAAGCTGGGCGGAAGGCGCCCGACCGGCACCGGTCGCAAGAAAGCGTAGGGCGCCACCATGGCCTCGAAGGTCCGAAAGCCGACCGCAGTCGAGAAGAAGCTCATCGGGGTGGCCGATGTGGTGATCAGCGCGGCGGAACGCCGCAAGGATCCTACCCTGGCCATTCCTGTCCGCTCCCTGTCCAACATCACCTTCAACGAGCGTAGGGGCCTGATCGAGCTGGGGAAGCGGAAGCAGGCCCGGTCCTTCTTCAACGTGGGCATGGCCAAGAAGTTCATGCAGACGGTCCTGGTGGCCGATGCCCTCTGCGAGCTCCAGCGGGCCAACCTCACGACTTCGCTGCGGGAGATCTACTACCGGACCAAACACACGATCAAGAACTCGCACGAGAACACCCTCGACACCCAGGACGAGTCCGACCCGCTCATCGAGGACCTGGAGGTGACGCTGGAGGCCCTCCGGGAGGAGCTGCACGTGCGGGCCGAGAACGCCGGCTCCATCGTCGGGCCCCTGGTGCTGGTGGACGACGGCGACCGGGTGGACTGCGCCCGGCTGGGGAAGGGCGGCTATTCCGTCCCCTCGATCGTCGAGCAGGAATACCTGCAGATCCGGCAGTGCACCGCCGGGTTCGTCCTGCTGGTCGAGAAAGGGACGCAGTGGAACCGGCTCTCCGAGGACAAGTTCTGGCGGACGCACAACTGCATTCTCCTGACCGGTAACGGCCAGCCGCCCCGGGGTGTGAGACGTCTGGCCCGGCGGCTGCACGAGGAGAAGGGACTCCCGGTCTACGTTCTGGTGGACAACGACCCGTGGGGCTACTACATCTATTCGGTCATCAAGCAGGGCTCGATCAACCTCGCCTTCGAGAGCGAGCGCATGGCCATCCCCAAGGCCAAGTTCATCGGGCTCTCCAGCGCCGATCCCGAGACGTACGGCCTGCCCCGCAACGTGGGCATCAAGCTCAACGACAAGGACGTCGCGCGCGCCCGTGAGCTCCTGGGCTATTCGTGGTTCCAGAAGAAGCCCTGGCAGGAAGAGATCAAGCGGATGCTCTCGAGCGGGCTCAAATATGAGCTGGACGCCCTCGCCAACAAGGACTTCCAGTACCTCACCAAGAAGTACCTTCCCCGCAAGCTCAAAGAGAAGGACTGGCTGGACTAGGCGGCACCCGGCTCAGCGGCGGGCGGCCAGCCAGTCCCAGAAGCGCGCGGCGAGCATGACGCAGAGCTCGACGTCGTCGGGCAGCAGGTACCGCTGGCCGGCGAGCGCCACGCCGGCTGCGCGCACGCGGGCCAGATAGGCGTCGCGCGAGGCATAGCGCTCTTCCACCGACGGTCGGGGGTCGTTCGCGGCCGCGCGCTCGCGGGATGTCCAGGAAAACGGGATCGTCGAGCCCGCGAATACCAGCAACTGCTCGGCGCCGCCGATGTCGGGATGACGAAGGTTCCACCCCGTGTGGGTGGCCAGGGGCGCCACGATCTGGGGCAGGCGGATGCCGCCCCTCTCGTTGCCGTCGCCGTCCACCGCCGACACCAGGGAGCCCCAGGCGGGTCCGGGGCGCGGCGGCAGCGTCGTGAAGTCCAGCCGGAGCGGGCGGGCGTGCCGCCGGGGATAGCGGGCCGCGGGAATCCCCGCGAAGACCGGGGCCAGGGCCTCCGGCGCGACGGCGGTGGAGTCGGCGACCCGTGGATGGAGGCTCGGCGGCGGTTCGGTGCCCTCGCTGACCCAGCGATCGAGGTTCACGAGGCACGCGCGCAGGAGCGGCGCGTAGTCCATGACGGAGCGAAGGTGCCGGGCGCGCTCGAGGGGCGCGCCCGGGTCGGCGGCCGGCGGCAGCGTGTCGTTAGGCGGCCACACCCCGAGGCCGTGCTCGGTGCCGGCGAAGTGGTACACGCGCGTGCGCGGGCCCAGGGGTTGGTCGCCCTTGCCGTCCACGTCCGTGTGGATCAGCGAGGCATCGCCGCGGTGGTATTCGGCCGACGTGTTCGTGTACATGATTTTCAATTGGCTGCCGCGCGCGTCCAGCCGCGCGTGCAGCGCGCCGGTACGCCCGGTCAGCGGATCGCTCTGCGGGCGGTCGGTGAAGGGGAACAGGTGGGCCATGGCGTTGGGGCGGTCCTTGGAATTCTGTCCGAAGCGCTGGTTGAACTCGCCGCGCATGCCGCCGGCGACATTGGCGATGATGCCGTCCAGCGCTTCCCGTCCGTGCTCGTCGACGTTCAGGTCGTCGTAGACGAGGGTGCGCAGCAGCCGGCCGGTCTGTGAGCGGCCGTAGGCGTATGCCCACCGGATGACGCCGGCCGCGGGGTTGCCCGTGGCCTCGCCGCCGTGCTTCAGCCACGCCGCGCAATCACGCAGCGCCACCAGGCCGAGACCCAGCACCGGCGCCCCGACCGCGGTGTAGGTCACCTGGTAGATCCGCCCCGCCGTGAAGCCGCCCTCGAGCCAGACGTGGGTTGGGTCGGCGACCACGCGACCGCCGTCGGTCCGGGCGAATCGCCAGCGGTATCGCGGGATCGTCTCGGTCTCACCGTCCCGCTGATCGCGCACGGTCAGGACCGCGTTGTGCTCCTCGAGGTCGGCCGCGCCATAGGGGATGTGGCCCCGGTCGGAGAGCATCAGATGCGGCACGCCCTCGGCCGGCTGGCGCTGCACGAGCAGGCGACCCTGGAGCCGTCCGCCATCGGCGTCCTGCGCCTCCGGCACCTCGAGTCGGAAGAGCCCCGGGTTCCGCGGCACGTCCCACTGCCAGCCGCAGGAGGCCACGACGAACCCCCGCCGCATCAGGAAGCCGTCCCCGACGTCGATGGGAGGGTTGGGGTCCGAGTCTGGCGCGAAGACCGGGCGGGTGGCGCGGTTGAAGTTCGGCACGGCCACGGTGTTGCCCCGGTTGACGACGTCGAGCAGCACGCGGCCGTTGGCGCGCCGGCGGTCGACCGGCAGCAGGATCGACACGTCGGCCGTGCACGCCACGCGGCCGGTCGCATCGCGCGGGGCCAGCCCGAGATCCGTGACGCGCGCGTTGGCCGGGTTGGCCGGATCGACGGACAGGTGCAGCCGCCCCTTCAGCTCCTCGTAGGCGCCGACCTCGCCGAACGGCGCGCCCCCGGCCAGGGGACGGCGAAGCTGCAGCTCGAACGCGGTCACGGGCCCACCTCGGCGCGGAGCCGCGCGCCCAGCGCGCCCAGCGCATCGATCATCGCGCCGACGGAGCGCGCGCCGGCCTGAAAGATGGCCGTGGCGTTGAGCGAGACCCAGCCGAAGCCCATCGCCTGAAGGGCGGCCACCCGGGCGACGACGCGGTCGGGCTCGGCGTAGAACCGCTTGCTGGCGGCGTCGCGCGGCGGCGGCGCCACCATGCTCTGCAGGCCGATGGCCCCGGGGTCGCGCCCGGCCTGCTCGGCATAACGGTGGATCGTGCCGATGGCCCGCCGCGCATCGTCGGCCTCATTCACCCGACTGGCCAGCCACCCGTCGCCCAGCCGTCCCACGCGACGGTAGGCCGCTTCCGAGTTGCCGCCGACCCAGATGGGGAGCGCGCCTCCCTGCGGCGGCTTGGGCTCCATGGCCATGGCCGTGGCTTGATAGTGCTTGCCGCCGAAGTCCACGCGGGCCTCGGTCCAGTACGCGCGCAGCAGGGCAATGGCCTCGTCCATCCGGGCGCCGCGCGTATGGAAGTTGGCGCCCAGCGCCTCGTACTCCGATTCCTGCCAGCCCACCCCGATCCCGAGGCGCACGCGGCCGCCCGACAGCGTGTCGAGGGTGCTCACCTGTTTGGCGACCAGGGTGGGCTCCCGCTGCGGCAGCACGAGCACCTCAGTGCCGAGCGTCACCCGCGAGGTGACGGCGGCCACGTGGGCGAGCGTCATCAGCGCCTCCAGAATGGGCATCGCGGGATTGTAGGGGCCGGGCGGACGCCCATCGATGGGATGGCCCATGACCACGTGGTCGAAGACGTCGATGTGATCGTAGGCCATCTGCTCGATGGCCTGGGCGAAGCGCCGCACCGCCTCCGGGCCCTCGCGGTAGGCGACGCTGGGGAACTCGATCGCGAGCTTCACGAGCGCGGCGGCAAATCGTACAGCGCGGCCACGTTGTCGTGGGTGATCTTGCGGCGGACGCGCTCGGGCAGACTGCCCAGGTGCTTGTCGAGGAGGAGACGGGAGTTGGGCCACAGGCAGTCGGGATGGGGATAGTCGGCGCCCCAGATGATGTTGTCCTCCCCGATGAGGGGGATGATCGGCTCCAGGAACTGGTCTTGCTGGTAGGTGACGTACCCCTGCCGACGGAAGTAGTCGCTGGGCTTCAGGGAGAACCCCAGGACGCGGGCCCGGTCCTCGTACTCCGTGTCCAGCCGGTCGAACACGTAGGGCAGCCAGGTCACCCCCGACTCGCCGAGGACGAACTTCATCTCCGGGTAACGCTCGCAGGCCCCGGAGGCGATGATCGACACCAGCACTTCCATGGTGTCGAGCTGGAACAGCGTGGAGCGCACGAGCCGCCACTGGCGCATGTACTTCTGCTCGAGCTCGGGCGTGTCCGGCGTCCGCAATCCCTTGAAGCCCGTGGAGTGAAACGAGATCGGGAACCGGCATTCGGCGGCCGCCTCCCACAGGGGATACCAGTCGTGCTGATAGAGAGGCATGCTCAGATGCTTGAAGGCCAGCTCACCGCCGCGCATCCCCATCTTGGCGCAGCGACGGATCTCGGCCGCCGCCACCTGCGGGTCGTTGTTGGGGATCATGGCCAGGGGGAAGACCCGCCGGGGGTCCGAGCGGCGTGCGAAGTCGGCGGCCCAATCGTTGTAGACGGCGTCGGCCCAGGCGCGCCGCTCGCCGTTGGCGATGAGGTCGCTCATCATCAAACAGCCGTAGATGACCTCGGCGTCGACCCCGTCGCGGTCGAGGTCGGCCAGGCGGAGCTCGGGCGTCGTGGGCCGCGGCCGGGCGCCGGCGCGATAGTCCCACTCGAAGCCCAAGGCCTTCATCTCGTCGATGTGGCCGAACATCCCGGGGGTGTACTTGAGAAAGCCCGGGCCCACGCCGTTCCACATGCCCCGGTCCTGCGCCTCCACGAACCAGTGGAGGCCGTCTTCCAGCTCTTCCACGCGGGGCACCAGCAGCTTCCACTTGGCCGGGGCCTGGGAGGACCAGAGGTCGGGAGGGCAGTAGGTGAGGTCGATGTGGTTGTCGCCGGAGATCAGGCCGTTGGTCATGGCGCGCTCCCTGGACGCGAGATGGGGCGATGCTACTCCGGCCCGGCGGGTGACGTCCAGGGCTCTCCCGGGTTGCGGGTCGGGGCGCCGCATGGCATGGTGTCCCCCCGGAAGGAAGACTACGCGGCCGGCGAGGAGAACTCATGAAGATCAAGGCCAATGGCATCAACATCAACTACCGGATCGATGGACCGGAGGGCGCGCCCTGGGTCACCATGAGCAACTCCTTGGCCACGACGCACCGCATGTGGGACCCGCAGATCAAGGCCTTCACCCAGCAGTATCGGGTGCTGCGGTACGACAAGCGCGGCCATGGCGAGACCGATGTGACGCCCGGGCCGTACAGCTTCGAGTTGCTCGCCGATGACGTGCTGGCTCTCCTCGACGCGTTGAAGATCACGCGGACGCACTTCGTGGGGCTGTCGATGGGCGGCATGACTGGCATGACCATGGCCCTGCGAAAGCCCAGTGTGCTGCGCACGCTCGTTCTCTGCGATACCGCTAGCCGAGACCCGCTCGGCGATCCCGCGTTGTGGCAGCAGCGCATCGACGCCATCAAGGCCGGTGGCAGCATGGAGGCCCTTGTCGAAAGCACGGTGGCGCGCTTCCTCACCCCCGACACCGTGAAGACCCGGCCCGCGGTGGCGGACGCCGTCCGGGCCATGGTGCGGACTACGCCGACCGAGGGGTACATCGCTTGCTGCCAGGCGATCGCCAAGCTCAACCTGACCGACCGGCTTTCTGCGATCGCGATCCCCACGCTGGTCGTGGTGGGCGCGGAGGATCCCGCTACCACGGTCCCCATGGCCGAAACGATTCACCAGCGCATCGCCGGCTCGGAGCTCGCCGTGCTGAAGCAGGCCGCCCATCTGTCGAACCTCGAGCAGGTGGAGGCATTCAACACGGCGGTGCTCGGCTTCCTGGCCCGGCACTGATGGCGGAGGGGGCTAGCGTTTCCCCCGCTGGAAATCCTCCCGGGCCTGCCGGGCCTCATCAGTGTCGCGAACCAGGAGCGAAACGTCGGCATCCATGAACGACGCCGCATGGAGATTCGCATTGGCGGTGGCGTTGATCGCTTGCTTCGTCATGGTCATGATCACCGGCGGCATCCGGGTGGCGGCCTGAGCCAGTTCCATGGCTTTGTCCACCGCCCGGCCATCGTCGGCGATCTCCTCGATCAGCCCCCACGCCAGGGCCTGCTCCGGCCGCATTTTTTCGCACAGCATGACGATGCGTTTGGCCCGCGCCGGACCGACGAGCGCGATGAGACGGGGAATCGCTTGCCATTGCAGCGTCAGGCCGATCCGGACCTCCGGAACGTACAGAAATGCGCTCCGGGCCATGACACGCCAGTCGCAGCTGATGGCGATGGCCACTCCCGCCCCAACCGCCGGTCCCTCGATGGCGGCGATGGTGGTTTGCGGCATCTCCTCCCAGGCGCGGCAGCAGTGGCGGCCCAGGTGACTGCGCTCGCGCTGCGCGGCCAGGCCCGCCTCGGGGCGCACCTCCTTGAGATCGGCGCCGGCGGAGAACGCCCGGGGCGAGCCGGTCAGGATCACGGCGTGGGTCTGGCCGTCATCGTGGAAGCTGCGCGCGGCTTCGGTCAGCTCGACGGTCAGTTGCCGGTTGAAGGCGTTCAGGTGCTCGGGGCGCGCCATGCGCACGATGGCGATCGGCCCCTGACGCTCGACGGTGAGGGTATTCCAGCTCATGAGTCCTCCGTGGGAGGCGGCGATGACTGACGTGAAGGTTCTGGATCGAGCATACACCGTGCTCAACGAGCGCATGATCGCCACCGGACAGGCGCCCCACTACACCGAGTTGGCTCGGCAGCTCGGGCTGTCCATGGAGGCGGGCCGACAGGTGCTCCGCGACCTGATCGACACGGGGATCCCCGCCTGGCTGCACCCGGACACCGATTACATCGTGTCCTTCCCGCCGTTCCACAACCTGCCGACCCAGTACCGCGTCACGGTGGGGAGCGAGCAGAAGTGGTTCGCGCAGTGAGGGTTCGAAGCGCTGGCCGTGCGCTGGCTCTTCCCCGGCAAGACGGTTCGGATCGACGCCCCCTGCCTCGACTGCGGCGAATCCCTGGCGGTGGTCATGCGGGATGAGGCGGTCCTGGTCATCGAGCCCACGGCGATGGTGGGCTACGCCTACAGCCAGGTGGGGGGCCCGCCCGAGAACCGCGCCTGGCGCTGAGCGGGGATGAACCTCTTCCGGTCGGAAGAGGACGCGCGGAGGTGGGCACAGTTCGATCCAGCTTGGGAGACAAACCTCAAGCCCGTCAGCGCCTGGATCGAGCGGTTCAGCAGCGAGATGTTCCGCGCCCGCACCCGCTCCGATTTCATCTCGTGGTGGATGCAATGGCGGGCGCGCCAGCAGCGTTGACGGGACATCGCCGCCGAAGGGGTGGGTGACGTTCGCTCGGTCAGGCGATGCCGAGCTCCTCGAGAAAGCGGAGCATGGCCTGGCGGCACTCCTGGGGCTTCTGGATCTGCAGCATGTGCCCCGTCCCCGGGATCGCCTCGTACACGTACCCGAAATCCTCGGCCAGCGCGCGGTTGGCGAAGGCCGGGCCCGGCGCGCCCCTGGCTTCCGGGTCGGCAGCGATCAGCTTCACCGGCCCTCCGAACGCGTCGGCGGCGGGCCACAGATTGAGCGTCATCGCCTGCAGATAGATCGACGCCTCCAGCTCCCGGGGGCAGGCGAGCACCCAGCCGTCGCCGGTGGCCTCGGGGCGCAGCACGGCGCGAGCCATCAGCTCGTGGCTGCCGGGAACCCAGTTGGCGTGGGCGCGGGTCTCGGCGTACTGCTGCGCCAGCTCGTCGGGATCGGCGAAGCGGTTCGGCCGCTGCGTCGCCCACTCGGCCAGGCGGTGCTCGAAGACGTTCATGATCTCCCAGGCGCGGTGACCGGGGGGCGGGACGTTCGGCGGATCGAAGAGGACCAGCGCCTGCCACGGGAAGCCCAGCTCGATGGCGTGCTTCATCGCCGTGCGCGCGGACAGCGAGTGGAACACGCCAACGCTGGGCCTGGGGCTCCAGTGGGCACCGACCCGACGCACGACGCGCTCGAGATCGAGCGTCATCTGGGCGTAGGTGTGGCCGTCGAGACCCGACGCGGCGAGCGCGTTCTGGCCGTGGTTGCGAACATCGAACGCGACGATCTCGAATCGCTCGCCGAGCGGACCCCAGAACGGGTAGTAGCCGTCGATGGCGAAACCATTGCCGTTGGAGACGAACAGGCGCAGATCGCCATCCGTCCGCCCGTAACGGCGCACGCGGATCACGGCGCCGTCGCCCATGAGGAGATCGAGCGTTGCGTGGGGTGCCGGGACCCGGAGCTGCACCGGGCGGGGACTCTACTGGCCGGCGCGCACGCTGTCAAACCTAGCGGATGCCTTTGAGGAACTCGACGAGGTCGAGGAGATCGCGGACGGTCAGGAGGTCGTTGTAATCGCCCATCCGGGAGGTGCCGTCCTGGCCCATGTACCGCGCGATGAACTTGCCGTGCGCGAGGTACCGGTCGAAGTTCACGATGGACTCGGCCAGGTATTCCCGCGGCAGACGCGCGTGAGCCGCGGTGAGGTCAGGCCCGATGCCTCCCGGCTTCTGGGTCGGATCCCCGAAGCGCTTGCCGGCCACGGTGTGACACGAGTAGCATTCCATCCGCACGAACACCTGCTCGCCAGCGGAGGCGGTCCCCGGAGGCAAGACGAAGCGCCAGTAAGCGGGCAGGCGAGCCTCGGCCGCGGTGGCGAGGGGGACGTCACCGAGCGTGGCGAGGATGAGCGCGAGCACAAACCATCGGATCATGGGCAGCCTCCAGCACGACGCGCGCGACGCGTGACGAGATCGTCCGCAAGACCGGTGCCATGGCGCGAAACGCCGGAATTGTGGGTCCTTGGCCGCGGCCTTCAGCCCGGCCGGTGAGGCGTCGCTGACCCACCTGGGGTGGGCCGGACACATGACGAACGCTCTCCACCGCCACCACGAGAGGTGATCATCCGCTCGGCCAGGCGTTTCCATCTCGCCCTCGCGAACCTCGTTGCCGTGCTGCTGACGGTGGCTGTCCCAACAATGGAGGCCAGTGACGAGAGGTTGAAGGTCGCAGCCACGATCTTTCCCCTGTACGACATCGCGCGCAGGGTGGCGGGTCCCGTCGCCGAGGTCGTCCTGGTTCTGCCGCCCGGCGCCAGCCCCCATACCTTCGAGCCGACGCCGGCGAGCGTCCGGGCGCTCAGCGGCGCCCAGGTGCTCTTCGTGATCGGCCACGGTCTGGACGACTGGGCGGCCCGCCTGGCCCGTGGTGCCGGTGTGCCGCAGCTGGTACCGGTCGACGCGGGGATCGGGCTGCGGCGCACGAAGGGCACGATCCGCGAAGATCCCCACTACTGGCTTTCAGCACCGAACGCGAAGGCGATCGCCCGCACCGTGGGCGCGGAGTTGGTCCGGCGGGCGCCGGCCCGGCGTGCTGAGGTCGAGCGGTCGCTCGCCACCTATCTTGCTCGCCTCGATGCCGCCGACGCCGAGGTGCGCGGGCTGCTGGCCGACCTGCCCACCCGCGAGATCGCAACCTTTCACGACGGGTTTGGCTATTTCGCGGATGCCTACGATCTGCAGGTGGCCGCCGTGTTCGAGCCGTACCCCGGCCTGGAGCCGAGTCCCCGGTTCGTCGTCGAGTTCCAGCGCAAGATCCGGGCTTCGGGCGTGCGGGCCGTGTTCACGGAGCCGCAGCTGTCGGTCGACGCGCTGCGGCCCATCGCCCAGGATCTGGGCGTGACGCTGGCGATCCTCGACCCCCTGGGCGGCCTGCCCGGCCGAGAGGGATTCATCGAGCTCTTGCTCTTCAACGCACGCGCCGTGGTGGCCGCGGCGCGCGCGCCGTGAGCAGAATCGCGGGCATGCCCGCGCTGGAGGTCAAGGATCTCACCGTGCTGTTCGAGGGGCAGGAGCGGCCTGCCGTGGAGGAGGTGTCGTTCAGCCTCGCTGCGGGGCAGATCGCGATTCTCATCGGCCCCAATGGCTCCGGCAAGAGCACGGTCCTCCGGGCGATCCTCGGGCTCGTACCGTTCACCGGTGAGGTAGGCGTGTTCGGGATGCCGGCGGCCCAGGCGCGGCGGCAGATCGGCTACGTCCCCCAGCGGCTCGCGTTCGATCTGACCCTCCCGCTCACGGTTCGGGAAACTGTCCGCATGCCGCTACTGGGGGCTCACGATCCCGAGGCCCAGGCCTCGGTCCAACACTTCGTCGAGGCCCTCGGGATCGCCGACCTGGTCGACAGGCCCCTGGGGACGCTGTCGGGCGGGCAGCTCAAGCGCGTGCTGATCGTTCGAGCTATGGTCACGAACCCCCGGCTTCTCCTGCTCGACGAGCCCGAGGCGGGGATCGACATCGGCGGCGAGCAGACGCTCTACGAGCTGCTCGATCGCCTGGTCTCGCATCACCGCCTCACCGCGCTCATCTGCTCCCACGAACTCGATCTCGTCTTTCGCTTCGCGGATCAGGTCCTGTGCCTCAATCGGCGCCTGCAGTGCACGGGCCCGCCCGCCGAGGTGCTCACGGCGGAAGCGCTGGCCCGCCTCTATGGCCCGGCCACCGCGCTCTACCGGCACCGCCCGGGAGGAGACCGGTGATCGAGGCGCTCGCCTATCCGTTCATGCAGCGAGCGCTCGCGGCCGGGCTGCTGATCGGGCTCGTCGCGAGCCTGCTTGGCGTCTTCGTGATCCTCCGGCGCTCAGCCTTCTTCGGGGACGCCGTCGCCCATGCCTCGCTGGCCGGTGTCGCGGCCGGCGTGGTCATCGGGTGGCCGCCCCTGTTGGTGGCGGCCGTCGTCGCTGTCGGCATCGGTCTCTCGCTGCATCGGCTGGAACGAGTCGGCCGGCTCTCCCTGGACACGATCCTGGGTTTCATCCTGCCCTTCTTCATGGCCCTTGGCGTGCTCGTGCTGAGCCTGAGTCCCGGGTTCCAGCCCGAGCTACTGTCCTATCTGTTCGGCAGCATCCTGACGGTAGGCTGGCCGGGACTGGCGACAACCGCGGTCGTCGCCCTCGTCGTCGCCCTGGGGCTGGCGCATCTCGGCCGCCGCCTCGTCTTCGCGACCTTCGATCCCGAGGGCGCGCACGCGGCGGGGATCAACGTCGGCCGGCTGCTGACCGCCTATCACGTGCTGCTCGCGCTGGCCGTCATCGTCAGCATCAGCCTCGTGGGCATCATCCTCGTGAACGCGCTCCTCGTCATCCCGGCGGCGACCGCCAAGCTCCTGGCGCGGTCGCTCCGGCAGATGTTTCTGCTGGCCCCGATCTTGGGCGGCGGGGGCGTGCTCGTGGGCCTCGGGGTGTCGTATTGGCTGAACGTGCCTTCGGGACCGGCGATTGTCGTGGTGGTAGGGTTCGTGTTCCTCGTGGCGTGGAGCCGGGCGGCCTGGCGCACGCGGCGCGTGCGGGGCGCGCCCCACCGGGGCGGATTATGACGTGGGTCATACCGAGCTGTCTCGGCACGGTGCACACTGCCGGGCAAGGGGGCACCCGGGATGATCACGCGTGCTCGGCTGGTGATTTCGCTGTCGATGGTGATGGCCGTGACGTCGGCAGCGGGATGCGGAGCCTGGCCGTCCGGCTCCCGCAGCCCCCTGCCGGCCACGCCCGCCCCGGTCGCGACCCTGCCGCCGCACTCCGGTGAGCCGCTGCCCGTCCAGCTCACACCTTCGGCCACGCGCCCCGCCACGCCCGCGTTGTTGGCCCTGGGCAAGCGGCTCTACGACGCCCAGTGCGTGGCTTGCCACGGCGCCACCGGCCGCGGCGACGGCGAGGCCGCCTACCTCCTCTATCCCAAGCCACGGGACTTCACGACCGCCAGCTATCGCCTGGTCTCGACGTGGGAGCGCGTGCCGACCGACGAGGACCTCTACCTGACGATCTCACGCGGAATGCCGGGCTCGGCGATGCCGTCGTGGGCCCACCTCGGCGAGGACGAGCGCTGGGGCCTCGTCCACTACGTCAAGAGTCTCGCCGCGAAACCGTGGACGGTGGTCCCGGCCGCCGATCCTCGGGGCGAAGGCCAGACGGGTCAGGGCCTCATCCGCGTCCCACCGGCCCCACCCTTCACGCCCGCCGCGCGCGCGCTGGCCCTGGAGCGGTTCGCCGATGCCTGCGCCTCGTGCCACGGCAAGACCGGTCAGGGCGACGGCGGCGAGGACCAGAGGGACGATCTCGGCTATCCGACTCGCCCGCGCGACCTGACGGTGGGCGTGTTCAAGGGCTCGCCGGATCCCGCGCACCTCTATCGCCGCATCGTCGCCGGGATCCCGGGCACGCCGATGCCGATGAGCGACTGGGCGTATGGCGACGAGGGGTGGCACCTCGTCAACCTGATCCGGTCGTGGTCGAGCGACAACCAGCGCCAGCGCGCCGAGATGCGCAAGTTCCGCATCGTCGCCCGTCGAGTGGAGCGCCTGCCCGAGCACCCCGACTCCGGAGCCTGGCGGCTGACCCAGCCGGTGAACCTGCACCTGATGCCGCTCTGGTGGCGGAGCGACCGGCCCGAGGAGATCACGGTCCGCGCTCTCCACGACGGAAAGCAGATGGCGCTCCTGCTGGTGTGGTCGGACACGACGGACGACGACACGGCGATGCGGCCCCAGGACTTCCGCGATGCGGTCGCCGTGCAGTTCGCGCTGATGCCCGATCCGCCGTTCTTCGCCATGGGAAGCCGCGGGCGGCACGTCAACATCTGGATGTGGAAGGCCGAGCGCCAGGCCGATCTGGAGCCGGCGTTCCAGGAACTCGAGAAGGTCTACCCGAACCTCGGGATCGACTCCTACCCTAATTCCAAGATCCCCGCGGTGGAGCAGCCGACGCGGCACGCTTTCACGCTCGGCTCCGACCCGTTATTCGTCACCGGCTGGGCGGCGGGAAACATCGTCGCCGACCCTCTGCGTCAGAGCCCGGCCGAGGATCTCGTGGCCCAGGGGTTCGGCACGCTGCGGGCACGGCCGCGTGACATCCAGGCCCTGGATGCGCGCGGCGTCTACGCCACGGGCACCTATCGCGTGATGCTCAGGCGCGACCTCGCGGGGCGGGGGCCGCAGGCGGTGACGCTCAGGCCGGGGGCGACGGTGCCGGTGGGCTTTGCCGTCTGGAATGGCAGCGCCGGTGACCGTGACGGGAAGAAGTCAGTCACGATCTGGCAGGACCTCGTGCTCGAGTGACCAGACAACGAGGGAGCTACCGATGAGCAGGCAGGAGGACGGACCTTCGAGGAGCGGCACGGGTTCCCCGGGCCGCTCCGAGCGTCTGGGGGGTGTGGGGGGCCATCTCGGGGCCCCCCACGTAAATCGTCGCGAGTTCCTGCGCTGGCTCGGGGTGAGCGCGGGGACGGCAGCCGCGGTAGAGCTGGGGCTGCCGCTGAAGCTGCTGGCGGCCGCCGACCCCGACGAGAACCCGCTGGCGGGATCGGTCGCCCGCGACTGGGAGAAGGTCTACCGTGAGCAGTACGCCTACGACCGCAGCTTCGACTGGGTCTGCTCGCCGAACGACACCCATGCCTGCCGGGTGCGGGCCTTCGTGCGCAACGGCATCGTCACCCGGCTCGGCAACACGTACGACTACCAGACGTACGCCGACCTCGACGGCAATCACGCCACGGCCAACTGGAACCCCCGGCAGTGCGCCAAGGGCTACACGTTCCACCGCGTGCTCTACGGCCCCTACCGTCTCAAGCATCCCATCGTGCGCAAGGGGTGGAAGGCCTGGGTGGACGCCGGGTTCCCGGAATTGAACGACGAGTTGCGCGCGAAATACATGTTCGACAGCCGCGGGCAGGACGAGTTCGTCCAGATCGCCTGGGAGGACGCCTTCCGCTGCATCGCGAAGGCCCTGGTGGCGATCGCCGAGCGCTACAGCGGCGAGGCGGGCCGGGACCGCCTCCTCGCCCAGGGCTACCAGCCCGAGATGGTGGAGGCCATGGGGGGCGCGGGCACCCGGACCGTCAAGATGCGTGGCGGCATGGGCCTCCTCGGCGTCATCGGCAAGTACGGCATGTATCGGCTCAACAACTCGCTGGCCTTGCTCGATGCCGCGATCCGCCGGGTCGGGCCCGAGGACGCGAAGGCCGGCCGCACCTGGTCCAACTACACCTGGCACGGCGACCAGGCGCCCGGTCAGCCGTGGGTGCACGGGCTGCAGGCCTCGGACTGCGACTTCAACGACCTCCGGTTCTCGAAGCTGATCATCATGGACGGCAAGAACCTGGTGGAGAACAAGCTCACCGACTCCCACTGGTTCATCGAGACCATGGAGCGCGGCGCCAAGATCGTGGTCATCGCGCCCGAGTACGGGCCGCCGTCCACCAAGGCCGACTACTGGATCCCCATCCGGCCCCAGACCGACGCGGCCCTGTGGCTCGGCGTCACGCGGCTGATGATCGAGCAGGGGTGGTACGACGAGGCGTTCGTCAAGAGCTTCACCGACTTTCCGCTCCTGGTTCGGACCGACACCCTGCGCCGGCTACGCGCTCACGAGGTCTTCCCCGATTACCGGACGACGCTGGCCGCGGACGGCCCGTCTATGCAGGTCCAGGGCCTCACGCCCGAGCAACACGCCCGGCTGGGCGACTACGTGGTCTGGGACGAGGGCGCCAACGCCATGCGGGCCGTCACCCGTGACGACATCGGCGCCCGCATGGCGGGCAAAGGGATCCGGCCGGCGCTGGAGGGTACGTGGAAGGTGAGGCTGCGGGACGGCAATGAGGTCGAGGTCGCCACGCTGTGGACTCTCTACCGGACGCATCTGAACGACTACGACCTCGACACGGTCGCCGAGATCACTCACGCGCCTCGCGAGCTGATCCGCCAGTTGGCCCAGGACATCGGCACCATCAAGCCGGCAGCCATCCACCAGGGCGAGGGCATCAACCACTGGTTCCACGCCACCGAGATGAACCGCGCGGCCTATCTGCCCCTCATGCTGACGGGGAACATCGGCCAGCCGGGCGCGGGCTGCCACACGTGGGCCGGCAACTACAAGGCGGCGCTCTTCCAGGGCAGCAAGCAAACCGGCCCCGGGTTCAAGGGCTGGGTCGCCGAAGACCCCTTCCACCCGAACCTCGACCCCTCCGCCCACGGCCGGGACGTCGAGACGCACGCCTACACGAAGGATGAGGAGCCCGCGTACTGGAACCATGGCGACCTCGCCCTCATCGTGGATACACCGAAGTTCGGCCGCCGCAACTTCACCGGTAACAGCCACATGCCGACGCCGACCAAGGCCATTGTCTTCACCAACGTCAACCTCATCAACAACGCCAAGTGGGCGTACGGCGTCATCAAGAACGTCAACCCCAAGGTCGAGATGATCTGCGCGATCGACCTGCAGATGACGGCTTCCATCGAATACGCCGACATCGCGCTGCCGGCCAACAGCTGGCTGGAGTTCGAGGGACTGGAGATCACCGCGAGCTGCTCCAACCCGTTTTTGCAGATCTGGAAGGGCGGCATTCCGCCCGTCTTCGACAGCCGTGACGACCTCATGATCCTGGCTGGCATCGCCCGGGCCCTGGGGGAGGTCACTGGCGACCGGCGGTTCGCCGACTACTTCAAGTTCGCGCTGGAGGGGCAGCGGGAAGTCTACATCCAGCGGCTGCTCGATACCTCGACGACCACGGCCGGCTACAAGCTCGCCGACGTCATGGCCGGCAAGTATGGGCCCCCCGGCGGAGCCCTCATGCTCTTCCGCACCTACCCGCGCATTCCGTTCTGGGAGCAGGTCCACGACAGTGAGCCGTTCCACACCGACACCGGGCGGCTACACGCGTATGCCGATGTCCCCGAGGCCATCGAGTACGGCGAGAATTTCATCGTTCACCGCGAGGGCCCGGAGGCCACGCCGTACCTGCCCAACGTCATCGTGTCGTCGAACCCGCTGGTCCGCCCCGAGGACTACGGGATCCCGCTCGGGGCCGAGCACTGGGACGAGCGGACGATCCGCAACGTGAAGCTCCCGTGGCGCCAGGTCAAGGGGACGAAGAACTTCCTGTGGGAGAAGGGCTTCCACTTCTACTGCCTGACGCCCAAGACCCGCCACCGCGTGCACTCCAGCTGGTCGAACGTGGACTGGCACATGCTCTACGACTCGAATTTCGGCGATCCCTATCGCCTCGACCGGCGGGCGCCCTCGGTCGGCGAGCATCAGCTGCACATGAACCCGCAAGCCGCTCGCGATCTGGGAATCAACGACGGCGATTACGTCTACGTGGACGCCAACCCGGCCGACCGCCCCTACCTGGGGGCCAGGCCCGACGACCCGTTCTATCGGGTCTCCCGCTGCATGCTCCGGGTCAAGTACAACCACGCCTATCCCTACAGCTGCGTGATGATGAAGCACGCGCCCTTCATCGCCACCGAGAAGAGCGTCCGAGCCCACGAGACCCGCCCCGACGGGCGCGCGCTGTCCGCGAACACCGGGTACCAGGCCAACCTCCGCTACGGCTCGCAGCAATCGGTCACGCGCAACTGGCACATGCCGATGCATCAGACTGACACCCTGTTCCACAAGGCCAAGGTCTCCATGAGCTTCATCTTCGGCGGCGAGGCCGACAACCACGCCCTCAACACGGTGCCCAAGGAGACGCTCGTCAAGATCACCCGGGCCGAGGACGGTGGCCTCGGGGGCAAGGGCGTGTGGGCCCCGGCCACGACGGGGTTCACGCCCGACAACGAGAACGATTTCATGAAGCGCTATCTTGCCGGCAATCTCTACCGGAGGACCTGACCATGCCGTTCGCCGATCCAGATCCGACGGATCCCACCGTCCTCGTCGGGGTCGCGCTGCCGGCCGCGGCTGACGCCACGCGCGACATGGCGTGGGTCTTCGCCGAGGAGTTCGCGCGCATGGGCTTCGACGTCCCGCACATCCTTCGGCTGTTCCGGTCGCCCTTCTACGCCGGGGCCCACCAGACGCTCCAGCGGCTGGGCGAGCCCGAGATCGTCGCCATGATCGAGGAGTGCGTGCGGGTCTTCGGCCACCACGGGCGGGGGGACTAGCGATGGCACGCGTCCACAACTGGCACCTTGGTCGCGAGATGGCCTTTCCCTACGACGCGGCGTACCCCGAGCGGCAGTTCGCCTTCGTGTTCAACATCAACCGGTGCATCGCCTGCCAGAGCTGCACGATGGCCTGCAAGTCCACCTGGACTTTCTCCAAGGGCCAGGAGCACATGTGGTGGGCAAACGTGGAGACCAAGCCCTATGGCGGCTACCCGATGTTCTGGGATGCCAAGATCCTCCAGCTGCTCGACCGCGCGAATCCCGACGGCACCTCCTGGACGGGCCCGCTGACCGACGACCGCCGGGGCCCCTGGGGTCGCTTCGCGGGCCGGACGATCTTCGAGGCCGAGCGCATGCTGACGCCCGATAGCGCCCGCGTGCTCGGCTACCTGCCCACGGACGAGGAGTGGAACTCGCCCAATATCTATGAAGACAACCCGGTGGGTACGCGGGGAGTGCCCGGTGAGTACCACAAGACGGGCGAGGCGCTGCCCGAGCACAAGACGTGGTTTTTCTACCTGGCCCGTATCTGCAACCACTGTCAGTATCCGGCCTGCCTGGCCGCGTGCCCGCGCAAGGCGATCTACAAGCGGCCCGAGGACGGCATCGTGCTCATCGACCAGGCCGAGTGCCGGGGCTATCGCAAGTGCGTGGAAGCCTGTCCCTACAAGAAGTCGATGTACCGGGGCAACACGCGGGTATCGGAAAAGTGCATCGCCTGCTACCCGCGGATCGAGGGCAAGGATCCCGAGAGCAAAGGCGTGCCGCTGGAGACGCGCTGCATGACGGCGTGCATCGGCCAGATCCGGATGCAGGGTTTGGTGAAGCTCAACCCCGACGGGACCTGGGCCGAGGACCGGCGGCATCCCCTCTACTACCTCGTGCACGTCGCCAGGGTGGCGCTCCCGCTCTACCCGCAGTTCGGCACCGAACCCAACGGTTACTACATCCCGCCCCGGTGGGTGCCGCGGCCGTACCTTCGCCAGATGTTCGGTCCCGGCGTGGACCAGGCCATCGAGCGCTACGAGAATCCCGACCGGGAGCTCCTGGCGGTGCTGCAGCTCTTCCGCCGGTCGAACCGGATGATCTTCGGGTACGAGATCGTCGAGGGGCCCAAGACTTACGAGGGAACGCTGCGCGGTCGCAAAATCACGCTCTTCAATGACACGGTGATCGCCTATGGCCGGGACGGCAAGGAGCTGTTTCGGACAACGGTCGAGGAGCCCATCCACGTTCGCGGGAGCAAGCATGCCAACTCCATCTGAACGCGCCGCGCTCGCCCCGGACGATCTGGCCCTGGCCCGGAGCGCGATGTGGGAGGCGCTGGCTCTGGGATTCCGATCTCCCACGGCGGAGACGGTGGCGCGACTGGCCTCGCGCGAGGGGGCCCGGGCACTGGCCGACGTGGCCGCCGGCCTCGACCCCGTCGCGGACGGGGACCGCCTGGCACCGCTCGCCCGGGCGCTCGCCGTCGAGCCGCCGGCGACGGTGGCGGGGCTCGGCCTCGTCTATGATCAGCTCTTCGGTCATACGGCGCGGGGCGCGGCGCCGCCCTACGAGACGGAATACGGCGAGGACTCCCTGTGGGCCCCCCAGCGGGAGATGAGCGACCTGGGCGGCTTCTTCCGGGCCTTCGCTCTCCGCCTCGACGCCCGGGCCCGCGAGCGCCCGGACCACATCGCCTGCGAGTGCGAGTTCCTCCTCGTGCTCGCGCGAAAGGAGGCTCGGGCGCTCGCGCTCGGCGACCAGGCCATGGGGGAGGCCACCGCCCGCGCCGCCCGGCTGTTCCTCCGCGACCATCTGGGCCGCTGGGCCCCGGCCTTCGGAAGCAGGCTCGTTCGGCTCGACTCCGGGGGCTTCTATGGCGCCCTCGGCCGCCTCCTCGCTACCTTCGTCGGCGCCGAGTGTGCCCGCGCCGGCGTCGTCGCCGGACCGGGTTTCCTGCGCCTGCGCTCGGCGGAACCCGACGATACGCCGGCGGCGTGCGGGCCGGTCGTCGCCGAGCCGGGCGCGTGAGCGGGAACCGGCTCGATCCCGAGTTCGATCCGCGGCTCGTCGAGGCCGCCGTGCTCACAGCGAGCCGCGGGCACGCTGTGGAGGGCGAGTTCCACGCCGAGCGCGATCGGCTCTACGAGATCCTCGACCTCGAGGCGCGCGAGGCCGCGTTCGACGCCCATCACGCGCGCTGGTTCGCCCGTCTCGCGCTCGATCAGCCCTTCCGGCGTGCCCTCGCCGAACAGCCCGCGATCGCCGCCAGTTGCGGTCGCTGGCTGGTGGCCGGGGCCCGGGCGCGGGACGAGGCCGCCGATCTCCTGGTCGGCGCCGACGTCCGTCCGACGCTGCTGGTACGGGTGACGCCGGAAGCGATCGCGGTCCCGGGACGGCTCTGGCGCCTGCTGCGGCGCGAATTGCAGCACATCGCCGATATGCTCGATCCGGGGTTCGGCTACGAGGCCACGCTTCCGGCCAGCGTGGGCGAAGGTCCCCGCGGGCGCGTGGTCCGGGACAACTACCGGCTGCTGTGGGACGCCTGGGTGGACGGCCGCCTCCTCCGGCGGGGCCTGCTGCCCGCGTCGGCGAGGGGAGACCGCCTTGCCGACTTCGCTCGGGTGTTTGGGCATCTCGGTGTGGCCGTCGAGACGGTCTTCGATCGCATCTTTTGCGCCGACCAGTTGACGCACCGCGCCCTCGTCGCCTTCGCCGCCGGCGGGCCGGACAGTTGGCGGCAGGCTGAGCTCAGCTGAACCCTCGCGAGCCCCGGCCCGGTCGCGCCACGTTGCGGCCGCTCATAGCAAATACACGGACACGTAGAGCACCGGCCAGAGCGCGACGACGAAGTACCAGTAGAGCGCGCACGCCTCGAGCCGCGCCGCCGCGTCGGGCCCGAGGCCGGCGCCGCGTCCCCGCCCCACCGTCGCGGCCAGCCAGGCGAGCGCGGCCAGCACGTGCACGGCGTGCGTGCCGATCAGCACGTAGAAGATCGCGCCGTAGATCCCCGAGTTAGCGGTGAGCCCGAAGCCGATCAGTCTGACCCACTCGTAGCCCTGGATGGCGAGGAAGAGCCCGCCCAGCAGGGCGCCCAGGGCGAGGCCGCGCCTGAGGCCGGCCTGATCGCGGCGCCGGCGGGCCCGCAGCGCGGCGACGACGGCGCCGCTCGAGGCCAGCAGCACCAGCGTGTTGACCGCGGTAAGGGCCACGGGCAGCCGCGGCTGGAGCGGGGGTGGCCAGACGGGCGCGGCGAGCCGCAGCACCCAGAATACGAAGAGCAGGCCGGCGAACAGCATGACATCACCGGCGATCAGGAACAGGGTTCCGAGAACTGGCGCCGGGATCGACGATTCGGAGGCAGGGCCATCGCCGAGACCGTCGCCCTTCGTCGGGAACCGCGGGCGGCCCCAGCCGTCCGCCGGGACCAGGAGCGCGGGCGGCCGGCGTCGCGATTCGCGCATCACGGGCGCGATCGCGTCCCTCAACGGGCCAGGGAATGCCACACGAAGTCCGGCAGCAGCGCCGTCGCCAGCACAACAAGAAACAGGAGCGGGATCAGCACGAGGGCGTAGATCAGCGCCGGCTCGAAGCGGAGGTGCATGAAGTTCGCCGCCACGAGGATTGCCTTGACAAAGGCCGTCGCGAAGATCACCAGCACGGCAAACGTCCGCCCGCCCGGCAGGAAGCTGGCGGCCACGGCCAGGCCCACCAGCGCCATCAGCCAGAGCCAGATCGCGGTGTAGTTCGGATGGGTCTTGCCGGACGTCATCGCAGTCTCCTCAAGCCAGGTAGAGCAGCGGGAAGAGAAAGATCCAGACCACGTCCACGAAGTGCCAGTAGAGTCCAGCCAGCTCGACGCGGTGCGGGTTCTTGACCCCCCGGCCCTCGGTGACGAGGACGACGCCGTTGACGACGATCCCACCCAGCACGTGCAGCGCGTGCAGGCCCGTCATCGTGTAGTAGAACGACCAGAAGATTCCAGCGTCGGGTGTGAACCCGGCTCGGATCTCCGTCGTGTACTCGACGGCCTTGATGCCGAGGAAGATGAGGCCACCGAGGATCGTGAGGCCCAGGTACATCCGCAGTGCGGTGGCGCCCCCGCGCTCGGCGGCAACGAAGGCCTGGACGATGGTGTAGCTCGAGGTCAGTAGCACGAGCGTGTTGGTCGCGGCGAGGGTCATGCTCAGGTGGTGCGAGGCCTCCGCCCAGCCCGATCCTCCGAGGCGGAACACGATGTAGCTGGTGATGAGCCCGCCGAACACCATGATCTCGGAGGCGAGGAACCACCACACCGCGACCTTTCCGGCCGTGATGCCGCCGGGAATTCCCTCGGCCTCGAGATGTGCCATCATCCGCCGCTCTCCTGTCAAGGCCGCGCGATCGGGGCCAGGTCCTGGGGCAACCAGTCTTCGCGCTCGCCCGGCACGCTGTACTCGTAGGCTCCACGGTAGACCCTGGGCACGCTCGGTCCCCAGTTGAGGTGCGGCGGGGGCGAGGGGGCGGCCCACTCCAGGCTCGCGGCGTTCCACGGGTTCCTGGGCGCCGGCTTACCCGCCAACCACGACCACAGGATGCTGATCACGAACGGGATCTGGGCGGCCAGCAGGCAGAGCGCACCGTAGGTCGCGAGGACGTTGAGCCACTGGTGGGGCACCAGCCCGTCGTACTGGAGAGGGTTGGCGATCCGCCGCACCATGCCCGCGAGCCCGATGTGGTGCATGGGGAAGAACGTGACGTTGAAGAAGATCAGCGTGAGCCAGAAGTGCAGGTGGCCCAGGGGGCCGTTCAGCATCCGCCCGAACATCTTTGGGAACCAGTAGTAGACGCCGGCGAAACCACCGAAGACCACCGCGCTGAACAGCGTGTAGTGGAAGTGCGCGACGACGAAGTAGGTCCTGCTGACGTAGAGGTCGGCCGGGGCGGAGCCGTTGAAGATCCCGGTCAGGCCGCCGACGATGAACATGGTCAGGAAGCCCAGCGCCCACAGCATCGGCACGTCGAACCGGATGGATCCGCGCCAGAGCGTGGCGATCATCGCGAAGACCACGTAGGCGAAAGGGACCGAAATCAGGATCGTCGTCACACTGAACGGCATCGCCAGACGGGGATCCATGCCGGAGATGAACATGTGGTGCGCCCACACGATGAAGGAAAGCGCCGCGGCAACCACCGTCGCCCCGATGATCCATCGATAGCCGAAGATGGGTTTGCGGGAGAAGACCGGCAGCACCTCCAGCACGAACCCGAGGGCCGGCAGCAGCACCACGTATACCTCGGGGTGGCCGAAGAACCAGAAGAGGTGCTGCCAGAGCAGCGGATCGCCGCCGAGATCGGGAGAGTAGAAGCCGGTGTCGAGGGTGCGGTCCAGGAGCAGCATGACGGCGCCGCCGATGAGCGGCCCGACCGACAGGAGGAAGAGGGTCGCGGCCGCGAGCTGCTGCCACACGGCCAGCGGCACGCGCGTGAGCGTCATCCCCGGCGCCCTCAGCGCGATCACCGTCGTGAGGTAGTTGATCCCGCCCATCAAAAACGAGGCGAACTCGAGCGCAAGGCCCAGGATCCAAAGGTTGAGGCCCCAGTGCACCCCCGTGTAGGCGGCCTTGGCCGAGAGCGGCGGATAGCCCGTCCAGCCAGCCGATGCAGCGCCGCCGGGGACGAGGAACGAGGCCAGCATGACCAGCGACGCCAGTGCGAATGTCCAGACCGAGAGCATGTTCAGCCGCGGGAAGACCATGTCGCGGGCGCCTATCATGAGAGGGATCAGGAAATTGCCGAAGGCGCCGAGGAGAATCGGCATCGCGACGAAGAACACCATGATGGTGCCGTGCATCGTCACGAGCGTGTTGTAGACTTCGGGGCCGATCTCCCCCATGAGCGGGATCGGCGTGTCCGGCCACGCGAGCTGCCAGCGCATGGCGCCCGCGAGCAGCCCGCCCACCAGGGTCCAGAAAAGGCCCTGGGCAAGGTACTGCTTGGCGATCGTCTTGTGGTCGGTCGAGAAGATGTACGTCGTCCAGAAGCCGTGCTCGACGTGCTCGGCAGTGGCCATTATCATGACCATTGCTCCTTGACCCACCGGTGGTACTCCCCCTCCGGATGCACGTAGAGATAGCCCTTCATGCCCGAGTGGCCGAAGCCGCAGAGCTCGGCGCAGGGCAGCTCGAACCGGCCGGGCTTCGTCGCCTGAAACCAGCCCTCGATCTCGCGGCCGGGCACCATGTCCTGCTTGAGCCGGAAGTTCGGCAGGAAGAAGCTGTGGATGACGTCCCTGGACTTGAGCACGACCCGGACGGGCCGGTTTACTGGAACGTGGAGCTCATCGAGAAAGAGCTTGTCGTCCGCGGTGCCGAACTTACCGTCCGGGCCCGGGTAGACGACCTCCCAGTTGAACTGCTTGCCCGTCACCTGGATGCTCAGCGCGGCAGGTGGCCGCTCGAGCTTCACCTTGGCCCACACCGGCGCCCCGCGGAAGTCGAGCCAGAGGTCGATGATCAGGACCACCGCGACGGGCACGAGCACCCAGAGCGCCTCGCGCAGGCGCTCGCCCTTGACGTAGGCGGCCCGCCGCCCGGCGCGCCGGCGGTAGAGGACGAGAAGGAGCCCAATCGCCCCGAAGGTCAGGACGAACCAGACGACCGTGGTGTACCAGATGAGCGCGATGATGGCGTCGACGTCGGCGCCGTACGTGGAGACATTCTCCGGTAACCAGCCGAGCCAGTTCAGCATGAGCAGATCTCCCGCGCAGCCGGAAGGGTCAGCATCGAGCCAGCCCGCTTACGGTTCCTCGGCCAGGCCCTGCGCGACCCGACCGGCCAGCGAACGGTGTGTCTGGAAGTAGTAGGTCAGCATCGCCGCCCCGGCCAGGAGGTTGCCCAGCACGACCGCCCAGCCTGGGAGCTCGTCGAGGACCCACCTCGCGAGAATCAGCATGACGGCGAAGAAGAAGAACTCGAACGCGAGGTAGAGCATGACGAAGGGAAAGAGAAACACCGGTCGCTGTTCGGCGCCGGCCAGGAGGAACGCACCGGCAATCCCGAAGAGGATGAAGACGAGCGCGTGAACGATGGTGTACGAGACGACCGCGCCCACGGGGTCGTCCTGCCTGAGCATCGCGGTCCCGAGGAACCGTGGTGTGCGCAGCGGGTCGCCCCGCACCGCGTCGAGGATGAGGAACCAGAAGGCCACCACCACCGCCCCTACTACACCGGCCACCACGCCCTCGCGGAGAACGGGTCCCGACGACCCGACGAGAGCCGAGGGCAGCTCCGGATGACCGCGCACGAGGAACCAGAGCATCCCGATTGCGGCCAGGAAATTCCCGGTCAAGATGGCCCACCACCCGAGGCCCCCGAGCACCTCCTGGCTCAGCGTTCTTAGAGCCACGAAGAAGAACACCTCGAATACCCCGAAGAGCGTAACGAAGGCGATGAAGATCGCGGGCTCGCGCTCGCTCGCCACCATCATGCACGCCGCGACGAGGCCGAACCCGATGAAGGCGAGCACGTGAACGATCGTGTAGCCGATGACGGGCCCGGCCGCGATCTGGACGCCAGCGGGACCGCTCTCGCCGTAGAAGATAGCCGTCCCGAGCAGCGTCGGCGTGAGAAGCGGTTGGCCCCGCCAGGCATCGTAGATCAGAAACCAGAGAGCGACGGTCGCGGCGCCGATGAGCCCGGCGACCACACCCTCCCACAGCACCGACCGTTGGGCCCGCTGCATGGGCTCAGGCCGACCCGGGGAGCACCGGCGGAGAAAGGGACCGGACATGCGGGAAAACCACGCGCGCCACCATGACGACCGCAGGGCGCGCGGCCGGGTCAACGACGATGCGAGCGGCGTAGTCCCCCTTGCGGGTCAGGCGCACGGCATCCTCTATACCGCACACGGGAGGCTGGGGGCATCCGGCGGGGGGATCAATTCTCTGGGATAAACGGTCCAGAGCGTGGGGGAGACCAGAGATGGAATGGGGTGATGAACCCACAAAATTGGACCCACGGTCTCATTGTCATCGAAGCGAGACGGCGCTATTGAATAACGAGGGAGGCCAAGGTCCCAGAGGACGGAGTCGAGGAGGTGAGAATGACCCCACCCGATAGCGAAGGCGCGGCCACCGGGTAACGCGCCGGGGACCGCGTGAAGTCGAGGCAGGACCAAAGTCCCGGCGAGTGCCGGGACGCGTCGGGTAGTTCCCGGCGCTGAGAGGCCCGGTTGGCGGATATTCCGCCCCGGGCCTCGTTGCTGGGAGGGAGTGGGGAATGGACGGATGGTTGGTCGTGACGAGCATCGCGCTGTTGGCTGTCTGTTACGTGATGATTCCGGCGGGCGTCGCGGCACGCCGGCATTTCCGGCGCCAGAAGCTGGTGCGCTGTCCCCTGATCGGCCTGGGCGCCGGCGTGCTCATCCGGCGCGCTGGCCTGGCCGAGGCGATCGGATGCCGCTCGCTCCGGCGGGTTGCCGATTGCACCCTCTGGCCCCGCCATAAGGGCTGCGCCCAGCGCTGCCTGGATGCGCCGGAGGAGGAGATTCGCGACTTCCGCATGCCTCTGGTCTGAGGATCTCGCGAGGCCTCGAGCCCCTCCACGACCACCAGGGCTCTCGGGCTCAAGGCCCTGGGGCTGACCATCCCACTCTCGCTGCGGCTGAGCTCGGACCAAGTGCTACAGTAGCGCCTGTGTCTGCTTCAAGCCCGCCCGATCGATTCGAAGTCCCGGCGGAGGAAATTCCATGATCAGCAGGGTCCTCGTTGGGCTCGTCAGCCTTATGTTCGTGACCGGGCCCGCGTGGGCGCAGCTGGACTCGATTCTTAAGGGCCTCGGCCTGGGACAGTCGGGCACGCTCTCTGACGCCAAGATTGGTATGGCACTGAAGGAGGCGCTGCAGGTCGCCACCGACAACTCGGTCACGCTCACCGGGAAGGTGGACGGCTACCTCGGTAACCAGGCCATCAAGATCCTGATGCCCGAGAAGCTCAAGAGCCTCGAGACCGGCCTGCGGGCGATCGGCTATGGCCCCCAGGTGGACGAGTTCGTGCTGAGCATGAACCGGGCGGCCGAGCGGGCGGCCCCCGCCGCCAAGCAGATCTTCCTCGATGCCATTGGCGAGATGACCTTCGACGATGCCCGGAAGATTCTCAACGGTGGGGAGACCGCCGCAACGGACTTCTTCAAAACCAAGACCACGGACAAGTTGACGGCCGCTTTCAAGCCTGTGATCGACCGATCCATGGACGAGGTGGGCGTGACCCGCCAGTACAAGGCGCTCGTCGAGCGCTTCGAGGCCATCCCCTTCGTCAAGACCCAGACCTTCGATCTCGACGGCTACGTAACGGGCAAGGGGCTCGACGGCCTCTTCCACGTGCTTGGGGAGCAGGAGCGGCAGATTCGCATCAACCCGGCGGCCCGCACCACCGATCTCCTCAAGGAGGTGTTCGGCAAGCGGTGATCGCGCGGGTTCGCGCCCGTCGTGCCCGCGTGACCGCAACGACCAGGGAGGGAGTCCTATGCCTGTGCAAGAGCTGATCATCGATCTCGCGATCCGCTACGGGTTTCAGGTGCTCGGCGCGCTGGTGATCCTGGGGGTCGGATTCCTGGTCGCCTGGTGGGTGGGCAACCTGGCCGAGCGGCCCCTGCAGCGCCTGGCGCTGGAGCCACCCCTGAGCCGGCTGATCGTCCGCGTGGTCCGGCTCATCGTGCTCCTCTTCGCGCTGGTGATTGCCTTGGACAAGTTCGGCTTTCAGATCGCTCCTCTGGTGGCCGGCATCGGCGTGGCGGGCCTCGGCGTCGGCATCGCGCTGCAGGGGGTGCTCGGCAACCTGGTCGCGGGGCTGACCATCATCTTTACGAAGCCCTTCCGCGTGGGCGAGCACATCGAGATCGTGGGTGTCCGGGGCGACGTGGCCACGATCGAGCTCTTTTCTACGACGCTCGTGCATCCCGATCGGTCGCGCATCATCATTCCGAATCGCAAGATCGTGGGCGAGATCCTGCACAACTTCGGAACGATGCGCCAGCTGCACCTCAGCGTGGTCGTGCCCCACGGGACCGCCCTTCCGGGGGCGCTCGCTGTGGCCCGAGAAGTGATCGTCGCCAATCCCCGCCTGCTCAAGGATCCCGTGCCCGTGGTGGGCGTCGCGCAGATTGAGCCCCTTGGGGTCAGGCTTGGCGTTCACCCCTGGGTGCGGGTGCCCGATGTGGTGCCGGCCGAGGCTGAGCTCTACGAGGCGCTGGTGGAGCGCTTCGGGACGGCAGGAATCGGCGTGCCGCTCCCGCGGCAGGAGGTGCGGTTGCTTGATGGCGCGCCGACAACTGTCGTGGCGCGGTGAGATTCCCAAGCGCCTGCCGCCGCTGTTAGTGTCCCGCCGCCCGCGCCCCCACGAGGCTCCGCCCGCAACCGGCGGGCGGCTCGCCGCGCTGTCGCTCGCCGCCCTCGGCGTCGTCTACGGTGACATCGGCACCAGCCCGCTCTACGCCTTCCGCGAGGCGTTCAACCCGGAGTACGGGCTGCCGGTGACACCGGCCGTCGTGCATGGCGTGCTCTCGCTGATCGTCTGGGCGCTCATCCTCGTGGTCAGCGTGAAATACATCGCGCTGATCATGAGGGCCGACAACCGGGGCGAGGGGGGCATCCTGGCGCTGCTCGCCCTGATTGCGCCGACGCGGCGCCCGGCGCCGGCACGCGCCGGGCTGATGGGCCTCGGGCTCTTCGGTGCCGCTCTGCTCTACGGAGACGGCGTCATCACGCCGGCGATCTCGGTGCTGAGCGCCGCCGAGGGTCTCGAGGTGGTGGCGCCGGTGTTCGAGCCGTACGTGGTGCCGGCAACCGTCGCCATCCTGGTCGCGCTCTTCGTCTTCCAGAAGCGTGGCACCGCGAGGGTCGGCGGCATCTTCGCGCCCATCATGCTCGCCTGGTTCCTCGCGATCGGCGCCCTCGGCACCGCCGAGTTGGCGCACAACCCCGGGGTGCTGGCGGCGCTGAACCCCTGGCATGCCGTCCAGCTCTTCGTCTCGCACGGCCGTCACGCGTTCCTCGCGCTGGGCGCCGTCGTGCTCACCGTCACCGGCGCCGAGGCGCTCTACGCCGATATGGGCCACTTCGGCCGCCGTCCCATCCGCGGCGCGTGGTTCGCGCTCGTGCTGCCTGCGCTGCTACTCAACTATTTCGGCCAGGGGGCGCTGGTCCTGCGCATCCCGGAGGCGGCGAACAACCCATTCTACCTGCTGGCGCCCCGCGTCCTGCTCTCCCCGCTCGTCGTGCTGGCGACGCTGGCCGCGATCGTCGCGTCGCAGGCGCTCATCTCCGGCGCGTTCTCGCTCGCGCACCAGAGCATCCAGCTCGGCTACTGCCCGCGGCTGACCGTCCGGCACACGTCGCGCTGGGAGGCCGGCCAGATCTACGTCCCGGAGGTCAACGCCGCCCTGATGGTAGGCTGTGTGCTCCTCGTGCTCGGCTTCCGATCGTCGACCGGGCTTGCTGCCGCGTACGGCATTGCCGTCACCGGCACGATGGCCATCACCACCGCCCTCCTCTACGTCGTGGCTCGCGAGCGGTGGCGCTGGTCGCCACTCGCCGCCGGTCTTGCCTGCGGCGGCTTCGTGGCGATCGACCTGGCGTTCCTCGGCGCGAACCTGGTCAAAATGGCCCACGGGGGCTGGGTCCCCATCGTCCTGGCCGTGGGCGGGTTCGTCCTCATGACGACGTGGCGGCGGGGCGCGACGCTGCTCGGGGGCGCGATGTCGCGCGCCTCCGTGCCCTTCGACCGCTTCTTCGCCGAGATGCGGCGGCTCGATCCCCCCCGCGTGCCGGGGACGGCCGTCTTCCTCACCGCGCATGTCGAGGGCACGCCCGAGGTCCTCCTGTATCACCTGCGGCACAACAAGGCGTTGCACGAGGAGGTGATCATCCTCTCGGTGACGACCGAGGACGTGCCCGAGGTGTCGGGGAGCGAGCGTATGAGGGTCGAGCCGCTCTCGCACGGCTTCTATCGGGTGACCGCCCATTACGGCTTCATGGAGACGCCCCGTGTGCCGGACATCGTCGCCCGCTGCTGCAACTACGGTCTGCGTGCGCTGCCGGACACCGTCAGCTACTACCTCGGTCGTCCCCACCTGCTGCCCACGGGGCCAGCGCCCATGATGAAGTGGCGCAAGCTCCTCTTCGGCTTTATGCTGCGCAACGCGCGCTCAGCCACGGACTTCTTCGCCATCCCGCCCGACCGCGTGCTCGAGCTGGGCATGCAGGTCGAGCTGTGATCCGCTTTATCGCGGGTGGCGCGTCGCCTCGAGGAGCGCGAACAGTCGCGGGGGCGTGACGGGGGCTTGGCCGATCACCACGCCGAGATCGGCGACGGCGTCCTCGACGGCGTTGGCGATGGCGGCCGCGCCCGGGATGGCGCCGCTCTCGCCCACGCCCTTGACCCCGAGGTCGTTGATGACCGAGGCGTGCTCGTCGAGGGCAACCGCGAACGACGGGAGCTCGTCGGCGCGGGGGATCGCGTAGTCCATGAGGCTGCCGGTGAGGAGCTGGGCGTCGGCGTCGTAGACGACCTCTTCCAGGAGCCCGGCCCCGATGCCCTGGGCCGCCCCGCCGTGGAGCTGGCCCTCGACGATGGTCGGGTTGATGGCGCGCCCGGGGTCGTGGACAACGGCGTAGGCGAGCAGGCGGATCGCGCACGTCTCGACGTCCACCTCGACGGCGGCGGCGTGTGTCCCGAAGGCCCAGGTGACCGTCTCCGGGTAGAAGTACGTGCACGCGTTCAGCCCCGGCTCGCCCGCGGCCTTGGTCGACTTGGAACGCATCGCGAGGTGCGCCACACGGCCCAGGCTGACCGCCCGATCCGGCATTCCCGCGACGTGGGCACGTCCGTCCTCGATCCGGATGTCCTCCGGCGCGCACTCGAGCATCTCGGCGGCCACGCGGGCCGCCCGCGCCCGGACCTCGCGGGCGGTTCGCGCGACGGCGGGACCGGCGTTGGCCATGACGCGGCTACCGCCGGTCCCCATCCCGAAGGGGAACGTCGATGTGTCGCCGGCGGTGACGGCCACGTCCTCGAAGCGCGCGCCCAGCTCCTGGGCGGCGATCTGCGCGAGCGTCGTCGCGTGGCCCTGACCCTGGGCCGCCACCCCGATCACGACGTAGACCTTGCCACTGGGGTCGACCCGCACCGTCGCTCCCTCGTAGGGGCCGAGTCCGGTGCCCTGCGCGTAGCAGGCGAGCCCGATCCCGACCCGGCGAAGGCTCGCCGCCTGCGCGCGCTGGCGCGCCCGCCAGTCCTTGTAGCCGAAGAGCGCGAGCGCGTGTTCGAAGGCCGCCGGGAAATCACCAGGGTCGTAGGTGATGGGGACGCCGTCCTTGTAGCTGAGACCCGGCCGGTAGGGCATGTCCTCGGGACGGACCAGGTTGCGACGGCGGATGTCGGCGGGATCGAGTCCCAGCCGGCGGGCGCCGAGGTCCATGAGCCGCTCCATCACGAAGACGGCCTCGGGGCGGCCCGCCGCGCGGTAGGCGGCGTTCAGCATCTTGTTGGTGACGACGCTTGTCCCCGCGTTGCGGTAGTGCCGGACGCGATAAGGCCCGGGGAGGTGGTTCACCGTGTTGAGGGTGAGGCCGTCGCCTTCGGTTGGCAGCGCGCCGACATCGGCCCAGAAGGTGCCGGCGATCCCCACGATCGAGCCCGCGCGCGTGAAGCCGATCTGCACCTCGTGGACCTGATCGCGGTCGTGACCGGTGCTGGCGAGGTCCTCGCGCCGCGTCTCGACCCACTTCACCGGCCGCCCGAGACGGAGGGCGGCCGCGGACACCAGAAGTTCTTCCGGATAGACCGAGCCCTTCGGCCCGAAGCCACCGCCAACATCGGGGATGCGCACGCGGACCCGCTCGGCGGGAAGGCCGAGCACGCCCGCGACGACGTCGCGGATGCGATAGGGGTTCTGGGCCGACGACCACACCACGAGCCCGCCCGTGTCCTCGTCGGGGTAGGCGAGGACGCCACGGGTCTCGATTGGCACCGCGGCCAGGCGCGGGTGGCGGAGTCGCTCGTGGAGGACCAGGTCGGCCTCGGCGAGCGCGCGCTCAGGATCGCCGATCGCGGCCTGCGCGACGAGCGCGGCGTTGTCCGGCCAGTCGGGATGGACGCGGCGCTCGGCCCTGACCGCGTCTTCGATCGACGCGACCGGCGGGAGCGGCTCATACTCGACGCGGACGGCCTCGACAGCATCCGCCAAGCGATACGGATCGTCAGCGACGACGACGGCGATCGGCTGCCCCACCCAGCGCGCGACGTCGCCTGCCAGCACGGGCACCGTGTACGGCCGGCCCTTTCGGGCGGCGCCGAACGCGGCCGGCATGGGGCGCGCGACTTCCGGCAGGTCGGGCGCGCTCCACATGGCGATCACGCCTGGCGGCGTCCGCGCGGCGGTCCCGTCGACGCGCAGTACACGCGCGTGGGCGTGGATGCTGCGGACGACGCCCAGGTGAACGAGGTCGGGACGGGTGAGATCGTCGAGAAAGCGCCCCGCCCCGACGAGGAGCGGCTGGTCCTCCTTGCGACGGGGTGAGGCGCCGACCAGGTCGGGGCGGGCGGTCACAGCGGCTAGTGTATGCGGACCGGTCGTCGCGTCAACCGGCCGGCCGGCGTCCATGCCGTCTGGTGACGTCGGCGTCGGTCGGACTCCCCGGGGGCACTATCGGCGGGTTGCCGGCGCCCTCGGCACCGAGGATGACGAGCCGATCGAGGGGCACCTCGAGCGCGCGCGCCAGACGCAGCAAAGCCCCGACCGTCGGATTTTGCTTGCCGCGCTCGAGACCGCTGATGTACGTGCGATCGAGACCCGCGGCCGCCGCGAGCTGCTGCTGCGTCCAGCCCTTGCTGGAGCGTAGCTTCTGCACTTGCTGTCCCAGGCGCTGGAAATAGTCCTTGCCCGTCGCTTGCGAAGTCGGCGCGCCGGCGACCACCCGTCGTGCCTCATGCATGCCGCTGAGCGCATCGGCAGCCACGGCATCGACGGCAAGGGTCGCCGCCGCGCGTGGCCGGCCCTGCAGCGCCGCGCCACCGGCAATGACTCTCGGCGGCGGCGACAGCCGACGAAGGGCCGTCGCGGCGGCGGCCACCGCGGGTAGATGCTCGGGTTGGGTGACCGACAACGCGACGAGATCCGGGTCCCGGCGTGCCACCAGCTCCACAAGGTCGGCGGTCGGTGTGTTGGCCCCCAGATAGTCCACGGCCCAGCCGTCGATCAGCAGGAAGTCGGCGAGCATGCGGGCGCCGATCGCATGGCCCTCGCCTTCGACGCAGGCGACCACTGCGTGACGGCCGGGCACCGGCTTCGGCGCGATGCGCTCGCGCAGCCGATCCATCTGCTCCAGCGTGATCTCCGTCGCCAGGTGCTCGTCGGCCACCGACAACCGCCGCGCGCGCCACCGCGCCCCGATCTCGGCCTGGGCGGGCGCGAGCACGTGCAGGTAGATCTGCTCGACGCTCCACCCTTGCGTGCGCGCCTGCTCCACGATCGCGTTGGCGCGCCCGGAATCACCGCCGACCAGCGCCTCCAGGTATCGCCGGTGCAGCTCGTCACGTCCTCTCGCCACGGGTCCTCCTCGGGCCGACGCGCTGTCGATTATGGGCGACATGGCCGTGAACGCCATGTGGATCATAGTTGACACCAGTGAATATAAGTAGTATATAGTCTACGTTCCGATCTCGAACGATCGGGCAGAAAGAGGAGATGCACATGACGAAGCGCAGTCGATTCCCACGTATCGCGGCCGCTGTCGGGGCCCTGGCCCTCGTCACCGGCTGCGTCAGCCCCACGACCACCATCGCCGGGTCCGAGAAGGACATCGTCGACACGGCGGTCGAGGCCGGGAGCTTCAAAACGCTGGCCAAGGCCCTCGCCGTGGCTGGCCTCGTCGACACCCTGAAGGGCCCCGGCCCCTACACGGTGTTCGCGCCGACCGATGAAGCCTTCGCCAAGCTCCCGCCGGGCACCCTGGATGCGCTGCTCGCCGACGAAGCGAAGCTCACCCAGGTGCTCACGTACCATGTCGTCCCCGGCAAGGTCATGGCAGCCGATGTGGTGAAGCTGGACCGCGCCAAGACCGTGCAGGGTCAGAGCGTGAAGATCAGCACGAGGGACGGTGTGAAGGTCGACAACGCCAACGTGATCAGGACCGACATCGCCGCTTCGAACGGCGTCATCCACGTGATCGACACCGTGATCATCCCGAATTGACGCTACCAGGCCCGCCCCGGCCCGTGCGGGGCGGGCACACCACCAACGACGAGCGGGCGGATATCGCGGGCGGTCTTCGGACCCCAGGAGGAACATGAGAGATTCGCCGGTGCTCGTCACGGGCGCCACCGGATACGTCGGTGGCCGTCTGGTGCCGCGCCTGCTCGACGCCGGGCACCGTGTGCGGTGCCTCGCGCGCTCGGCGCCCAAGCTCGCCGCCCGTCCCTGGGCGGGGGACCCGCGCGTCGAGATCGTGGAGTCGGATCTGACCGACACGGAGGCGACCGTGTCCGCGATGCATGGATGCCATGCCGCCTACTACCTCGTACACTCGATGGTCTCGACGGGGGCCGGCTACGCTGCGGCCGACCGGCAACTCGCACACCGCTTCACGACAGCCGCCGCGCGCACCGGCGTGGGCCGCATCATCTACCTGGGGGGCCTCGGCGAGCGGGGACAGGGACTGAGCGAGCACCTGGCGTCTCGACGGGATGTGGAAGCCGTCCTGGCCGCCGGACCGCTGCCCGTCACCGTCTTCCGCGCGGCGATGATCATCGGCTCTGGCTCAGCCTCCTTCGAGATCCTGCGCTACCTCGTCGAGCGGCTACCGGTCATGGTGACACCGCGGTGGGTCAAGACGGCGTCGCAACCGATCGCGATCAGCAACGTCCTGACCTACCTCGTGGCCTGCCTGTCCGTGCCCTCGACGGTGGGTCGGACGCTGGACATCGGCGGGCCGGACGTCGTTAGCTACCTGGACCTCATGCGGATCATGGCCGAGGAGCGTGGCCTGCGGCGGCGAGTCGTCATTCCCGTGCCGGTCCTCACCCCTGGGCTGAGCTCGCGGTGGATCCAGCTCGTCACCCCCGTGAGTCACCAGATCGCCCGACCGCTCGCCGAAGGACTGCGGAACCCGGTGGTCTGTGGCGACAACGAGGCGGCGCGCCTGATGCCGCAGCGACTGCTCGGTGTGCGCGAGGCGATCCGCGTGGCTCTCGCGCAGGTGGCCCACCGCGAGGTCGAGACGGGCTGGTTTGATGCCGGGCCGATTCCGGGCGATCCCGACTGGGCGGGCGGCACGGTCTTCAGCGATCGGCGCGAGGTCGAGGTGGTCGCGCGCCCGGCCGACGTGTTCGCGGCCGTATCACGGATCGGCGGAGAGACCGGCTGGTACAGCGCGCCCTGGCTCTGGCGGCTCCGCGGCGCCCTCGACCGTCTTACCGGCGGACCGGGACTCCGGCGGGGGCGCCGGGACGCCGAGCGGATGGCGTTCGGCGACGCCGTCGACTTCTGGCGGGTGACGGGCATCGAGCAGGGGCGGTGGCTGGCACTGCGTGCGGAGATGCGGTTGCCCGGCGATGCGCTCCTGGAATTCGCGGTCGAGTCGTCGCCCGGACGTCCCGACCGCTGCCGCCTCGTCCAGACCGCGCGCTTCCTGCCCCGTGGCCTGCTCGGCCTCGCCTACTGGTACGTCGTGCTGCCGGCACACCGGTTCGTGTTCGGCCGGATGCTCGAGGGCATCCGCCGTGTCGCCGAGGGCTTTGCCGCGTCGAGCTCGACCCGAGGTCGTCGCGGTTGAGGGACCAGAGGAGAGGGCGAGAGGCCACCGGGACGCGGGGGGCAGGCCAGGCGCAGCCGTACCACGGTCTCCCGCAGGTAGCGCTCCGCCTGCTCCCGGGAGTAAGGTCCGGTCACGGAGAGGGTCATGGGCTCGAGGCAGTGTAGCCCCGCCGCGGCGGTCGTGCTGTTCACGCGCGACCTCCGCGTGCATGACCATCCGGCGCTGGCGGAGGCGGTCAGGGTTGCCGAGCGCGTGGTCCCGCTCTTCGTGCTCGACGAGGCCCTGCTCAACAGCGACTTCGCGTGCCCGAACCGGCTCCGGTTTCTCCTCAAGTCTCTGGGCGACCTCGACGGTTCGTTGCGGGCGCTGGGCGGCGCACTCGTCGTCCGCCGCGGCGATCCGGCCCGCGAAGTCCTCGCGATGGCGCGATCGGTGGGCGCCCGGACCGTCCTCGCGAGCAGCGACGTGAGCGCGCACGCCCGGCGGCGCGAACGACGCCTGACCGCTGCCTGCGCCGAGAGCGGGCTCAAGCTCCGGTTCCTCACCGGCGTGACAGTTGTCGACCCAGGCGCCCTCGCACCCGTGGCCAGCGACCACTTCCGTGTGTTCACGCCTTACTGGAACCGGTGGCGCGCAGAGCCGCTCCGGTCGCTCGCGCCGCGGCCGCGTCGCATCGTCCTGCCCCGGCGTCTCGACCGCGGTCGCCTCCCCGGGCTGCGGGAGTTGACCGCGAGCGCGCCCTCGCCCGCGGTCCTCGCCGGCGGCGAGTCGGCGGCGCGGGCCCGCTTCGACGCCTGGCTGCGCGGTGGTCTCGCGCGCTACCCCGAGCGCCACGACGATGTCGCCGCCGGCGCCACCTCGCGCCTGAGCCCGTATCTGCACTTCGGCTGCCTCTCGCCCGTCGAGGTGGCGCACCGCGTAGCGGATCGACCGGGTGGGGAGGCGTTCCTCCGCCAGCTCTGCTGGCGCGACTTCCACCACCAGGTGACAGCCGCATTTCCGGCCATCGCCCGCCAGGACTACCGCCCGCGGGACGACCGCTGGGGCGACGACGCAACCTTGCTGGCCGCGTGGAAGACGGGCCACACTGGCTACCCGCTGGTCGACGCCGGTATGCGGCAGCTTCGCGAGGAGGGCTGGATGCACAACCGGGCCCGCCTGGTGGCGGCCTCCTTCCTGGTGAAGGATCTCTACCTGGACTGGCGGCTCGGCGCCGCGCACTTCTTCGATCTGCTCGTGGACGGTGACATCGCCAACAATGCCGGCAACTGGCAGTGGGTGGCGGGCACCGGCAACGACACGCGGCCGAACCGCGTTTTCAATCCCGTGCGTCAGGCGCAGCGCTTCGATCCCGGGGGTGACTACGTCCGGCGCTGGGTACCCGAGCTGAAGGGGGTTCCCGACGCGCGCGTGCATGAGCCCTGGCGGCTCGATGCCGCCGAGCGCAAGCGGTTCGAGTATCCGGAACGGATCGTGGACCATGCCGCGGCCGCGGCGGCATTCCGCGGGCGGCGTCGCTGAGCGCCATGGCCCGCACGACGACGGCAGGCCCCTCGCCGCAGACACCGATCGTGGGCCGCCAGCCCGAGCGTATTCGCCTCGGGGTGTCGGCGTGCCTCCTCGGCGAGAGCGTCCGGTACGATGGCGGGCACAAGCGCGACAGCTTCCTCACCGACGTCCTCGGCAGTCACGTGGAGTGGGTGCCGGTCTGCCCGGAGGTCGAGATCGGTCTGAGCGTTCCCCGCCCGACCCTGCGGCTGGCGGGACGCCCCGAGTCGCCACGGCTCGTGCAGGAGGCCACCGGCGAGGATCTCACCAGCCGCATGCGTGGCTACGCCGAGGAGCGAGTCCGCGAGCTCGAGCGACTGGACCTGGACGGGTACGTCCTCAAGCGCGCCTCGCCCTCCTGCGGTCTCTTCCGCGTGCGCGTGTATCGGGACAACGGCCTCCCCAGCGCGGACGGACAGGGCCTGTTCGCCGCCGCCCTGACCGCGCGCTTGCCGATGCTGCCCGTCGAGGAGGAAGGGCGTCTGAGCGACCCCGGCATCCGCGAGAGCTTCATCGAGCGGGTGTTCGCGATGGGACGCTGGCGGGCCTTCCTGTCATCGCAACCACGGCCCCGCGACCTCGTCGCCTTCCACGCGACTCAGAAGCTGGCGGTGCTCGCCCATTCCCCCGCGCACTACGCCCGTCTGGGGCGGCTGGTGGCGGCGGCGGGACGGGCGTTCACGCGCGACCGTGTCGCCGAATACGGCCGGCTCCTGATGGAGGGACTGACGGTACGCGCCACGCGGGGCCGCCACGCGAACGTCCTGCAGCACCTTGCCGGTTACTTCAAGCGCGACCTCGGACCCGACGAGCGCGCCGAGCTCGTCGAGCTGATCGATTCCTATCGCCGCGGTCTCGTGCCGCTGATCGTTCCCGTCACCCTCGTCCGGCACCACGTGCGGCGCCTCGGCGTCACCTACCTGGCCGAGCAGGTGTACTTGAATCCACATCCCCGGGAGCTGATGCTGCGCAATCACGTCTGAGCCGCCCGGGCGACAGGGCCGACCCCACTCCGGGCCCCCGCCGGTTCAGGCGGCCCAGGGCCTGGTGCTCGCCTCTACTTCGTACTGGATCGTCACGCGCGCCTGCCGACACGCCGAGCACCGGTCTCCCACGACGATATAGAAGCCCGGAGTAGCCCTGAGCACCGTGATCGCTTTTCGCGCGTGCCCATAGGGAATGTGCAACAACGCACTGAGGCAGGTATGACAGAAGTGCGCGGGCGTGTGACGGCGCAGGAACCCGCTCACCACTTCCGAGATCTCGCCCGATTCCGAAAAACACCGCAGGTGCAGCAAGTCTCCCGCATCGAAGACGACGAGCTCACCCCGCTCGACAGGCTCCTCGCATCGTGGGCAGTGCTGCCAGGGCTGGATGTTCCTAGCCATCAGCGCGCCTGCTGGAGAGGCACCAAGTCTAGCACCACTCGGGGGCCGGCGATAGTGCGCCCGGTGTCAGGTCCCGGGGGAGGCCACCAGGATGCGGTTCAGACCGGCCTGCTTGCCGCGGTCCAGGGCGCGCCCGGCGGCGCGCAGGACTTCGTGGGGGTCGCTGCCGCGCCGGTCCGGTTGGGCAACGCCACCGCTGATCGTCACCGCGACCGTCCATTCGACGCCGGCCCCGCGGGCAGGCCGGGTGCCCGGGCGCGGCCGCTCCGGCACCCGCACATCGACGGTCGCCACCTCGATGGCGCGCCGGACGACGTCGAGGTGGCGGGCAGCCGCTTCCGCCGAGGTCCGCCGGAAAACGGCGGCGAACGTGCTGCCCTCGCAGTAGTAGACACGGCCCCTTCCCCCGACCTTCGTCAGGGCCTCGGCCACGCGCCGCAGCACGCGGCGGGAGGCGTCGGATCCGTGCTCGGCGCGGAACCTCCGGAATTCGTCGATCTCCACGGTAGCCAGCGCGTAGGGTGGGGCGAGCAGGTAGCGCCGGTGCAGCCGCCGGAGCGCGTCGTTGAGGGCCAGGCGTCCGGGAAGGCCCGTCACATCGTCGAGATACGCGTAACGTGAGGGGCCCATGAGCGCGCCGACGAGGAGGAGCAGCCCGGCGGTGACGAAGTAGACGTTCGCGGGCCGCTCGGCGCCGGCTCCGTCCAGCGCGAGGAACACGGCGACCAGCGCCCAGGCCACGCTAGCAGGGAACGCGCGGCCGTTGAGGGCGAGCCGGGCCAGAACCACGCCCAGGCCGGCGATGAACGCCACCAGCACGAGGTGGGGCAGGGCTGTCCAGCTGCCCAGGTTCGCCCCTACCAAAGGTCGCTCGAGCGATTCGGCGAGGGCGGCCAGCTCGGGATGCCGTAGCGTGGCGACGATGCCGGCCTGGGCCAGGATCACGCCGACCCGCAAGGCGCCCTGCGCCGTGACGATGTTCGCCTCGCCGAGCCAGACGATGGTGGCGAGATTCAGGGGCAGGAGCAGCCCGACCGCGTTGAAGACCGCGCGATCGCCGAAGTGGACCAGCGCGAGATCGGCGAGGAGGAGGGTGATGATGCCGAGGACGAGCCGGCCCCGGCGCAGCAGGATCCCGAGTGCCGCCGCGCTCCCGAACACCGCAAACGGCGCCACCTCCACGGCGGCGGTCAGCCAGTCCGGCAGCGTGCCCGCCATTGCCAGCCCGGCGGCGATGGAAAGAAGGAGCGCGGGAATGGCGAGCGAAGCAGCCTGGGTCACGTCAGCCACGCCTCCTCGGGCCGCAGACGGCAGATGCGCCCGCCGGAGGCGGAAGCAATGCCAATACCAAACGACGAACGAATGGTGTAGCGGGTACTCTCACCGGCAGGGGTCAGCGGCTCCTGGGCCGCGATGGCACATTCGGGCTAGTCGCCCGCGCCAGCCTGACCCGGCCCCACTCGAGGTCGCGTCTTGCCCCTGGCCGGGCCCGGGAACTAAGCTGCTGCGGACCATCGTGGGTTCCGGCCCGAGCGAGGGAGGGGGGCGATGAGCACCGGACACGCGGCCATCGGGGTGGTGGGCGACTTCGATCCCGGGGAGCTGACCCACCAGGCGACGAACCAGGCCCTCACACACCTGGGGCTCCCGTTCGAGTGGGTGCCGACACCGCAGGTGCAGCCGCACGATCCCGCCGGGAGGCTGGCTGGCTACGCCGGGCTGTTCATCGCGCCCGCCAGTCCCTATCGCAGCATGGCGGGCGCCCTCGCCGCGATCCGGTTCGCGCGGGAGCGGGGGGTGCCGCTCGTCGCGACCTGAGGGGGCTTCCAGCACGCGATCGTCGAGTTCGCGCGCAACGTTCTCGGGCTCGAGAGCGCCGATCACGCCGAGTCCAATCCCCACGGGGAGCGGCTCGTGGTCACGCCGCTGGCCTGCTCGCTGGTCGGCAAAGCGGAGCGGGTCACCATCGTTCCCGACACCCGGGCCGCCGCTATCTGGGGAGCCGCCACGGCGCTGGAGGAGTTTCGCTGCAACTACGGCGTCGATCGCGCCTATCATCCCGCGCTGTCGCAGGCCGGGCTCGGGCTGTCGGGTTTCGGGGATGAGGGAGAGCTCCGGATCATCGAACTGCCCGACCACGCGTTCTTCCTGGCCACGCTGTTCCTGCCGCAATTGCGGTCGCCGTCGGACCGGCCTCATCCGCTCCTGGTTGCCTTCGCGCTTGCCACGAAGCGAGCGATCAGTCCCTGATCAGCGGCCCCGCGGCGCCCTCGGGGCCTTCGTCTTCGGCAAAGAAGGCCTGGCCCTTCCGCAACTCGATCGGCAGGAATCTTACCGCAGCGGGTCGCCGCAGCCGCGGTACGCCTTGCCGTCGAGCTCGACCTCCACGGTGGACGCATAGCGATCGCCGCTCATCGAGTCCACGCAGGTGTTGTCGCGAATCCGCACGGTCAGGCGGTGAGTCTCGGTGACCGCCGCGTGCACCGTCTCGCCCCGCGTCGCACTGCTCTGCCTCGAGGGTCGGGGCGTGGCCACACGCTGGGTGCCGTACCCGCCGACGAAGACCATGCCGTCGGGCAGGAGCTCCCACGTCCAGCCGGGCTCGTTGCCCGACGCGCGGAACTCCACGCCGCGGGCCCGGGCGTCCTCGCGGATCGAGCGCGGCCGGTTCTCCAGGCACCGGTAGACGCGGCCGTCGAGGTCCAGGATAGCTTCGCGTCCCTTGTTCCACACGGAGACGCCTCGGTCGGCGTGCCGGATGCCGGAGGCGGCGGGTAGGCGGGGGAGCCGGTGGTGGCGGTCAGGCAACACGAGGTCGATCGCCTCGCTGGCTCCCGCGCTGGCCGCGGCCCGGGCCATGACGAAACTCGGCCCGCCGGCGCAGTCGAACGCGTAGGCCCGCAGTGCCGTGGGGGAGCTGGCCGGCGGCGGAGCCTGCGCTCCGGGACCCAGTGGCGCCAGCCGCACGCGCACGCGGCCACCGTCGTCGAGGAGCAGGAGCTTGCCGGCCTCGCGTCGAAAGCCGGTCGCGGCCCCGAGCGCGGCCAGGAAGCGGCTCTCCTGCTCCATGACGGGCGGCGGGCAGGCCATACGCGTCGTGCCTTCCGGCTTGAGCCTGATCCGGCCTTCACCCAGCTCGAGCGCTCCGAAGTAGCGGTTGCAGGCGGCCTGGCCGACGATTCGCTGGGCGCCGTCGAAGGTGAGGGTGGACTCCACGCGCTCGAGGACTGCGCGCCCATCGATCTCCTCGGCGCGCCACGAGGTGCCGATCAGCGAGGCGGGCGGCGAGGGATCCGTCGTGCGGCATCCCACCGCCAGGATCGCCACCGCGGCCACGCTCAACAGCAATCTCATCGCGACGTTGAGCCTCCCGGCGCGTCCTTGGGGGGAGCGGCCGGCGCCGCATACCACTGGGACTTGGGGACCACAATCGAGCGCTCGGGCTGAGCTTCGAAGGCCGGCGACATGATCTGCACGCCGAACTCGTTGAAGGCGTCCTGGATCTGGGCGTGCAGGTCGGAGAGCACCCGGAACCGCTCTTCCGGCTGCTCGATATGGGCACGGAGCTCGTACTGCACGGAGAAGTCGTTCAGAGCTCGCTGGAGCACGAATGGTTGCGGAGCCTTGCGCACGCCGAGGGTGCGCTCGGCGGCGCGCAGGAGCAAGGCGTGGACCTGCCGCCAGGGCTGATCGTACCCGATCGTCACCGTGGCCGAGATCACCGCGCCGTCCACGCCGGCTAGCCGAGAGTAGTTGATCACGGTGCTTCCCGCCAGCACGGCATTGGGGATCGTGATCTCTTCGCGCTTCGGACTGATGAGCTTGGTCGAGAGCAGCCCGACCTCGGTGACGCGCCCCACGATGTCCCCCGATTGGACGAGCTCGCCCGGCCGCAGCGAGCGGGAGTACACGACGACGAGCCCGCTCATGAGGTGGTTCATCAGGCCGGCGGAGCCGAGCGAGACGACGAGACCGGTGAAGATCCCGACGGCCTTGAAGGCATCGGTCTCCGATCCCGGGATGTACTCGTAGGCGATAGTGAGCGCGAAGATCCAGATCAGGATGGTCACGATCCGGCGGGTGGCCCGTGCGGTGTCCGGCTGCAACCCGCGGGGCCGGACAGCGCCGGTCTCGACGCGTTGGAAGAAGATGTCGACGATGCGGAGGATGAACCGGGTGGACAGGAAGATGACGACGACCGCGAACAGACCGGGGATTGCTTGGAGTACGCTCGTGCCGAACTTCGAGAGCAGGCCGACGAGGTAGTTGCCCAGATGCTGGGCCCAGGGCCGGGTGTAGGGGAACTGGCTCAGGACGAAGGCCAGCCAGAGGTAGGTGGCGACGAGACCCACCGCCAGGGCGGTGATACGGACCATCGCGCGTCGAAAGGCGTCCACCATCGGCCACAGGTCTCGGCCGAGCACCGGGATCGCCCGCGCCTGGGTCACCGTGGCGAGCCGCCCCAGCACAGACTCCGCGAGGCGACGCGTCGCCCACACGACCAGCATCAGGAGGACTGTCGCGCCGAGGGCCAGGGCCATGCCGCGGAGGAGCATGGGCAGGCGGCGCTGCTCGGCCCGGGCCTGGAGCACGGAGCGCACTTGCTCCACGGCGTGCGCGGCGACGCTCGCCGTTGTCTCGTTGGTCGTCGGGTCGAGATCTCCCTCGACGACGCCGAACAGGATATTGTTGCGGACCAAGATGAGCATGCCGCGCCAGGCACCGATGGTCGACGCTTCGGCTCGGATCTCCTCGGGACGCACGTCGCCGGGGAGCTCCTCGATGCGCCGTTCGGCGATGGCGGCGCGGTCGGCCGGGCGGACTTGCCCGACCACCGCGCGGAACACTACGATGGGGCGGTTCCAGACCACGAGCGTCGCGGGAGCCGGGGCGCCCCGCTCGGACGCGGCGCTCTGGTCGGATTGCGGGGGCTGGGCCGGCAGCGGGGCCGCGGCCACGAAGAGCAGGAACGCGGCCGGGGCCAGGGCCCTGAAGACCTGCCGCAGTGGGATCATACGCCGGCAGTGTACGGCGCGCGGGCGGGCAGCGGCATGGGCCAAAGGTCGTATTGATAGGGGACGGAGGGACAGGGCTCTATGGGTGGTCCGGTCGTCCTCGTGGCCGTGGTGATCGCCGTGCTCGCCGGCTGTGCGGGGATGGCCCCGACCGGTCCGCCCGCCGAGACCGTCGTGCCGATCACCGGCTTCGACGTCGTCAAGGGCAAGTGGGCGGGAATCGTGGCGCGGTCGCCCGCGAGCCGGCGGGAGGACCTCATCGAGCTCACCGTCGATGGGGACGGCGCCTATCGGTTCACGAGCGCTCGCACGATCGGGGTCCTCCAGGGCCGCGGCCAGCTGACGCTCAGGGACGGAGCGCTGGCCTCGGCGTCCGAGCAAGGCTCGGCCACCTACCGGCTGGTCGACCGGGGCGGCAAGCACGTGCTCAAGGTGGAGGCCGTCGATCGCGATGGCCTCCGCTACTCGGCCGAGCTGACCCGGTAGGCCGAGAGGACCTGCGTTGCCTGGCGCCCTTCGCTGGATGCGCCACCGCCGCCGGCGGTGGCTCATCGCCGCCGTCCTGATCGCGGTGCCCGTCGCGCTGGGTTTTCTCTTCACTGGGCCGTCGCCGCCCCGGAAGATCACGCTGGCCACCGGGCAGCCCGGCGGGATGTACGACACGTTCGGCGGGCAGTACGTGGCGCGGCTCCGGGCCATCGGCCTCCACACCGTGATGGTCCCGACCAGCGGCTCCCTGGACAATCTGCAGCGCGTGCTCCGGGGCGAGGCCGATGTAGCCTTCGCGCAGAGCGGCACGTCTGGGCTCGTCCCCGATCCGGCGTCCCGGCTCCGCGGCATCGCCGCCCTCTATCTTGAGCCGCTCTGGGTGTTCCACCGCGGTGCGCCCACCCTCCGCTCGCTCTCTGAGCTGGCCGGCCAGCGCGTGTCGGTCGGCCTGCCCGGCAGCGGCACCGAGGCCGTCGCCACGGCCCTCCTGCGGGAGCACGGCATCGATCCCGCGGGCTCCGGCATCGTACGGCTGACCAATTCGGCGGCCCGGCAGCAGCTCGAGCAAGGCCCGCTCCGGGCCGCCTTTTTCGTGACGGGCCCCGGCGATCCACTCGTGACCGGCCTGCTGGCGCACCCGGACGTCCGGCTCCTGAGCTTCCGCCGCGACGCAGCGTATGCGCGAAAGTTCCCCGCCCTCACGCCGGTGCGCCTGCCCGAAGGACTTTTCGATCTCCGCCGCAATCTGCCGCAGGAGGACACGATGTTGCTGGCCCCGGCGGCGTTGCTCGTGTGCCGGGCCGACCTCCACCCGCGGGTGGTCGAGCAAGTCTTGAAAGTGGCCCAGGCCATCCACGCGCCGGGCAGCAGCCTGCTCGATCCGCCGCTCCGCTTCCCGACGCGCGATGGCATCGACCTGCCTCTGCACGAAGCCGCGGAGGTCTACCTCACCCAGGGCGAGTCCTTTCTCTCCCGTACGCTGCCCTATCCGCTGCTCCGGTGGATGCCGATCCTCCGCGTCCTGGTCGTGTCGCTGATCCTGTGGATTCCTCTGGTGCGTTTTCTGCCCGCGGTGGTGGGCTGGCGGGTCGAGCGCCGCTTCGGCCGCCTCTACGGGGCCCTGCGCGGCGCCGAGCGGAGGCTCGAATCCGCCCGGGATCCCGGCGAGCTTCGCACTGGCCTGGCGTCGCTCGATGAGGTGTCACGGGAGGCGCAGGCGCTGTGCGACAAGCTCCCGGCTGGACGCCAGCACGACGTCTACGACTGGCGCGTGCACGTGGCGTTCGTCCGCGCTCAGGCCACCGCCCGGCTAGCTGCGATGGAGGGGCGCGCAGAGGAATAACGTGTGGGTCACCCCTCGCGCGAATGGGGAGGTTTGGCGGGGGCGGTCGCCGCCCCCTCCAGGGGGGACACGCGGATTTCCTGTTGGGGAAAGGGGATCGTCATTCCCGCCTCGCGAAGTGCCGCGTAGACGGCGATGCCGAGCTCGCTCTTGATGGCGACGTGCCGGTCAAGACGACCCGTCCACACCCGAAGCTCGAACCTGAGCGCGCTGTCGCCGAAACCCAGGAACAACGGTTGGGGCGCCGGATCGGCAGCCACATCGGGGTGGCCGTGGGCCACCTCGCTGAGCACCTTCAACACTTGATCGGGCGCCGTCCCATAGGCGATGTTCACGGGGATGTCGAGGCGCCGACTCTGATCGGTCGGGGTCCAGTTCGTGACCTTGTCGGCGACGAGCATGGAGTTGGGGACGATCACCTCGGCCCCTTCCCAGGCGCGAACAGTGGTGGAGCGGATGCCGATGCGGCGCACCTCACCCTGAACCTCCCCGATCTGCACGGCGTCGCCGATCCGCACCGGCCGCTCGAAGAGCACGATCAGGCCGGAGACGAAGTTGTTGACGATGTTCTGCAGGCCGAAGCCCACCCCGACCCCGAACGCGCCACCCAGAATGGTGATCCGGTCGAGGTTCAAGCCCAACGCGGCGACGGCCAGGATGAACCCGGCGAAGACGACGGCGTAACGAACGAAGTTCGACAGCGCGTAGGGCAAGCCGGCGCGGAGATTGAGCCGCGGGAACACATCCTCCTCGAGCGCGAACCGGACCAGGGACGAGACGAGGAAGGCGCCGTAGATCGTGATGGCGAAGGCCAGAACATCGCCGAGGGAAACCCGGAGCGTGCCCGGGATCAGCTCGGCGAGGAGGATTCGGCGCCCCCCCGCCAGCGCCGGCTCGAGCAGACCAAAATAGTCCAGGGTGCCGGCGGCCCATGTCACCACCGCCGCGACCCGGAGCACGGCGTGAGCGCGCTGCTCGAAGAGGACGCGGTGACGATCCACCATTCTGAGCAGTCTCAGCGGCCACGCGCGAAGCCCGAGCACGACGAGTCCTTCCCCGAGCCGGCGGCCGGCGGACAGGGCCAGCGCGAGGTATCCGCTGGCGGCGATCCCGGATCCGATCAGCCTGGCCAGACTCATGTTTCCGATGGCCCCGGCGATGAAGGCGACGACGAATCCGCCCAGGGCCAGGCGCACGAGCAACAACCGCCCTCGACCCATCACCGACCCGTCGGTGGTGGCGAGGAGGTCGTGGACCCGCCCCGACCACAGCGACCATCCGATCAAGAGCGGCGCCACCAGCATCTCCAGGAGGAAGAGCCCGCGCTCCAGCAAGGGCAGGCTCACGACGAGGTCGCGGAACCGATCGACGAGAAAAAACACGGCCAGGGCATAGAGGCCGGGGACGACGGCGGGGGCGAGGACCCGCCGCAGGATGACGATCGCGGGCAGCAGGGCGCCGATCTCGACGAGGTACCTGGCCGCGCGCGACTCGTCCACGTAGATCCAGAACGACGAGAGCAAACCCAGCACGACGGCGGCCGCGATGGGGTGCTCGAAGACCATTCCCAGAGACGTAGCCGGGGCCTCCGTCGCCCTCCACTCGCGGGCTCGATGCCGAACCCACCAGAAGAAGGCGACGAGACCGAGCAGGAGCACAATCTGGAAGGCGATCCGGTCGGACTGATCCTCGACGAACCGCCGGAGTTGCTCGCGGTGGGTAGCGAGCGACGAACGGACCAGCCCGGGCAGCTCGGACAGCGTGCGCATCTGGGGACTCCAGATCGGCGGGCTTTCCCGCACGAACAGGTCTCCAGCGGCCCGCCGTCGGGCCTGGCCGATCAGGGCCAGGGCCTCCTCGCAGCGGGCCGCTTCACGGGCGACTCGATCCTGCAGGACCAGGGTGGCGGCCCCCTGGGTCGCGACCTGTTTTTGCGCCGACGCCAGCGAGGACAGGACGGCATCGACGCGCTCGAGGACGGGGCCGGGCGCCCGGGCCGCCCGCACCTGTGCCCGCGTCCGGCTCCACGTCTCGCGGAGCGCCGCCAGTCGCTCGCGCTGCTGGTCGAGCCAGGTGGCCCGGGTGGTAAGGGTTTCCATCCAGCCGGCGAGAACGAGCCGACTCGATTGCCACGAGTCGGCCAGAGTATCGAGAGTCCCCAACCCGGGACGCGAGGCGACGGTCGCGCTGGTGCGAGCGGACCGCTCGCCGAGTCGCTCGCTGAGCGCGAGCAGTTCCGACTCGATCCGGGCGACGTGGGCGATCGGAGGAAGCTGGGCGTCCAGGGCGCGCAGGAGTGCGGCGACCTCGTCGCCGCGTGCCATGACCTCGGCCATGGGGATCGCGGCCGAAGCCTCGTCCGCCCGCGCCAAGTCCGCCGGGGAGAGCGCGACCAGTGCGAGGAGGACCCAGCCGCGCCGGAGAATCACTTGGCCGGCTTGGCAGGTGGGGCAGGCTTGTCCAGCGAGACTGCCAGCGCCTGGACGTAGGTGAGCTCGACCATATCGCCCACCTTGACGCCCTCGAGGTTCTTCGGATTCTTCACCTTGACGGTCTCCTGGTTGCCCCGGGGACCCTTGATGGTCACCGTCTGGGCCTTCCGGTCGACCGCGGTGATCGTACCCGTCACGGTAACCTCGCGCCCGATGGCGCCAGCCGGCGTCTCGCCCGGCTTCGAGCTGACCCGGCTCTCCTGCACGGTGACGCCAGGCGTTGCCGCCCCGGCCTTCTTCACTTCGACGGCCACCGCTTCCACGTAGGCGGCGACGACGGGATCGCCGACCTTGACGGTCTCGAGCTTGGAGGGGTCCTTCACGTCGAGGGTCAGCGTACGGCCCTTGGGCCCCTTGAGCGTGATGGTGCGGTTCTCCTTGTCGATGGCGGCCACCGTCCCGCGGACCTTCACCACCGCGGCCTCGCCCACCGCCGGCTTCTGGGTCGTGGCCGGTTTCTGAGTCGAGGTACCGGGGGCCTGGGCGACCGTGGTCGACACGGGAGCGGAGAGCACCACGCCCAAGATCAAGATTGCGAGAGCATTACTCATCAGCATTCCCCTCCTGGCTGGAATTGGCACCGCGCAGCATAGCGCGCGACCGGGGAAAGATCTAGCACACGTCAGTCGGGGCCTCGAGAGGGACGAAGGTCGTACGGCAGAGCCTGTCGTCTTGTGCCAGTATCTCCGCCGCCGGAACAGGGGCGGATTCAGGCCACCAGACCCCGGATCGGAATACGGAGGCACGGCGATGACTGAGGGAGGACGCCGTCTCGAGGCAGCCCGTGCCCCGCGCAGGCCCGGGAAGAAGTCGGGCGCGGGCGCTCGCCCGGCCACGTACCAGGCGCCCGCGGCCGGGAAGAGCTGAAGGTAGCGGTCGGTCCGTCGTGGTGAGGCTCGTCGGTGGCCTGCGGATTCGGGTACCGGCCGTGATTCTGGGGCTACTCGCGATCATTCTCGCTCTCGGCGCCGAAGCATTGTGGCGGTGGGCGCTCGCCGACGAGGTCGCCGTCAAGGGGACCATCCTGAGAGGCACGGTGGTCGGCATCAGCGCGGGAGGCGTCGAGCTCAAGACCGACTACGGCTCGGGGACGCTCACGATTCCCTTCGACCAGATCGAGTCGATCAAGACCGATCGGCCCCGCCATGTCTTCCATGGGGACCAGGGGGAGGCGGTGGGCAGAGTGCTCGGCGTCGAGGACGGGAAATTGATCGTCGGGGAGGATCTGGCCAGCGCCGCGCGCGTCGACGTGAAGACCATCGTCGTAGTCGACACCGCGGAGGAGGTCGAAGGGAGCCTGGCCAAGCGACTCCGCTATCAGTGGCGCTACTGGAGCGGGGCCATCGACGCCGGCCTCAGCTTCAGCGAGAGTACTGTTGACGAGCTCGACATCACGATGGGGATGCGCATCGAGCGGCGCAAGAAGCCGACGCGGTTCCTCGCTCAGGGCTCCTGGCTTTTCGGCCGCGACAGGCCCGAAGGGGAGGAGAGCCGGAAGACCGACAACGAGCTGCGAGGACTCCTCAGAGGCGAATACGACCTCAGCGACCGGATGTTCCTGTGGACCTCCCACGACTTCGAGTACGACGAGATCGATCAGCTGAGCCTCCGGTATGTCGGAAAAGGCGGTCCCGGATACCGGATCTTCGACACCCCGGACTACAAGCTCCAGGTGGAGACTGGCGTCGGGTACATTCACGAGCGGTTCTTCGGCGGTGATTCCGACGAGTTCGTGGCGATCGCGTTCGGGGTGGAGGGGAGCGCTACACTGTTCTTCGGCTGGCTCCTGCGCGGACGCTTCGACTACCTGCCCGATCTCAGCGACTGGGCCAATAACTATCTCCTCCGAGGGGAACTCAGCCTCTCGGCGCCTTTGACGGCGTACCTGTCCTTCAAGTGGTCGGTGGTGGACACGTATGACAACACGCCGGCGCCGGACGTCGAGAGGAATGAGCTCAAGATCCTTCTTACCCTCGGCGCGCGCTTCTGAAGAGCGCGGACACCACGTCTTCGGCCGGGGGGCGGGGGGATGATCTCCGCTGCCGATCGGTGGAAGCCCCACACTCCATCGGGTACCATACGCTGGCCATGAAGGCTCCCGCGGTCCGCATCGCGGCGACCGCGCTCCTGGTCGCCGGTGCCTACTACGTCGGGGCGAACATCGGCTTCATTCTGCGCTTCCCCCCGGCCACGCCCTCCGTCATGTGGCCACCCAACGCCGTCCTGACCGCCGTGCTCCTGCTCACGCCGCCGCGTCGGTGGTGGATCTATCTGGTGGCTGCCTTTCCCGCGCATCTCGTGGCGGAGCTGGGAGCCGATTGGCCGGTGTCCCTGGTGCTGATGCTCTTTGTCACGAACTGCAGCGAGGCGTTGCTGGCGGCGGTCGGTGTGCGCTGGTTCGGCGAAGGCCCCGCCCGCTTCGATACGCTGCGGCGGGTGACGGTGTTCATCGCGGCCGCGGTCCTGCTGGCACCATTTCTCTCCTCGTTCCTCGACGCGGCGGCGGTGACCACGCTGCAGGGCGAGCCGTACTGGGTCGTCTGGCGGACGCGGTTCGTCTCGAACGCCTTGACCGAGCTGACGCTGGTGCCGGCCATCGTAACGTTCGTCACGCTCGGGCGAGGCTGGGTCCGCCAGGCGACGCGGCGGCGGCAAGCCGAGGCCGCCGTCCTCGCCTTCGCCCTCATGACGGTGGGTATCGTCAACTTCGCGGGGCCCTTTGCGGGCCTGGGCGCCATCCCCGGGGCCCCCGTCACCCCGCTGGCGTATCTGCTGCCGTTCCTGCTCTGGGCGGGGGTGCGCTTCGGGCCGGGGGGCGCGAGCCTCGCGCTCCTGGGCACCGCGCTCATCGCGATCTGGGCCGCCACACACGCGCGGGGACCCTTCATCCACCTGCCGCTCGCCGAGAGTGTCGTCGCCCTGCAGCTCTTCCTGACGATCGTCGCTGTTCCGCTGCTGTGCCTGGCGGCCTTGATCGAAGAGCGGGGCCGGGCCCAGGAGGCGTTGCGCGAGCGGCTAAGCTTCGAGGAGCTGCTGGCCCGGCTGTCCGGCGCGTTCGTGCACCTGCCCGGACACGCGATCGACAGCGCCATCGAGGCCTGGCTGCAGCGCCTGGGGGAATTCCTCGGGCTCGACCGGATCACGATCCGCCGGTTTTCCGCGGACGGGCAGGCTCTGACCGTGTCGCACTCGTGGACGGCCCCACCGTCGCAGCCGGCGCCTCTGATCGTGGTTGGGCGGGACTTGCCGTGGTCGGTCCGGCGCTTGCACGAAGAGCAGCCCGTCGTCTTCGCCCGTCCCTACGACCTCCCGGACGACTCGGTGCTCGACCGGGACTGGTTTCGCCGGGCCGGGATCAGGTCAGGCCTCATCCTGCCGATGGTGGGCGGCGGCCGGGTGTTTGGCAGCCTGGCCTTTTTCGCAATCGCCGCGGAGCGGTCGTGGCCGGAGGAGCTGGTTCAGCGGCTTCGGCTCGTCGCCGAGGTCTTCGCGAGCTCCCTGGCTCGCCAGGAAGCGGAGAACGCCTTGCGGGCCAGCGAGCTGATGAAGTCGGCCATCCTGGCCTCGCTGAGCAACAGCGTCGCTGTCCTGGACCGAGAGGGCCGGGTCCTCGCCGTCAACGAGAACTGGACGCGGTTCGCCTGCCGGCCCGGCGCCTGGGATGCGCAGGCCGGGCTAGGCATCAGCTATCTCGAGGCCTGCCGGCAGGCCGCTCGTGAGGGTGTGGCGTACGCCGCCGAGGCGCTGGAGGGGATCAAGGCCGTGCTCGATCGTTCGCGTCCGATCTTCGTGCTCGAGTACCGGCAGGGCGGCCCCGGGGCCGACCCCTGGTTCGCGATGTCGGTGGTGCCGCTGGATCGGCCGGAAGGCGGCGCCGTCGTCTCCCACACCGATGTCACCGAGCGCAAGCGCATCGAGCTGGATGCCCAGCGTAGCCGTCAGGAGCTGGCCCACTTCACGCGCGTCTCGACCATGGGCGAGCTGACCGCGTCGCTGGCCCACGAGCTGAACCAGCCCCTGACCGGGATCCTGGCCAACGCCCAGGCCGCCCGGCGCTACCTCGACGCCAGTCCGCCCGATCTCGTCGAGGTGCAGGAGATCCTCGGCGACATCATCGAGGACGACAAGCGCGCGGCCGAGGTGATCCAGCGGCTGCGTGATTTCCTGAGAAAGGGCGAATCCCAGCAGATCCCCCTCGACCTCAATGCGGTGATCCGCGACGTGGCGAAGCTGGTGAGCAGCGACGCCGTGATCCGCAACGTGACCCTCACGCTCGCTCTCGATCCGGACCTGCCCATCGTGATCGGGGACCGGGTCCAGCTGCAACAGGTCATCCTCAATCTCCTGATCAATGGCATGGAGGCGATGGGAGAGAACGGGGGCGAGGAACGGCCCCTCGTCGTGCGAACCGAGTGCACCGAGGCGAAAGGGGCTCACGTGTTCGTGCAGGACGCTGGCCCGGGGCTGCGCAGCGGCACCCAGGAGCTGATCTTCGAGCCGTTCTACACCACGAAGCCCGCCGGCATGGGCATGGGGCTGGCGATCGCCCGATCCATCATCGAGGCCCACGAGGGCGCCATCTGGGCCGTGAACAACCCGACCCGGGGGGCGGCGTTCCACTTCACCCTGCCGGGCCCGGGCGAGCGGGCCGCGTGAGAGAGCACGCGCCGACCATCGTCGTCGTGGATGACGACGTTTCGGTGCGCCGCGGCCTGGCGCGGCTGTTGCGATCGGCGGGCTATCGGGCCGAGACATTCGCGTCGGCCCCCGAGTTCCTGGAGCGCGGTGCTGGTGACGACCCGGCCTGTCTGGTGCTCGACGTCAGGATGCCGGGCCTGAGCGGGTTCGACTTGCACGAGGTGCTGGTGGGCGAGGGCCTCGACGTTCCAGTCGTGTTCATCACCGGTCACGCCGATGGCCCGATGGCCGTGCGGGCCGTGAAGCCCGATGGTGCGGATATCCTGGCCAAGCCCTTCGACGGGCAGGCGCTCCTCGACGCGGTTGAACAGGCATTGACAAGGGCCGGGCGGGGTCTCGTGCGGAGCGCCTCGTCATGAGATCCCGATCGCTGGCCGCGCGGTCTCTCGGGCTCGCCCTCACGACGGTGCTGCTGGTGCTCGGCTGCGCCGGACGCGGCCGGCTTGAGCTGATCCCCGGCAAGCAGGCCGGACCCGGCCTCGCCGAGCTGGTGGATTCGGAGCCCGCGCGGCGGCTGCTCGTCGACCTCCTGGCGCGCCGCTCTCTCCATCAACACCCCACCGCGACTCTCGTCAGCGGCCAGGACTTAGATCCGGCTGCCGACCTGCGCCGGCTTCCCGACCAGGCCGGGCTCCGTGGGCTGGCGGAGGAGGTTTCCCTGGACTTCGCCGCGCTGGCCTTCGCCCGCGCGCTCGGTGCCGATGCGCGAAGCCGCACGCTGCAGGCGGCCTTCGATGAGTACCTGCGCGAGGGCGCCGCCCGCTCCGAGGAAATGCTGCGACAACCCGGGGGCTTCCCGTATACGGTGCTCTTCGCACCGGCCTGGCTCTACCGGAGCCATCCCGAGGTCGGAGCCGACTTCGGGCGCCAGCGCCAGCTCCTCGAGCGTCTGGGGATTCCTCATCGGCTGATCCCGAATCCCGAGAGCGCCTCGGTCGAGGACAACGCCGCCGCCATCGCCGCGGCGGTTCGGGAGACCGGCTGCGCCGAGGGACTCCTGATCCTCGTCAGCATCAGCAAATCGGGAGCCGAGGTGGCGCTGGCCCTCTCCCGGCTGCTGGCCCCCGCGGAGGCTGCCTGCGTCGCCGGCTGGCTCAATACCGGAGGCGCGCTGGGCGGCACCCCACTCGCCGACGCCGCCCTGCGTCCTCCCGCCTCCTGGCTCACGAATCTGGTCTTGTGGTTCAACGGATGGAACCGGGCGGGCTTGCTCTCCATGGCCACGGGACCGAGCCGAGAGCGCCTGGAGGGCGCCCGGCTGCCCGACTCGGTCGCCGTCGTCAACCTGGTGGCCGTGCCCGTTTCCGGCACCGTCGGCTCCAGACTCTACGGGAGCTACCAGATTCTTCGCCGCTACGGCCCCAATGACGGGGTGGTGCTGCTGGCCCACACCGTCTGGCCGGGGGGAGCCAATCTCGTCGCCCTCGGCTCCGATCACCTCTTCACGGCGCTACAGGAGGACGCGCCGGCCCTGGCCTTGCTCCGAGCGGTGGACACCGCGGTGCGGCGGCACGGCGCCTGGCCCGTGCCGGCAGGCGTCACGGTCACGATCGGGCCGGCCGAATAGGGGAGGACGTGAGGACCGACTAGCGGACGCGCCGGCCGTTGAGATTGAAGAGGAAGCACATATTCATGGTCGGCGGGGCCAGGACGTCGCGGTAGTGCTCGATCAGCCGCTCCAGGATGGTTCGGCCCTGCCTGATCGCCGTGTCCAGCGAGATGCGCTCGACGCTCATTTCTCTCAGATTGACCACGATGGCCAGGGTCGTGTGATGCTGACGGTCCAGGCCGTGGATGTCCGCCCTGGCCACGGTGAAGGCATCCTGCTCAGGGTCATACCTGACTTCCGTGGGGGCGTACTCGTAGTACTCGACGTCATCGACCCAGCGCCGCACGACCATGTTGAGGACAGCGTGCCCCCGGCCTCCTTGGCGAGTCTTGACATTGCGCGACATTCGATTGACTCTCCAGCCGTTCCTCAGCCTCGGAGGCGCTGACCGTGCCTGGACGCCACAGACCAGTGATCTCCCTGGCCGCCGCGACAGGCCTGCTCGAGGCTATCGAAGCAACCGGTCGACAGCCGGACGAAGTTCTTCGCCCGCTCGGCTTGAATCGCACGCTGTTCTCCAGTCCGCACGGGTTCATGCCCTCGGCCGACTTCGCGCGGGTTCTGGAGGAGGCCGCGCGGGTGACCGGCGACGATTGCTTCGGCTTGCACTTCGGCGAGCACTTTCACCCCAAGAACATGGGTCCCCTGATCTACGTCGTGCTGAATTCGCCGACCATCGCCGTCGGCTTCGAAAACATCGCCCGCTACCTGAGAGTGCACAATGAGGCCGCCGAAGTGTCGTTCGCGTTGGGGCCGCAGTGGGCATACTTGCGACACCTGCTCGCCGACCTGCCCATCGAGAATCGCCGACAGCACAACGAATACAGCCTGGCGGTGGGGCTCGGCATCATTCGCCTGGTGGCCGGTAGCGACTGGGCGCCGGTCGAAGTGCAGTTCGAGCACCCGGCCCCGGGCCAAACCTCCGAACACCTCCGCGCCTTCCGCGCCCCCGTGTCGTTTGGCCACGCCACCAATGCCCTGGTCGTCGAGCCGGAGTTTTGCCAGCGACAGATTCCTGCCGCCGACGCCCGACTGTATCCGATCTTGCGACGGTATCTCGACCGTACCCTGGACGAGCTGCCGCCGGAAGGCGGTCTCCTGGCCTCGGTCCGCCGGGTCATCGGGGACCTCATGAGGCAGGGAGAGCCGAAGCTCGGACCGGTGGCGAGCAAGCTGGCGATCGGTGCTCGTACCCTGCAGAGACGGCTGAAGGACCAGGGAGTCGACTTCAAGGCGCTGGTCGAGGATACGCGCCGGCGGTTTTCCCTTCGCTATCTGCAAGACAGGAAGAATACCCTCACGGAAGTCGCCTACCTCCTGGGCTATTCCGAAGTCAGCGCCTTCAATCGGGCTTTCAAGCGCTGGACCGGCTCGACGCCGACGGACTACCGTCGTAAGCTGTCGGCCCGATAGACAGGCTCGCTGGCATCTATCGGACGAAGGTCTCATTGCGAAGGGACTGGGCTCAAGGGGAGTCTGACGGTTCAGCTGGAGAGGAGGACCCTGATGAGATACAGGATCGCGTGGGTGCGTTGCGCGTGGGGCATGTTGATGTGTCTGTTGGCGCTGGCCGGCTGCGCCAAGCCGTCGGCCGAAACGGCGAGCGCAAAGGCGACGCTGGACGCGGAGCGCGACCGTGTCGAGGCCCGCCAGCTGGTCGACCGCGCCCGACTCGCCCTCGAGAGCTTCGCCACCGATCCCCGCCTCTCCGACCAGTTCCGTGAAGTCACGCAGTCCGCCAAGGGCGTGTTCGTGGCGCCCGAAGTCCTGAGAGGCGCCCTCGTCGTCGGCGCGTCCGGTGGCAACGGTCTGTTCATGACGCGGGGGGCCAAGCCCGGGGAGTGGCGCGGGCCGGCGTTCTATACGCTGGCCGACCTGAGCTGGGGTCTGCAGGCCGGCGGTGACAGCTCGGAGGTGGTATTGCTGGCGATGACCGATCGCGGGGTCACCGCGCTGCTCTCCAACAATGTCAAGCTCGGCGCCGGGGTCGGCGTCGCCGCGGGTCCCGTCGGCGCCGGGGCGGCGGGCTCGACGGCCGCCCTCAGCGCCGATATCCTCAGCTATTCGCGGGCCAAGGGGCTGTACGCAGGCATCAGCCTCGATGGCGCCGTCGTCGCCACGCGCGACGCGTGGAACAGGGCCTACTACGGCCAGGAGGTCACACCGACCGACATCCTCGTCAAGGGCAGCGCCCGGGATGCCGGCGCTGCGAAGCTGATCGAGGCACTCAACAAGATCGCCGTGGCGAAGTGACCGCACGCGAAAGGGGGCGACCATGCTCCTGACCCTGGCGCAGAACTGGTGGGCGATCGTGCTCCGTGGCGTGTTCGCCGTGCTCTTCGGCCTGGCCGCCTTCCTGTGGCCGGGTCTCACCCTGACGGTGCTCGTGCTGCTCTACGGCGCCTATGCCCTCATCGAGGGTGCCCTGGCCGTGAGCTGGGCCATGGTCAGACGCCGCGCCGGCCCGTTTCCCTGGGGCGTTCTCCTGGCGGGTCTGGCCGGGATCGTGGTCGGGGTCGTCACCTTCCTCTGGCCCGGCCTCACCGCGCTCGCGCTGCTCTACCTGATCGCGATCTGGGCCATCGTCCGCGGCGTGTTCGAGATCATCGCCGCGGTGCATCTGCGGCGGGAGATCGACAACGAGTGGCTCCTCGGGCTCAGTGGCGCCCTCTCCGTCCTGCTGGGCGTCGTCCTGATCCTGGCGCCCGGCGCCGGGGCGGTGGCGCTGGTATGGTGGATCGGGGCCTTCGCCATCGTCGTCGGGACCCTGACGATCCTCCTGGGCTTCCGCCTCAAGGGGTTCAGGGAAGCTCGGGCGTGATCTCCGACGCGGTCGTGTACGTGGTGGAGGATGACGAGGCCGTGCGCCGGGCGGTCGCCCGTCTCCTCCGCTCGGTGGGCCTGAGCGTAGAAACCTTCCCCTCGGCCAGGGCGTTCCTGGAGCAGGCGCGGCCCGACCGACCAGCCTGCCTGGTGCTCGACGTCCGGCTCCCCGGCCCGAGCGGCCTCGAGCTCCAGACGGCCCTGGGCGATGATCAGCGGGCCGTGCCCATCATCTTCATCACGGGCCACGGCAACGTGCCCATGAGCGTGCGCGCCATGAAGTCCGGCGCGCTGGATTTTCTCCAGAAACCCTTTGATGACCAGGACCTGCTGGAGGCCGTCCGGCGCGCGCTCGACCGTAGCCGCGAGGCGCGCCTCGAGAACGCCGAGCGGACGGCCATCCGGCGCCGCTTCGAATCCCTGACGCCGCGGGAGCGCGAGGTCCTGGGCCTCGTGGTGACGGGGATGCTCAACAAGCAGATCGCCTCGCGCCTGGGGGCGGCCGAGAAGACGATCAAGGTTCACCGGGGCCGGGTAATGCGCAAGATGGTGGCGGAGTCCGTGGCCGACCTGGTGCGGATGGCCCAGCGAATCGAGCTGCCCTCCCCGCATCAGACCAAAGCCCCATAGCGGGCGTCCTCCCGCCCGGACTAGAGTGTCGGCATGGTGTTCACCAAGGCG
>DATIAY010000038.1:0-42231 GCA_035457825.1 Candidatus Methylomirabilota bacterium
TCCCCCGGGGCGAGGATGCTCGGGGCTCAGGCATGGACTTCGAGTACGGCCCCGCGCACGAAGCGTTCAGGAAGGAGTTCCGCGGCTGGCTCGCCGCGAACTTGCCGCCCGACCTCTGCCTCGACGACGCCAGCGACGACCGGGTGGCCTCGGACCGGGCCACGTTCGAGCGCCGCCGGGCCTGGCAGAAGACGATGCACGCCGCCGGTTGGGTCGGTGTCACCTGGCCGCGCGAGCACGGGGGGCGCGGCGCCGGTCTGATCGAGCGCGTCATCTGGGAGGAGGAGTACACGGCGGCGCGGGCCCCGGTGTTGCCGGGGAACATGGCCCTGAACCTGGTCGGGCCGACCATCATCCACTGGGGAACCGACGAGCAGAAGCGACGCCACCTGCCAGCCATCCTGGCCGCCGACGAGATCTGGTGCCAGGGCTTCTCCGAGCCCGGCGCGGGGTCCGACCTGGCCAGCCTCGGCACGCGCGCCGTGGACCGGGGCGATCATTTCGTCGTGAACGGTCAAAAGGTCTGGACCTCCGGAGCCCACTTCGCCCACTGGATCATCCTGCTCGCCCGGACGGACCCCAGCCTGCCCAAGCATCAGGGGATCTCCTGTTTCCTCGTCCCCATGACGACGCCTGGCATCAGCGTGCGGCCGCTCGTGCTGATGACCGGCCACCACCACTTCAACGAGGTGTTCCTGAGCGATGTGGTCGTGCCCAGGTCAAATCTCCTCGGCCCCCTGAATCAGGGCTGGAAGGTGGCGACGACCACGCTGATGTACGAGCGACACTCCGCCGGCGGCCGGAACCACGTCGCGCAGATCGCGCGGCTGCTTGAGCTGGCCCGGCGCGTCGAGATCGATGGCCGCCCGGCGTGGCAGGATCCGCGGATCCGTCAGCGCCTGGCCCAGCTCGCGATCGAAGGCGAGGCCCTCAAGTACACGCGCCTGCGCAGCCTCACCCGGCAACTCCGGGGCGAGCCGCCCGGCCCGGAGGGATCTATCCTGAAGCTCAGCGGCTCCGAGCTGGGCGTGCGGATCGGGGACGTCGCCGGGGAGCTACTCGGCATGCACGCGCTGGTGAACCAGCCCTCCACCCTCGTTCCCGACGCGCCGCGCTGGTTCAACCGCGTGCTCGCCGCGCGGCAGTACACGATCTCGGCAGGGACCAGCGAGATCCAGCGCAACATCATCGGCGAGCGGGTGCTCGGCCTGCCCAAGGACTGACCGACATCGGTCGTCTCCGCCCGCTCGCGGCCGTCCTCGGCGTTATGACGTCGGCCGCCGGTTGCGCGCCGATGCCGGCGCCCATGCCGCGCGCGGCGAGTCCGGCCACGCTGGCGGCGCTGGCCGCGGCGCCCCGGATCATCGCCGTGCACTACCTCGAGGTGGGACCCGAAGGCCAGCACCGCGACGCCTTCTTGATCAGCGGCACGCCGGTCGCGCGCATTAAAGCCCGATTTCTCGACAGGTTGCCGGCGCAGCTGGCGCTCAGTGGCGTGCGGGATGTTGCGGAGCCACGGTTTCCGTATCGGGAGCTCGCGGCAGTTGAGCTCGAACCCAGCGCCGCCAGACTGCAGCGGACCTATCGCAGCGGCTACGTGTTCGACTTCTACGCGCCATGGCGGTACGTCCCGAACGAGGGCCGGCTCACCGGCAAGATCACCGTCTATGCCCGACTCGTGCGCCTTGAAGATCTCGCCGTCCTGTGGGCTCGCCAGTGCAGCTTCGCCGCGGAACCGCTGCGGGGGCCTCCGGTCGCCGGACGCCGGGCTGAAGAGATCTACACGGCGGCGGCGCTCGAGAGGGCCGACCGTTGCGCCGAGGATCTGGTGACGCACTTTCTCGGCGGAGCACGCCCGTGAGGGCCTGGCGGGTAGCGGCGCTCGCGGCGGCTGTCGCCACCCTGACCTCGGCCTGCGTGTCGCTCGACACGGTCGAGATGAGTCGTCCCGCCGTCGGACCAGAAGGCGAGACGCAGCCGTGGCTCGACGCGCCCCGCGTTCGGCTCACGGCCTATGCGCGCCACGACCGCATCGTGTCATCGCTGGTCGGGCCCGGGCTCATCGTTCCGCTTCCGATCATCCCGCTCTCGCCGCCGGCGAAAGACCCCGGCCGTCACTTCTGGATCGACGTCGGCGTGGATCCCGAGGGCGAGGAGTTCAGCCTCGACGTGCGCCGGATCCGGCTCCACCTGCCGGACCGCCCGCCGCTCGCAGCATCCGCCTTCGTCGGTCCGGTGATGTACGACCTTTACAGGACTGGCCAGATAGCGATCTGCCACGCCTATCGAGAGATCGAACGCGCGCCGGCAGTCGTTGCCATGACCGAGCTCGGCTGCGTCTCGCTCCGTTTCGACGTCACGCCGCCCCCCACCGATGCGAGGTTTTCGCTTGGCGTCGACGGCCTCTCGAACCGGGGCAACCTGCTCGCGCCGGTGCTGATCCCGTTCGAGCAGCGCCGCTTCCGACGGCTGATCTGGGCACCCTGACAATAGACTCAGAGCGTCGCCGGCCCGGCTCCCGCTCCTCGCCTGTCTGCGCTATCCTCTGGGTCATGCGTCTCTGGTCACGGAGGATGATGGTCTGGCGCGCGGCTCCGCGAGACGGGAGCGCGGGCTGGCCGATCGCGCTCCTGTCCCTGGTCATCCTGATCGGCTCAGGGTGTGCCGGGCAGGAGCGCAGCGGGCACCACCAGCATCAGTTCCAGAACGCCGAGCACTGGGCTCGCCTCTTCGACGACCCCGCGCGGGATGCCTGGCAGAAGCCTGACGACGTGATCCGCGCGCTGGCCCTGGCGCCCAACGCGGTCGTGGCCGACATCGGCTCGGGCACGGGCTACTTTGCCGTGCGGCTGGCGCGGGCGGCGCCCCAGGGCCACGTCTACGGCGTCGATACCGAGCCCGACATGGTCCGCTATCTGGCCGAGCGCAGCCGCCGCGAGGGGCTCGCCAATCTGACGCCTGTCGCGGCGGCCCCGGACGACCCGCGGCTGCCCCGGGCAGTGGACCTGGTGCTGACGGTGAACACGTACCATCACATTGCCGAGCGCCCCGCCTACTTCAGCCGGCTCCGCCAGGCGCTGCGCCCGGGCGGGCGCCTGGCCATCATCGATTTCCAGCCGGACGCTCCCACCGGCCCGCCACCCCAGGCCCGTATCCCGGCCGCCGTCGTGAAGGAGGAGCTGGGGCGGGGGGGATACGACGTGGTCACGGAGCACACGTTCCTGCCCTACCAGTACTTCCTGGTCCTCGCGCCACGCTAGGACGCGGGGCGGTCACAGGAGACATCGCATGCTGAAGCCGATCCGGCGCGTCGTGACCGGCCACAACCGCAAGGGCAAGTCGATCATCGTGAGTGATGGCCCGTCCACGCACGTCCTCGCGATTCCTGGTCGCCCGGATTTCGGCCTCACGAATCTCTGGGTGACGGACGCAAGCCCGGCCAGCAATGAGGGCCCGGCCGATGCCGCCGCGCGGCCGGTGGTGCTGGAACCGCCCGCCGGAGGCTCCATCTTCCGCGTGGTCGAGTTTCCGCCCGACAAGGCCGGCAGCTTCGATCGGAAGGCGGCGTTCGCCTCGATGGGCGCCGATCACGCCATGGATCCTGACGCCTCACGCCATCCCGGGATGCACAAGACGTCCACCGTCGACTACGCGATCGTCCTCTCCGGCGAGATCTGGGCCCTGATGGACGAGGGCGAGACGTTGCTCAAGGCCGGCGACTGCCTGGTGCAGCGGGGCACCAACCACGCCTGGAGCAACCGCAGCAACCAGCCCTGCCTGGTCGCGTTCATCCTGCTCAGCGCCCGGCCGCTGACCTAGCCAGTGCTCGACACCGACACGCGCATCCACAGCGTCGAGGCCCTGGCCATCGACATTCCGCTCGCCCGCAACTTCGGCGGCAGCACCTACGCCGTCCTCAAGCGCTCCACCGTCATCACCCGGCTGCGGACCGAGGGGGGCCTGGTCAGCGAGGTCTACAACGGCGACAACCGCGAGCACGGCCCCGAGATCGTTCGCCTGATCCGGGACGTGCTCGCCCCCTGCGTGGGCGGCCTCGGCATCTTCGAGGGTGAGCAGATCTGGGAGCGCCTCTTCGCCCTCACCCACGCGAGCCGTGACCGGAAGACGCTGCTCGAGGCCATCGCCTGCATCGACTGCGCGGTCTGGGACCTGGCCGGCAAGGCCCTGGGCCAGAGCGTGTGGGCGCTGCTCGGTGGCCATCGCCGCCAGCTGCCCATCATCAGCATCGGCGGCTACTACATGCCGGGCAAGACCCTCGTGGACATCGGCGCGGAGATGGAGGCGTACCGCCAGGCCGGCATGGCCGGCTGCAAGTTCAAGGTGGGCGGGCTCGCCCCCGAGGAGGATGCCCGGCGGGTCGAGGCGGCGCGCCGGGCGGCCGGTCCGGACTTCGTCATCGCCGTGGATGCCAATCGCGGATGGTCGGTGGTGGATGCGGTGCGCTTCGCCCGGCTCGTCGAGCCCCTCGACATCCGCTGGTTCGAGGAGCCATGCCACTGGCACGACGACGCAGCCATGATGGCGCGGGTGCGGGCGGCGACCCGCATCCCCATCACCGCCGGCCAGAGCGAGATCACCAGCCACGGGGTGCGTCGTCTCGTCGAGGCTGGCGCCGTCGACCTCGTCAACTTCGACGCCTCGGAGGGGGGCGGCGTCACCGAGTGGCGCCGGGCTGCCGCCCTCTGCAGCGTGGCCGGCGTGCAGATGGCCCATCACGAGGAGCCCCAGATCGCCCGGCAGCTCCTGGCCGCGGTGCCCCACGGCACCTACGTGGAGTGCTTCGCTGATCCCGAGCGCGACCCGGTCTGGCAGGCCCTGTGGGCCAACCGCCCGGCCGTCAAGGACGGCATGATCGAGGTGTCCGCCGAGCCTGGCTTCGGCCTCGTGCTTGACGAGGCGATGATCCGGCGATACCGCGTCGCGTAGGCGGCACCGGCGCTGACCGATCGCAGCGAGGCTGGAGGGGACGAAGGGGCGCGACATCGATTTCATCATCCCCGGCCCGTGGGCCTATGGCGCGCCCGCGCTGGCCCCGCACCTGATCAGGGCCTCTACGGCGCCTATCACCGCTACATGGCGGAGTACTGCGCGGCGGATCCGCGCCGGCTGAAGGGCATGGTGCTGGCGCCGGCCAATGATCCGGCGTGGAGCGCGCGGACGATCAAGGACCTGGTCCACGAGGACTGGGTGGCCGCGGTGTGCCCCCTGCTGCCCGAGGGCCTGCCGATCGATGACCCCGACCTGGAGCCCATCTGGGCGGCGGCCAACGACGCCGATCTGCCCATCTGCAGCATCGACTTTTCCGAGGGCGTGGTTCTTCCGCCTGGCCTCCACCCCATGGGCGTGACCGAGGGCTGTCCGTGGCGGCTCGGTCCCCACCCGGCCGCGTGGTATCGTGAGGGCCGCTGCGCCAGGAGGGTTCGATCATGAGCATGGCTCTCAACGGTGTTCGCATCCTGGATCTCACCCAGTTCGAGGCGGGACCGTCGTGTACGCAGCTGCTGGCCTGGCTCGGGGCCGAGGTCATCAAGGTCGAAGAGCCCGGCAAGGGCGATCCCGGCCGCTACGGCCGGGCCGAGAAGCCCGGCGTGGACAGCAGCTACTTCCTGACGCTCAACGCGAACAAGAAGAGCGTCACGCTCAACCTCAAGCATCCGCAGGGCAAGGCCATGTTCCTGGACATGGTCAAGCAGGCCGACGTGCTCGCCGAGAATCAGGCGCCAGGCGGCATGGAGAAGATGGGTCTGGGTTACGAGGCGATGAGCGCGCTCAATCCGCGGCTCGTCTATCTCTCGGTCAAGGGCTTCGGCAGCTACGGCCCGTACAGCTCGTACAAGAGCTTCGACATGATCGCCCAGGCCACCGGCGGCGCGATGTGCCTGACGGGGACCCCGGGATCGCCGCCCCTCAAGCCGGGCCCGACGATCGGCGACTCGGGCACCGGCGTGCACGCGGCGCTCGGCGTGATGGCCGCGCTGTGGCAGCGCCAGGCCACCGGGCAGGGACAGCGGGTCGAGCTGTCGATGCAGGATGCCGTCGTCAATTTCTGCCGCATCGCCATGCGCCTGGCCTACGCCGGCGGCGACTTCGAGCCGCGGCGCGGCAATGAGGTCGGCGGCACTGCACCATCGGGCATTTACCGGTGCAAGCCGGGCGGGCCGGACGACTATGCCTACATCTATCCGCAGCCGGTCCGGCCCCACATGTGGGACGCGCTGCTGCGCACGATCGGTCGCGACGACCTCGTCGGCCACCCGGACTGGTCCAACCCGAAGTGGCGCTTCGCGCACAAGGATGAGGTCAACGCCCTGGTCGAGAGTTGGACGATAACCCGTACCAAGCACGAGGTCATGGCCACCCTGGGCGCGGCCGGCGTGCCGGCGGGCGCCTGCCTGGCGCCGACCGAGATCCTGAGCGATCCCCATTTGAAATCGCGCCGCATGGTGGTCACCGTGGACCACCCGGGCTGGGGCCCGTTCACGATGCCGGGCAACCCCGTGCAGCTGTCCAAGTCGCCGACGGAGGTTCGGCCGGCCCCGCTGCTCGGTGAGCACAACGCCGAGGTCTACAAGGAATGGCTCTCGCTCGGCGGGGAGGATCTGGCCAAGCTGAGGGCTGACGGCGTGGTCTGAACCGATCGGTGCAGACGCCCCGAGCGTCTCATTTGCGAGGCAGCTGGATCACCCATTCTTCTTTGTCGTTGCGACAAAAATTGGCGTCTAACCGTTTCTGCATATTCGTCAAGGCTGTTTTCTCTCCCCCCGACAGGTCGATGTTCAAGCCGGTGCGATAGCAGTTCTCATAGAGCCGCTTTGCATCTTTGTCCTTCAGCGCGTAGCGGTCTCCCAGGGTGATTGAATACGAGATGGCCGTGCCACTGCTGACCCATTGGCGGGATTTCTCTGGCCGGGGATGGCGGCGACTGTTCTCGAACTGAAAATCCAGGAACTCCTCGATGCGCTGCCGGTCCTGGGCGGTCATCAGCTCATGATACACAGACCGGGTATTGACGAGTCTTGCCTGCGCGGACCGCAGTCGGATGCGCTCTTCCCCACTCATGGCCAGCAGCGCTTTGATCTCGGCGAGGAGATTCCTGAGCTCCTGGAGCTGACGCTGCTCCGTCTGTTCCAGGGCTCGCGCATACGCCGGATCTGTTCGGCGTCGATCGTCGATGGTTTTGTCGCCGTAGGTGGTCAGGGGCAGTGTCTTCTCGGTGTGGCTGATCAGCTCCTCGAACAGCGGGATGTACCTGGGGAGGTCCGCGGCGACGCCTTCCTTGTCGAGGGCAGGCAAGTACGGCTTGATGAAGAGCTTGAAGTGGCTCACCACGTTCATGAGGTGGATCCCCTGGCCGGCATGGAGCACCTTCGTTCCCGAATCGATGAAGTCTCGCCACGCCCGGGGCGCGAAACTTGGAATCGTGACGGTCTTGAGCGCCGATGGCATCTGCCTGACCAGCTTGGTGTCGTAGAGGTAGGCCGGATGGTAGATCGAGGCATACACGTAGACGAAGGTGACCGGATTGAGCGCGAGCACCGAGATGGTGGCGGTCTCCCCGGGGCGCATGAAACGCTCGTCCAGCGTCTTTGCCGTGCTGCCATGAATGAGAGCATGGCTGCTCTTCGTTTCCACCCAGAAGGCGGCATCCTTGTCGGCCGCATCGGTGATATGGACCACGATGCCGGCTGCCGCCGGTGACGAGGCAACTACGACCAGCAGGACGGCCACCCACAGCGCCATCCCCTGCATGGTACAACCGGCGCCGCGCGTTTCCGGCGAGGTGCGTGACGGCGCGAGCGGGCGCCGCCCTACCGCTCGCTCGACAGCACCAGGGTGCCGGCGGCCGAGAGCATGCCGCCCATGCCGTTGACGAGCGACAGCGTCACCTTCGGCACCTGGCGGGGGCCGCACTCGCCGCGGAGCTGCCGCACCGATTCGATGATCGGGAAGATGCCGTACATGCCGCTGTGCGTGTAGGAGAGGCCACCGCCGTTGGTGTTGATCGGCAGGCTCCCGCCTGGAGTGGAGCGGCCCTCGGCGAAATAGTGCACGCCCTCGCCCGGCTTGCAGAACCCCAGTGACTCCAGCATGATCGGCGGCCCCGAGGTGAAGGCGTCGTAGAACATCAGGTGATCGAACTCGCGGGGGCTGACTCCGGCCATGGCGAACGCCTTCTCGCCCGAGACGCGTGTGGCCTCGCTGAACGTGAGATTCCGCATCTGGGTGAGCATGACGTGCTCGGCGCCCTCGCCGGCGCCGCGGACGTAGACGGGTTTCTTGGCGGTGTCGCGGGCGCGGTCGGCCCGGGTCATCACCACGGCCCCGCCGGCGTCGGTGACGAGGCAGATATTCAGGATGTTGAACGGCCAAACGACGGGCCGGGAGTTCAGTACGTCCTGCACCGTGAGGGGCTCGCGATTCCGGGCCTTGGGGTTGAGGGCGGCCCACCGGCGCGTGGAGACCGCCACCTGCGCCCACTGCTCGAGCGTGGTGCCGTACTCGTGCATGTGGCGGGTGGTGATCAGCCCGAAGTAAGTCGGCGCCCCGCCGAAGCCGTAGGGCAGCTCGTACTGACCGGGCAGGGCGGTGTCGCGCCGCGGGGTGACGCCCACCCCCGAGCGGCCGGATTCGCCGTGCGAGATGACGGCCACGTCGCACAGCCCGTGGTGCAGGGCGAGCATGGCGTGGCCGACCATGATGATGAAGGAACAGCCGCCCACGGTGGTGCCGTCCACGTAGCGCGGGATCACCCCGATGGCCTCGGCGATGGTGGCGGGAGAGTGCTGGCCGGCAGTGAAGACGCCGTCGATGTCAGCCACCTTGAGGCCGGCGTCGCGGACGGCGTTGTGGATGGCCTCCACGTGGAGGGTGAGCTGGCTCTTGCCCGGCAGGGTGCCGATCTCGTCGCTCTCGTCCACGCCGACGATGCAGGTCGAGTTGCTGAGCGCTTTCATTCGGGCCACGTCCATCAGCGCGCCTTTTCCGTCGCCGCCCCGGGTCGTGTCGCCTTCGCCGGCTGGAACATCGGCAGGCTGACCTGGTCGGTGAGCTTCTCGAAGACGACCTCGACCGGCATATCGCACCGGAGCTTGTTGGGATCGGGCTCGACGTTCACGAGGTTGGTGAGCAGGCGTGGCCCTTCTTCCAGCTCGACCATAGCCAGGACGAGCGGGGTCTTGACCTTGAACGCCTTGTTGAGGATCTGGTGGGCGATCTCGAACGAGTAGAGGCGCCCGCGCCCGCTGGCCTGGATCCAGGCGATGTCTGAGGAGGCGCAGAACGGGCACCGCACGCGCGGATACATGAACGGCTTTCCGCACGCTCGGCACGTCGGGATCATCAGCTTGCCCTCGCGGGCGCCCTCCCAGTAGGGTTTGGCTTCGGGCGTCATCGGCTGGGGCAGGGGGCGGTCGAGTTCCATCGGGTCCTCTCAGTCGGTCGAGGGGCCGGGGATCATGAGCCGGCGCCGGCAGTTCGCTCAGCGTCCGCGGAAGACGGGTGCGCGCTTCTCCACGAACGCACGCACGCCCTCGCGGGCGTCCTCGGTGTCCTGGCACACGTTCTGGGCGAACGTCTCGAACTCCAGCGCTTGACGCAGATCGCAGTCGGCGTTGTGGTAGAGCGCGCGCTTGGCCAGCCGAATGGCCAGCGGGGGGCCCGCGGCGATCTTCCGGGCGAGCTCGTGGACGGTCGGCAGCAGCTCTTCCGGTGCCACTACCTGGCTGACCAGGCCGAGCCGGAGGGCCTCCTGGGCGTCGATGAGGTCGCCGGTGAAAATGAGCTCGCAGGCCTTGGCCATGCCCACCACGCGCGGCAGGAAATACGTTCCGCCCCAGTCCGGGTGGAGCCCACGCCTGACGAAGGCCTGTGAGAACTTCGCGGCGGTGGAGGCGATGCGCAGGTCGCAGGCCAGAGCCAGATTCATCCCGGCCCCGGCCGCCGCCCCGTTGACGGCCGCGATGATCGGCTGCGGCGCGTCGCGCATGGCCAGTAGCGTGCGGTCGCGCGAGGGCACGATCTTGTCGAGCACCGGCCGCTCGCGCCCGGCCTCCCGGCTCTCGTTCATGGCTTTGACGTCACCGCCAGCACAGAAGCCCTTGCCGGCGCCGGTGAGCACCATCACCCGGACCTGCGCGTCGGCGGCGGCGCGCGTCACTGCGTCGAGCAGATCGTCTCGGAGCGTGTCACCGAGCGCGTTGAGGCGATCGGGGCGGTTGAGGGTAAGCGTGGCGATGCCGTCCTTCACCTCGTAGAGCAGGCACTTGTAGGTCATCACGACTCCTCCCGGACGCCCGCCGGGGGCGTCAGGCCGGCGGCCACGTGATTCCCATCGCGTCGAAGCGGCGGAGCCGGTCCTGCCCGAGCGCGCGATCCCACACCTCGGCCAGGCGCTCGCCCGTCCAGGGTTCGGCGCTGGTCGCGGTGCGGATCGGGGCCGGATGGGAAAAGATCGTTACCTCGTTGCCGCGCACCCCGACCACCTGGCCCGTGATGTGGGCGGCGCGATCGCTGGAGAGATACACCACCACCGGCGCGATGGCCTCGGGGGGCGTGGCAGTGGCCGCGCCGCGACGCGCGTCGGGCAGCCGCTGGGTCATCCGGGTGTCGGCGGTGGGGGAGATGGCGTTGCAGCGCACGCCGTAGCGGGCCATGGCCAGGGCGGTCGAGCGCGTGAGGCCGACGATGCCTTCCTTGGCCGCCGAGTAGTTCGGCTGGCCGGGGGCGCCCTCGAGACCAGCCGTCGAGGTAAAGGTGATGATCGAGCCCGTTTTCTTCTGGCGCATGTGGGCCGTGGCCGGTTGCATGACCGTGAAGTGGCCCTTGAGGTGGACGGCGATGACCGCGTCCCACTCCTCCTCGGTCATGTTGAAGATCATCCGCTCGCGCAGGATCCCCGCGCAGCAGACGAGAATGTGGAGATCGCCGAACTCCTTCAGGGCCAGCTCGATCACGTTCCGGCCGCCAGCCATCGTGGCCACGCTCTCCGGGCTCGCGACGCCCCGCCCCCCGCCCTTGCTGATCTCGGCCACGACGTGATTGGCCGGCTCGCTGGAGGGGTCGCGTCCGTCCACGCTGACGCCGTAGTCGTTGACCACGACGCTGGCCCCCGCCGCCGCCAGGCCGAGCGACACCGCGCGCCCGATCCCCGTCCCCCCGCCCGTCACCACCGCCACCTTGCCGTCGAGCAGCCTCATGGTTTCCCTCTCACGCCTCGTCCGCACTGCTCGTGTCCGCCACGACCGCGCCGACGCTGGCCGCCGCCGGACGACAATACAATACGGCCCACGCCAATCCAAGCAGACTCGGGAAGGGCTCCCTCGAGCGCGAGGCGTTCATGGCTAGGGCGTGTCCATGAGAAAGCCGGAGACACTGACGTCGACCGACTCGAACAGGCCGACGTCGGAAGGATGGCGTTGTACGACGGCGGTGAGCTCGCTCTGGGAAGTAGTGCCCGCGACGTAACATCGAGCCAACTGCTGGGCAAGATATCGGTCCTGGCCTTCGATCGTGGTCGTCTGGAAGAGAAGGAACTGGCTGGCCGAGGCGAACTGGCCGCCCTGAGAGGCACCGTTGCAGTTCACCTGCGCCGTCACGATCTGGCCCTTCGGCACGACCACCCGCGCCGAAATGTTCTCGACGACCAGCACCCTCCCGGCAGGGACGTCGAACGAAAACGTGACGCTGTTCTCCCCCGCTCCTTCGGCGATGCCAGTTTGCTGGAAGATGTTCGTGGGAAAAAGCTGGGGAGGAGGAATGATCGACTGGGCCGGTGCGACCGTCGGGATCACCAGCAAGAAGGCCAGCGGGCCCAGAATAGAACTGGAGGGTCGCCGGAACCGTCTGCAGCAGCGTTTCATATGACCCCTCCTTTGGACTGAGGCTGCCATGAACCTACGTCCGGGAGCGGGGAACGGTCAAGGGCTCGCCGGTGCGAGCACGAACACCGGTGGTTGTCGCGGATCATCGGTGGTGATGTACACTGCTGCCCACCGTCGCCCACCTCGAAGGAGGAGCGCCCATGCCGACACCGCTGCGCCGACGCTCACGACGCATCCTGGTTGGGATAGTTACGCTCGTGCTGATCGCCCCCGCCCTGGCGCTTGCGGCTCCCGAAGGACAGATGAGCTGGGCCCTGCATTTCTCCCTGGCGCCGACGCTCTTCGAGCCGGCCGAGACCCCGGGAGTCGTCTCGCCGTTCATGATCCTCTACGCGCTCCACGACGCCCTGGTGAAACCCATGCCCGGCAAGATCATGGCGCCCAGTCTCGCCGAGTCGTGGAGCGTGTCGCCCGACGGGCTCGTCTACGACTTCGTGCTGCGCAAAGGCGTTCGGTTCCACAACGGCGAGCCCGTCACCGCGGAGGATGCCAAGTTCTCGTTCGAGCGGTATCGTGGCATCTCGGCCAAGGCCCTCAAGGAGAAGGTGGCGGCGGTCGAGGCGCCGGACCCCGGGCGCCTGCGCTTCCGGCTCAAGCAACCGTGGCCGGATTTCCTGACTTTCTACGCGACGCCGGCTACGGGCGCGAACTGGATCGTCCCCAAGAAATACGTCGAGAAGGTCGGTGAGGACGGCTTCAAGAAGGCGCCGATCGGCGCGGGTCCCTATCGGTTCGTCTCCTTCACGCCGGGCGTGGAGCTGGTCCTCGAGGCCACCGACGGATACTGGCGCAAGACCCCGAGCGTAAAACGGCTGGTCTTCAAATCGGTTCCCGACGTCGCCACCCGCATGGTCATGCTGAAGCGAGGCGACGCGGACGTCGCCTACGTCCTGTCCGGAGAGCTCGCCGGGGAGGTACGGCGCACCCCGGGGCTCACGCTCCGGCCCACTCCGTTCACGAGTACCCACTGGCTGCTCTTCGCCGACCAGTGGGATACGAAGTCTCCGTGGCACGATCGGCGTGTGCGCCTCGCCGCCACTCTCGCCGTCGACCGTCAGGCGATCAACCAGGCCGAAAGCCTGGGATTCTCCAAGATCACCGGGAGCATCATCCCCACCAGCTTCGAGTTCTACTGGCAGCCCCCGGTCCATCCCTTCGATCCGGGGCGAGCCCGGCAGCTCCTCGCGGAAGCTGGATACCCCGGGGGCTTCGAGGCGGGGGACCTCTGGTGCGACACCTCGGTCTGCGGCTACGCCGAAGCCGTCCTCAACTATCTGCAGGCGGTTGGAATCCGGACGAAACTTCGGCCGCTCGAGCGCGCGGCGATGCTGAGCGCCTTCCGGGAAAAGAAGCTGAAGAACCTCGTGTTCACCATCAGTGGCATCTTCGGGAACGCGGCCACCCGGGTCGAAGCGTTTGCGGCCTCGGGTGGCGTCTACGCGTACGGGGCCTATCCGGACATCGACGGGCTGTTCCGCGAGCAAGCCAGCGAGCTCGATCCGAAGAAGCGTGAGGCGATTCTCCACCGCATCCAGCAACTCATTCACGACAAGGTCATGTATCTACCGATCTGGCAGCTCTCGCTCTTGACCGGGTACGGCACGCGGGTGGCGGAGCCGGGGCTCGGACTGATCGCGGACTATCCGTGGTCGGCGCCGTACGAGGACGTGAAGCTCAAGGGGAAGTGAACGGATAGAGGAGCTGCCGCGCGTAGTCGCGAGGCACCGGGTTGCCCGCGATGCCGTAGATGCCGGGCCACCGTCCGGGCGGCATGTAGTAGGTGCCGAGCAACCGGTCGATCACGGGCAGGTGCACCGCGAAGTTCTTGTCGGCGGCCGCGGGCTCGGCCGCGTGATGCCAGTGGTGGAACTGCGGCGTGGCGATGACGTGCGCGAAGGCCCCGAAGCGGAAGCGCACGTTGGCGTGGATGAACACGGCGTGGAAAGAGACGAAGACCAGATAGGCGTACACCGGCACGGGGGAGAAGGCCAGCACGTAGAGCGGCACGAAGGCCAGCGCGCGCGTCACCACCACGTCAACCAGATGCATCCGCGAGCCGGCCAACCAGTCCATCACCTCCGACGAGTGGTGCACGGCGTGGAAGCGCCAGAGAAACGGCACCGCGTGGAAGAGGCGATGGATCGCGTACTCCGACAGGTCGGCGACGATCAGGATCTCGACGAACTGCAACACGAACGGCTGGGCCGCCACCGTATTCTGGATCGCCGGGTGCACCGCCCACCGGAAGAAGATCGCGGCCGGCATCAGGGTGAGCAGCACAGTCACCTGCACCAGCAGGTGACTCACCGCGAAGTGGGCCAGATCGGTTGTCCAGCCGGGGCGGAGCACCCGCTGGGGCAGCCGCGCGAAGAGCTGCTCGAGCGGCACGAAGAGCATGGCCAGAACGAGCACGTTCAAGAGGAACCAGTCGAGACCGAGATAACGGGCGCCGTCCAGCGAGCCGACGTCTACCTGGGAGCCGCCGAGCAGCACGGCGGCCACGACAAGCGCCAGGGCGATGAGGGCGAGCGGCGCCCGGCGGCTGAGGGCGATGCTCAGCAGCGCCAGAGAAAACGCCCCGATGAGCACCAGATGGACCAGGAAGCGCACGACCTCCAGGGGATAGAGCGCTCGGGCGTCTGGCACCGTGAGTAGCGCGGGATAGCGGATGCACAGGACGGCGCCCACGCCGAGGGCGCCGAGAGCCACCGCGCAGACGCCGCTGATCCAGCCCCTGCCGAAGCGCCGCTCGTAGCCGAGCGGCCGCTCAGTCACTGGCCGTCGTGCGCGGCAGGCCGACCGCAGCGAGCGCGTGGCCGAGAGCGTCGAAAACGCGCAGGCGATCGGTGAGTGCGTTCATCCACCCGGCGGTCACGCAATAGGCGCCGGCGTAGCCGGGGCGGTGATGCGCGGCGTGCGCACGGGGAGGGAGCACGAGCCGCCGGCACTGCAGCCAGCGCACCGGCGCCGGCACCGTGGCCGCATGCGCCCACTTGTGGAGCAGGTTGGTCGCGACCACTCCGGCGGCGAGCGACAGCACCAGCGCGTCGAGCCATACGCTCAGGGGCCAGCGCCAGTCGAGGGCCAGCACCGGCGCCAGGCCCAGGCACGAGTTGCCGGTGAGCTCGAGGAAGCCGTGGCGCGTCATCGCCAGCGGATCACGGTGGTGCTCGCGGAACGGGTAAATGAGCAGGCGGCCGATGAACGGCGTGTGCTCCTCGAAGAAGCGGTCGCAGAACCAGTGCACGAGCCCTGAGAGGAGATCGGCCACGAGATAACCGGCGATGACGGCCAGCAGGAGTCCGAGCAGACCGACGGGATCGAGCGGCAGCGCGGCCAGTCGGCGGGCGATCGGAAAAGCGAGAAGCGCGCAGGCGGCAACGGTCGAACCCTCGAGGATCTCGAGCCGGCGGCGAGGTAGACTGCGCACTAGTTGGCCGCGATGAGCGCCTTGACGAGTTCGCGCTGGGCCGCCAGGAGACCGGTCACGGTGTCGTGGCCACTGTAGTCGGCACTGAGATTGACGCTGATCACGCGCTCGCGCACCAGGGTGATGCCCGTGACGATAGCCACCTGTACCTTGCCGCTGCCCTCGACCTGCAGCGTCTGCACGATGCCAGTGTACGCCGCAGTGTCGTCGCTGTGGAGCAGACCGAGGTTGACAACCTGCTCGACCTCGACGCCGACGTCTTGCTGGCTCACTCGCCGCTTGCCCTCCTCATGGCCCTGGTCCACCAGCTGCCTTTGTCTCTTGAAGGCGCTGGCGATCTCGGTGACGAACCGCGCGCGCGGCATCTTGACCGGGTGTCGCGCCGATGCGGGAGCCATATACACTCCCGAGTTCGACAGGCTCTGCCCGGTGGTGCGGAACCTCTGGAGCTGCTTGCAGTCGGCGAACATCAGGAGAATGATGTTGCGGCCGGTATTGGCCTCCTCAAGCAAGGACAGAGGTTGGTTGTCGGCCCGACTGTTCTTATCGAGAGCGCAGTATCCCTTGGGAATCGACAGTACGACGTTCGCTCCCAGCACTGATGCGACGTGCGTGTCCTTCGCGCCTGCCGCAGGGCCGCCGAGTACCGCCACGAGGCTTGCGGCAAGTCCGAGCGTGGCCAGGTGATGCCGAATCCACATGGTTGGCTCCTTTCTCGAAGTCGTCATGGTCAGGCAGGCGCCTGCGATGCGTTGCAACTCTCGTTCCCGACGGAATCGGAAGGCCCGGAAACGCGAAATGTGGGCTCTTGGCGAGAACGACAGGCTTCGATCAAGGCCCCGTCGATCCTCCCGTTGACGCCGATCTGGCACGCCGAACCGGCACGCGCCCATCAGCCGAACTCGGCGAGGTGCGGTACAGTCTCGGCGCGATGAGGTCGGCCGGTGGCACGTTCACCGAGGCATTCGTGGAGGCGGCCGGCGTCCGGGTCCAGCTTCGCCGCGGCGGCGCCGGAGAGCCGCTGCTGGTCCTGCACGGCGAGCTGGGCGTCCCCGGCTGGCTGCGCGCGTACGCGGAGCTCGCCCGGCACTTCACCGTCTACGTGCCCTCGCTGCCGGGCTTCGGCGAGTCCGCGAGGCCAGACTGGGTCGTCGACGTGCGCGACCTGGCCGCCTGGGTGACCTGGTTCATCCGCGACCTCAAGCTGGCCCCGCCACTGCCCGTCATCGGGTCCTCGCTGGGAGGCTGGGTGGCGGCCGAGATCGCCACGATGAACGCCACGCTCTTCACGAAAATGGCGCTGGTGGGCGCCGCGGGCCTGCGGCCGGAGGAGGGCCACGTCTGGGACTACTTCGTCCACGGGAGCCAGGAGGCGTTCGCCCAGGCGTTCTGGAACCCGGCGAAGGCGGCGGAGTACCAGCACTACTATGGCCACGCGTGGACGCCGGAGGAGGAGCTACAGGCGGAGCAGAACCGTCAGATGGCCGCCCGCCTCCTCTGGAAGCCGTACATGCGGAGCCACACGCTGCAGGCCCGGTTGCGAGGGGTGCTCACGCCCACCCTGGTCGTCTGGGGACGGCAGGACGCCATCATCCCTCTCAGCGTGTGCCAGGGCTATGTGCGGGCGATCCCGGGCGCGACGGCGAAAATCCTGGACCAGTGTGGCCACATGCCGGAAATGGAGCAGCCCGAGGCGTTCGTGGAGGCGGTGCTGGACTTCCTCGCGCCCCACGCCTGAACAGCGTCCAGATCGGGAGGCGCCCTATGGTCAAGGAGGTCTACTTCTTCACGGAGATGGGGTACACGGCCTATCCCCAGGACGAGGCGCGCCGACGCGGCTACAACAACCTGATGTTCCCCAACGAGCACTTCAGCCCCCAACGGGCGCAACAGCTCTACGGCATGTACTTCGAGGAGCTGCAGTACTGCACGGAGGCCGGCTTCGACGGCGTCATGATCAACGAGCATCACAACAACCCGCTCAGCATGATGCCCTCGATCAACGTGATCGGCGCCGTCCTGGCCCGGACGACCAGGAAGGGCCGGATCGTCTTTCTCGGCAACGTGCTGCCCATCCATGACAACCCCCTGCGGGTGGCCGAAGAGGTGGCCATGATCGACATTCTCTCCGGAGGGCGGGTGATCTGCGGCTTCGTGCGCGGTCTCGGCCAGGAGAGCATCGCCACCAACAGCAATCCGATCTACAATCGGGAGCGCTTCGACGAGGCCCACGACGTGATCGTCAAGGCGTGGACCACGCCCGGGCCCTTCCGCTGGGAGGGCCGGCACTACGAGTACCGCGTGGTCAATCCGTGGATGCGACCTCTGCAGAAGCCCCATCCCCCGATCTGGATCCCCGGCGTCGTCAGCCCGGAGTCGGTGCGGTGGGCGGCCGAACACCGCTATCCGTATGTGGCGCTCGCCCCGCCGCTGCACCTCATCGATGAGATCTACGACCTCTACGACGAGGTGGCCGCGAAGACCGGATTCACCCCGACCTCCGAGCAGCGCGGCTACGTCATCCGGGTGAGCGTCGCCGACACCGACGAGGAGGCCTACGAGCAGGGTCGGCACTTCTTCTGGCAGCTGGGGACCTCGTTCGGGGTCGCGCCCCGCCACTGGCTGCAGCCACCGGGGTACGTGAGCCGGGAGGCCACGCAGAGCCGGCGAGAACAAGCGCGGGTGGGGGCGGTCAATGTCACCCCCGGCGGGCCGGCCCTCAGCTACGAGGGCGCCCACGCCACGTACCAGATCGTGTCCGGGAACCCCGACACCGTGATCAGGAAGCTCCAGCACATCATCGATGTCGTCGATCCGGGCTACATGGTCCTCTGGGGCCGCGAGGGCCTGATGGCCCATGAGGTCGCCATGCGTGGGATCGACCTGATGACCCGCGAAGTCATCCCGGCCATCAAGCAGTACGAGGCCGACCGTGAGAAGGGGTGTCGCTGAGGGAGAGCGGCGGCTCGTCCGTTGCCTGATCGCCGAGCTTCACGATCTTGCCGTCCTTGATGACCCACGCCAGATGTCGTCCCCCTTGCAGCACCCGGACGTCGGCCAGCGGATCGCGCGTCAGTATGATGATGTCGGCCAGCCGGCCAGCTTCGAGCACCCCCACATCGTCGGGGAGCCCGACCGCCCGCGCGTTGTCCCGGGTGGCGGCCACGATCGCCTCCATGGGCGTGAACCCACAATAGGAGACGAAGATCTCGAGCTCCTTGGCGTGCAGTTCGCCATAGGGCATGAAGGCGTTGTTGCCGGTATCGGTGCCGCACAGGATCGTGATCCCGAGTCGGCGGGCGCGCTCGACCACCCGGATCAGTCCGTCGAAGTGGCGCTTCATCCGGCTCACGTCCATCTGGATCATGTCCTGGCCATACCGGTCGCCGGCCTCCAGCACCATGGCCAGGAACGTCATGGTGGGCAGGATGGGAATCGACGCTGCGGCCACTGCCTCCAGCTCGGCCTCGGAGGCGAGATCCGTGTGGATGATCCAGTCGACGCCGGCCTCCGCCGCCGCGCGCGTGGAGGCCGCGCCGCGAGAGTGAATGGCGACCCGGACGTGGCGCCGGTGCGCTTCCGCGACGACGGCAGCGATTTCCTCCCTGGCCAGGGTCTGCACGTCGCCGGACCGGCTGTCGGCCATCTTGATGAAGTCCACGCCGTGCTTGCACTGCCGGCGTACTTCGGTGGTCATCTCGGTCGCGCTGTTGCAGAGCACGCCGATCCCGTGGTCCGGGGTGCCGACCCAGGACGGCTCGTCATCCTCGATGCTGCCGTAGGTGATGATCATGCGGCCGGCACAGTACACGCGCGGGCCCTGCATCAGCCCGAGCTTGATGGCTTCACGCACCCCCACGTCCGTGAACCAGGTGCCACCGGGCACGGAGATGCTGGTCACCCCTGAGCGCAGCACGCGCTGCGCGCTCCGCGCCGCTTTGAGGACTCCCAGCTCGGGCCGGGTCGGGCCCCGGCCGCGGCCCTCGCCGCGGACGTGCGGGTAGCCGTACGACAGGTGCGTGTGGGCATCGATGAGCCCGGGCATGATCCAGTGGCCCGCGGCATCGATGACCTCGACGTTGGCGCGATCGTCCAGCCGGACATCGGCCGGCAGCCGTCCAATGCTCCGGATGCGGCTGCCGTCGACGACCAGCGCCTCATTCCGGGTGGGCGGGCGTCCCGAGCCATCGATCAGGGTGCCGTCACGGATGACGAGCGTCCTTTTGTCGCCGTTCATTGGTCTCTCCAGTACCTGAGGTGCCGTTGACATCGTTCCGAGGGCATCGGTATAGTCCGCCCCCTCGACCGGACCGTCAGCCGTGCGTCGCACGGCCCAGGAGGTGCTCCCATGGCGCCCTCTCGTGCTTCCGTCGTCGCCCTCGTCTTTGCCGCGCTGCTCGCCACCGTGGCGCTCGTGCTGCTGTCACCCCTCGATGTCTCTGCCCAGGTCACCCATTCGGGCGCGTTTCGACTGCTCGATCCGACCTCCCCTCAGGTAGCACCATACAAGGTGGCCCAGGCGGAGGACGCTGTCCTGACCGTGTGCGTGGCGAGCGGCCCGGACGTGGAAGTGCTCGTGAACGGGAATCCCGCGGGCTTCGGGAACGTCGGAACCAACGGCTGTAAAACCCGACGCGTTTCGGCGGTGACGAAAATTACGATCTCGACTCTCGGAGTCGGCAATGGTGGTGATCCCAGCGTGGGAACGTATTCCCTCAGCATCCTGTTCCCGTAAGGGTTGCGCGGGACCGGGTGTAAACACTTCTTACGAAGACGGGCTCGGCGGGCGTCACCGGGCGAGCTCGTCGAGCAGGGCTTTGGCGCTGCGGAGGTCCTGGGTGTCGAAGCCCTCGGTGAACCAGCCGTAGACGGGGGCGAGCACGCGGTGCGCGTCCTCTCGCCGGCCCTGGTCGCGCCAGAGCCGAGCGAGACTCGTGGCCGCGCGCAGCTCCAGCGATTTGAGCTCGCGTCGGCGGGCGAGATCGACGGCCCGCTGGAAGCAGAGCGCGGCGGCGTCGGGGTCGCGCGGCGCGGTACACCGCCGCAGCTCGCCCTCCACCCGGTGGACCTCGGCGCCGTAGAATCCGGCGGTCTCCGGGTCGCCGAGCTGCGCCACCATCTCGAGTCCCCGCTCCGGGGCACCGACCTCGCCGTACAGCGTGGCGAGGGTGCAGCCGCTCAACATGCGACGCCAGGTCCGCATGCTGCCCTGGGCCGCCCACTCGTGCGCGAGCGTGTCCAGCCTTGCGATGTCGGCGCGTTCCGCGCGGACGGCGTAGAGCAGCATGGCGATGTCGATGGCCCGGAACGCGAAGCCGTGGGCCTCGATGACGGCAAGGCCGCGCTCGGCCGCGGTGTTCGCGTCCGCCCGATCGCCGCACAGGTACAGGACCGAGGTGACGAACCCCAGGGTCATGGTGGACGTCATCGCATGATTGAGCGCCTCGGCCAGGCGCACCGCTTCGCGCGCCGCGGCCCGGGCGCGGTCGGGGTAGCCCAGGCCCCACTGGCCCGCGGCCAGGAAGTAGCGGCAGCAGGTGCCGGGATCGTGGCCCCCGTACAGCGAGGCGATGGAGCCGTGCCGCTCGAGGTCGTACAGCGCGATCCCCCGCTCGATGTGGGGCAGCGCCTGTCGCACCTCGCCCATCGACACGAGGGTCGGCCACAGGGTGTGGTGGGCCTCGAGGAGCTGTCCGCTGTCGTTTCCCCGCCGGGCTGTCTCGAGCAAGCGCTCCCCGGCCGCCACGGCGGACGCGTACTCGCCCCGCGTGAACTGGACGTACCAGAGGCCCCACAGGACGGGGAAGCGGCGGGCCGAGTCGTCCAGCCGCTCCACCAGCTCGAGGGCGGCGCGGTACGATGCCTCGACCGGCGGTGACGGCGGCCCGTGCAGCGCGATCAACGGCGCACCCAGCGCGATCCGCACATCGAGGGCATTGGACAGCGTCTGGGGCGACTCGGGTAGTGCCGCGAGGAGGGCCAGGGCGCGCTCGAAGTAGTCAACGGCCTCCCGATTCGCGGAGCGGGCGGCCGCCTTCATTCCCGCCTCGCGGAGGTAACGGACGGCCTTGCTGGCGATGGCCGCCCGTTCCGCGTGGTGGGCGAGCAGCTCGGCGTGCTCGCCGAGGCGGTCGGCGTAGAGGTGTTCGAGGGTCTCGAGGATCGTGGCATGCAGGGCCCGGCGCCGCTCCTGCAGCACCCCGCCGTAGGCAACCTCGTGGGTGAGGGCGTGCTTGAATGTGTACTCGAGGTCGGGGAAGAGCCTGGCCTCGTACAGCAGCTCTGCCGCCTGGAGCTCGCCGAGCGCCGCAGACAGAGTGTCATCCGCCAGCTCCGCGACGGCGGCGAGCAGAGGCACGGGCACGTCCTTGCCCACGACGGCGGCGGCCTGGAGCAGGCGCTTGAGCTCCGGGCGCAGGCGATCGATGCGGGCGGCGAGGATGGCCTGCACCGTGGCCGGCATCTGGATCGTCGCGGCCGCGCGGGCTAGGCGATAGGCCCCGGGCTCTCCCACGAGGGCGCCGGTCTCCACGAGAGTCCGCACGCTCTCCTCCAGGAAGAGCGGGTTGCCCTCCGTCCGGGCAATGAGCAGGGGCGCGAGTGGGGCGGTGGACGGGTCGGCACCGAGCAGGGCCCGGAGCAGTGTGTCCGCGCTCTCAGGCGGCAGCGGGTCGATGCGGAGCTGGCGGTAGTAGGTCTTGCTGCCCCAGCCATGACGATACTCGGGGCGATAGTTGACGGCGAGGAGGACGGGGGCGCTGCCCAGGCTCTCGGCCAGGCTGTCGAGGACGGCCTGCGTCTCGGCATCGATCCAGTGGAGATCCTCGAAGAGCAGGAGGAGCGGTTGCACCTGGCTCTCGCGCAGCAGCACCCGCTTGACGCTGTCCAGCGCACGTCGGCGGCGCTGGGGCGGCTCGAGCGCGAGAAACGCTTCACCGGGCTCGGGGACGTCGAGGATCCACAGCACTGCCGGCACGGCGTCCTCCAGGGCCCGGTCGAGGGTCAGGAGCGTGCCGGTCACCTTGGCGCGGATGGCCCGCAGGTCGTCGCGGTCGTCGACGCCGAAGTAGCTGCGCAGCAGCCCGGCCAGGGGCAAGAAAGGTGTGGCCTTGCCATAGGACACCGAGCTCGCCTCGAGCACTCGCCAGCCGCCGCCCGGCACGTGATGGGAGTGGATGAACTCGTAGAAGAGCCGTGACTTGCCGACGCCCGCCTCGCCGACGACCGCGACGAGCTGGCCCCGCCCCTGCCGGGCCTGGGCGGCCGCCTGGCGGATCTGGTCCATCTCGGCGTCCCGTCCCACGAAGCGGCTGAAGCCGCGGGCGCGCGAGGCTTGCAACCGCGTGCGGACGGCGCCGGCGCCCGTCAGCTCGAACACCTCGATCGGAGTGGCGAGGCCTTTGACAGGGATGGGCCCGAGCGGGCGCACCTGCACGAACTCCTCGGCCAGACGCAGGGTCTCGGCGGTGAGGCGGGTGGTGCCCGCCGGGGCGAGCTGCTCCATGCGGGCGGCCAGGTGCGTCGTCTGCCCGACCGCCGTGTAGTCCATGCGGAGATCGGTGCCCACGGAGCGGACCACCACGTCGCCCGAGTTCAGCCCGATCCGGATCTGCACCTCGACGCCGTGGGTCCGCCGCGCCTGTTCCGCGTAGCGGCGGATGCTGTCCTGCATGCGGAGGGCCGCATAGCACGCCCGCACTGCGTGGTCCTCGTGGGCCAGGGGCGCGCCGAAGAGGGCCATGATGCCGTCGCCCATGACCTGATTCACCGTGCCCTCGTAGCGGTGCACCGCCTCCATCATCCGCTCGAGGACGGGATCGAGAATCTTTCGCGCTTCCTCCGGGTCGCGATCGGCGAGCAGCTCCGTCGAGCCCTTCATGTCGGCGAAGAGCACCGTGACCTGCTTGCGCTCGCCCTCGACCGAGGCCTTCGAGGTGAGGATGCGCTCGGCCAGGTGCTTGGGGGTGTAGGACTCCGGGGAGACGAAGCGCGGCGGTCCCGGCGTCCCCTCGCCGACCGGGACCCCGCACTTGTTGCAAAACCTCGATCCGGCCGGGAGGTCCGTCCCGCAGGAGCCACACGTCAGGCCCAAACGGTTCCCGCACGCCAGACAGAAGCTCGAGCCGACGGGGTTCTCCTGCTGGCAGCGGGGACACGGCATGCTACGCCCTCCGTGAAGCGAGCCTGCGCGGCCGAGTATCGCTCACCGGCGGGGCCGACGGATAGGGGAGCTTCCCGTCCCGGGCGGGGGACCGGCCCCCGGGGCCGGCCAGGCTTCTTGACCCCGCCCCCGTGTTCGGCGCAGGATTGACCGGGCCCGACCGCCCGGAGCGCACGGCCGGGCCGCCGCCCGACGACTCATGTGCTCCGAGGGGAGATCAGGGTGCGCAGAATCGATCTGGCCATCGGTATCGGGGGCGCGGCGGGCCAGGGCATTGCCACGCCCGGCGACGTGCTCGCGCGGATCTTCGTTCGCCGCGGCCTCCACGTGAATGCCTACAACGCCTACCAGTCCATCATTCGCGGCGGTCACATCTTCCTGACCCTCCGCACGAGTGATCAGCCGGTCCTGAGTCACGGCGACAAGATCGACGTGCTCATTCCGCTGAATCAAGACACGATGAACCGGCATCTGAAGCTGATGCGAGCCGGCTCGGCGGTGCTGTTCAACAGTGACACGATCACGCCCGGTGCCGTGTCCGACGGCGTGCAGCTCTGCCCGTTCTCGGTCAAGGCGCTGGCGCCCACGATCCGGGGCGATCTCGTGCAGAACACGATCGCCCTGGCCGCGGTCCTCAGCCTGATCAAGGTCGACTTCCAGATTCTCGAGGAGATCCTGACGCTCCAGTTCCGGCGCAAGGGTGCGGCCGCCGTGGCCGAGAACGTGGGCGTGGCCCGGGCGGGCTACGACTACGCGGCCGCGCATTTCCGGCCCTTTCCCGTGGCGCTGCCCGATACCGGCAAACGGCTGGCCTTCTTCGAGGGCAACCAGGCCCTGGCCATGGGCGGCGCCGCCGCCGGCGTGCGCTTCTACTCGGCCTACCCCATGAGCCCGGCGTCGGGCGTGCTGCACTGGATGGCCCGGCACGCCCGCCAGCTCGGCATCATGGTGCGACAGGTCGAGGACGAAATCGCGGTGATCAACATGGTGATCGGGGCGGCCCACGCGGGCTGCCGCGCCATGTGCGCGACATCCGGTGGCGGCTTTGCCCTCATGAGCGAGGCCCTGGGGGCGGCGGCCATGATGGAGATCCCCCTGGTCTGCATCAACGTCCAGCGGGCCGGCCCGGCCACGGGCGTGCCGACCAAGACCGAGCAGGGTGATCTCTGGCAGGTCCTGGGCGCGGGCCAGGGCGACTATCCCCGGATCATCGTGGCCCCGACGAACATCGTCGATTGCTTCAAGCTCGTCCCCACGCTCTTCAACCTGGTCGACCGGTTCCAGTGCCCGGGCATCATCGTGTCCGATCTGCTGCTGTCCGAAGGCCGGTCCAGCATCGACCCGGCAGAGCTGGATTTCCGCGTGCCCATCGACCGCGGCGAGCTCATCGGTCTCAACGGGGACGGCCCGCCTGTGAACGGTGGCTTCAAGCGCTACCGGGTCACCGACAGCGGTATCTCGCCCCGGGTACTGCCGGGAACGCCTGGATACATGCACGTGGTGGCCACGGACGAGCACGACGAGGACGGCGTGCTGATCAGCGACGAGTTCACGGACCCGCACAAGCGCCAGGCCATCCACGAGAAACGGATGCGCAAGATGGATGGGGTCCGGCCTCTCCTCCCGCCGCCCCAGCTCTACGGGCCCGCGGAGGCGCGCGTCACGCTGGTGGGCTGGGGTTCCACCGAAGGCGTCATCCGCGAGGCCATGCAGCAACTGGCCGCCGCCGGCGTGGTGGCCAACAACCTCCAGATCAGGTGGCTGGTGCCGCTGCATGCCGACGCAATCCTCGCGCTCCTGTCCCAGGGCCAGACGGTCATCATCGTCGAGAACAACTACAGTGGGCAGTTCGCGCGCTACCTGAGAGCGGAGACCGGCATCGTGGCCGCCGGGCACATCCGCAAGTACGACGGCGAGCCGTTCATGCCCCACCACATCGTGGACGGCGTCAAGGCCATCCTGGCCGGTTCGACCACGCTCTACGTGCCCGTGCACGAGATCCAGGTGTGAAGGAGACGGCGATGGCCACCGTGGTGCAGACCGAACGCGCGAAGGTGACGGTCAAGGAGCTCAAGGGTAAGGTCGATCCCGACTGGTGCCCGGGGTGTGGCGATTTCGGGGTGCTGGCGGCCCTGAAACAGGCGATCGTCGAGTCGGGGCTCCAGCCCCACGAGATCCTGACCATCAGTGGCATCGGCTGCTCGTCGAACCTGCCCGGCTATCTCAACACCTATGGCATGCACACCTTGCATGGTCGCGCCCTGGCCGTCGCCACCGGCGCCCAGCTGGCCAACCACAGCTTGAAGATCGTCGTGACGGGCGGCGACGGCGACGGGTACGGCATCGGGGGCAATCACTTTGTCCACGCCATGCGCCGCAACGTCGATCTGACGTATATCGTCATGAACAACCAGATCTACGGACTGACGACGGGGCAGCTCTCCCCCACCAGCAGCAAGGGGATGAATACCAAGAGCACGCCGTTCGGGAGCGTGGAAAACCCCATTAACCCCATCCCCCTGGCCCTCGCCGCCGGGGCGACGTACGTGGCCCGGGGATTCACGGGCCAGCAGAAGCAGCTGGTCGATCTGATCAAGGGCGGCTTGCAGCACAAGGGCTTCGCCCTGATCGACACCTTCAGCCCCTGCGTGACCTACAACCACGACAACACCCACGAGTTTTTCAAACAGCGGACCCGCAAGCTGGACGAGATGAATCACGATCCCACCGACTTTCACGGCGCCATGGAGAAAGGCCTGCTGTGGGGGGAGACCATCCCCATCGGCCTGTTCTGGAGGCGCCAGGATCTGCCGGCGCTGGATCAGCTCGAGCCGGTGCTGGGTGAAGGCGGCCCGCTGGCACGCCGGCCGCTGGGCGTGGCCCCGAGCGTCGCGCAGACGCTCATCAAGGAGCTGATGTAGCGCCCGCGCCGCCCCCCGCTATCGCGGCGCCGGCGGCTCAGGTCAGGGAGAAGCCGTAGAGCCGGGCGGCGTTCTCGCAGACGATCTTGCGTCGCACCGCGGCCGGCAGGTGCCCGAGCTCGCGGGCGATGTACTCCTGGGAATCGGGCCAGACGCCGTCGGGGTGCGGGAAGTCCGAGCCCCACATGATCTTGTCCGCGCCCAGCTCGTCCAGCAGTTTGACGCCGATCGGGTCGGTCTGGTACGTCGCCCAGCACTGGCGCCGCCAGTAGTCGCTGGGCGGCATCGTGAGGGAGAGATCCTTGAACTGGTCCTCCCACTCGGCGTCCATACGCCAGAGCACGTAGGGAATCCAGCCGATGCCGGCCTCTCCGAGCACCAGCCGCATTCGCGGGTAGTGCTCGAGCACCCCGGAGAACACCATCGAGGTGAGGACGTTGGACATGTTGAGCTGGAAGGCGGTGATGTTGACCGCGAAGGCCGCGCGGGCCACCGGCAGCGCGACGGTCGGCGCGTCGGGCAGCGTGGCCCGCGTGGGATCGGAGCCGAGGAGGACGATCTTGCGGATGTGGTCGGGCGTGTAGCCGCCCACCGTGTGGAAGTGCAGCGGCAGCCCGGTGGCGTTGATGACCTCCCACAGCGGGTTCCAGTACGGGTCCCACAGCGGCTTGAGGTCGGGTGAGTTGGCGATGTCCAGCCCGCGCAGCGCGCCGCGCTTGGCCACGCGCTCTACCTCGGTGATGGCGGCATCGATCGGATTGTTGGGGATCGAGGCGAGACCCCCGAAGCGCTCCGGATGCCTCGAGCAGAAGTCCGCCAGCCACTCGTTGTAGATGCGCATGACCTCGACCGCCGCCTCGGGGTCGTTGAGCCGGCTGCTGGCGCCGAGCACGCCGTACAGCACCTCGGCCTGCACGCCGTCGCGGTCCTGATCCTTGATTCGCAGATCGGGATCGGTGAGCCGGCGGATGCCCCGCTTGCCATCTTCGTAGAGCCCCGTGGCGGCCATGCGGTCGGCGCGGTGGATCTTGCCCGGCATGTACTGGCGCCCGGCCGAGCCCATCCCGTTCACGTGGCCCAGGTTGGCGCCCTTCTTCGTCGTCCACACGGGCCCGTGGGGCCCATCGGTGACGTACGGCATGCGCTCCCGCATCTCGGGCGCGGCGCTGGCGGTAAAGAGGTCGGGCGGCAGCCAGCAGAGATCGACGTGGCAGTCGGCGGAGATGAGCTCGTAGCGCATCGCAGGCTCCTTGTCCCTGGTCGGGGCCCCGAGTATAGCGCCGCCCGGGCCCTCTTGCCCCCGGCGCTGGCCGGGGCCTAAGCTCTCGGCGTGGCCGACGACCCGAACCTGCTCGCCGGCGTCACCGTCCTCGATTTCTCGCGGGTCCTGGCCGGCCCCTACTGCACCCGTCTGCTCGCCGATCTGGGCGCGCGGGTCATCAAGGTGGAGCGCCCCGCCGAGGGTGACGAGGTACGCCGGGGCGCCGCTCAGCTCGAGGAGGGGCGGAGCGACCAGAGCAGCTACTTCATCCGCGTGAACGTCGGCAAACTGGGCGTGGCCATCGACCTGGGCCAGCCCGAGGGACGAGACGTCGCGTTCGACCTGGTGCGGGTGGCCGACGTCGTCGTGGAGAATTTCGTCCCCGGCGTCATGGCCCGCCTGGGCTGCGACTACGCCACGCTCGCGGCCATCAAGCCCGACCTCGTCTACTGTTCGATCTCGGGCTTCGGCCAGACCGGGCCGCTGGCCTCCATGACCGCCTTCGCCCACATCATCAATGCCATGTCGGGACTGATGGATCTGGAGCGCGAGCCCGATCCGCTTCCCCGGGTCTCGTACCTGCAGGCCGCCGACGTGCTGGCCGGTACCCACGCCTTCGGCGCCATCGTGGCCGCGCTCCTGCGCCGGGGGCGAACCGGGGCCGGCGCCTGGCTGGACGTCTCGATGCTCGAGTGTCTGATATCTGCCGAGGACGTCACGTTCGGCAGCGTCCTGAACGACGGCCCCGTCTGGCCCGGGCCGCGCCCCGGAATGATCGTGCACCGGATCGGCCAGCGCGACCTGGCCATGCAGACAGTCGGGGCCCCGCAGCTCTGGTCGCGGCTGCTCGGCCTGCTGGGGCGGCCCGAGCTGGCCGACGATTCACGCTTCGCCACGCCGATCGCGCGGCGTCAGAACTGGCCGGCGCTGCGGCAGATCATCGTCGAGTGGCTGGGCCGCTTCGCAACCGTGGACGAGGCCGTGCAGACGCTGACGCGCGCCCGCATTCCGGCGGTCCCCGTGCTGTCCCCCGAGGAGGTGGTGCGCCACCCGCACCTGATCGCCCGCGGGGCTTTCCCCGTCGTGCCCCATCCGTCCCGGGGAAGCGTGCGGGTCACGGCCACGCCGTTCCGGGTCGACGGCCAGGCGCCGGGACCGCGGGGCCCCGCGCCCTACCGGGTCGGGGAGCACACGCGCAACGTGCTCAGCGAGATTCTGGGCTACGCGCCAGAGCGGATCGAAGAGCTCCGCGCCCGGGGCGCGATCGAGACCCGGTAGGAACCGGGGGGATCTGAGCGCGTTGCCGGACCCCGGTGAGCGTCACACGATGCTCGCGTCGAAGACGTGGTACCCCCAGGCCGGCAGGTCGAGATAGAGCCCCCGCGACGCGAGGTCGCTTCCGTCGCGATCGTAGCTGGCGGAACCTATCAGGTCCTTGAGCCGGACTGTGCGGCCGGCCAGATCGGGAAGCGGCAGGCGGATGTAGCACTGGCTCTGGTGGCTGGCATAGTTGACGGCGACCAGCAACCGCTGGCCGTCCCGGGCCTGCCAGGACCAGGCGAGAAAGGCATGCCCCGTCGGGTTGCCATCCCAGGCCGGCACGCATTCGAGCAAGCTCCACTGGCCGTCGCGGGCGGCCGGCTGCCGGAGCACCACCAGGAGAGCGGCGTAGAACTGTTGCCGCGCCGGGTCCGGTGATTCCAGCGGCGCGCGGACCAGGTGCGGCGAGATGCGCTTCCTTCGGCCCTCGAACTGTCCCTGATGGAAGAAGCGCAGGCCCGGCGACAGATACGTGATGATGGCCGCAGCCTCGTGGGTGCCGGGCGCGAAGGTCGCGGCCGCCCGGGGCTCGTCGTGGTTTTCCAGGAATCGGGCGAGCTTGTTCTGATAGTCGAGCCCGGCGCCGAGGTGCTCCCGAACTGGTCGGGCATGGCCCTCGCGCAGGCGGTCGTAGAGCCGCTTGTCGTAGGCGTAATCGAATCCCTGTTGCATCATGGTCCACTCGAGATCCCAGTAGACCTCGGCCATGAAGCAGAACCCCGGGAACTTCTCCCTCACGCGCGCAGTCGCGTTGGGCCAGAACCGCTCGGCCCGCCGGCCCCAGGTGCGCTCGAACACGTCGGGGAGGACGAGCATGGCCATGTCGCAGCGCACGCCGTCACATTGGCCGCCGATCTTCAGGAGCTCGCCGGCCATCGCCTGCTGGGTGGCCGGATTGCCATAGTCGAGCTGGAGGGTATCCGGCCAGCCCGCGAAATACGGATCCCGTCCATAGGCCAGCAGCAGCTCGCCGTGCATCCGCTTGACCCAGGTGTAGTTCCGAGGCGCCCGGGTCAGATCGAGCTCGGTGCCCGAGACGTAGTAGTCGGGGTGCTCCTCCACCCAGGGATGATCGAGGGCGGTGTGGTTGGGGACGAAGTCGAGGATCAGTCGCAACCCCCGTGTCCGCAGCCGCTGGCGCAGGCGGGCGAGCGCGGCATCGCCGCCGAGGTCCGGATGCACCGTGTACCCGGTGATCGCAAACCCGGAGCCCCCGATATCCTCCTCGCGCAGGTCGGGCAGCGTCTCCTCGAATTCCCGTCGCCATTCGGAATTGGTGCGCGACACCCGCTGTCCGGCCGGTCCCGTGCGCCAGACGCTCAGGAGCGAGACCCAATCGAACCCCATCCCGGCCACGCGGTCCAGCTCGGCGTCGGGAATGTCGTCCAGGGTGGCCCGGCGGCCCCGGGCCCGAGCCAGCTCTGTCAGCCAGACGCGGGTGTTGAGCTGATAGAGCGACGGATAGCGGGGCAGGTCGTGCATGTCAGTCACCGCGGCGGCGACCGGCGTCCCCGGTCTGGCCACTTGGCAGGGGCGCCACTTCGGAGAACGCGGCCCTCTTGCCGAGCTCGAGGAACTCCTGGGGCGTGCTCGTCGCGAACAGATGCATGGCCCGGGCGACAATTCCGGTCCATCCCGTCTGATGGTTCGCGCCGAGGCCGGCCCCGTTGTCGCCGTGGAAATACTCGTAGAACAGGAGAAGGTCCCGCCAGTGCGGGTCCTCCTGGAACTTCCGGGTATTTCCGTAGACCGGCCGCCGGCCACTATTGTCACGCAGGAAGATGTTGGCCAGCCGGCGCGTAATCTCCTCGGCGGCCTCGTACAGGGTCATGTAGCGCCCGGAGCCCGTGGGACACTCCACGGTGAACTCCTTGCCGTAGTACAAGAAATACTGCAGCAGGGCGCGAATGATCAGCCCGTTGACGGGCATCCAGATCGGCCCCCGCCAGTTGGAGTTCCCGCCGAACATGCCGCTGTCGGATTCCGCCGGCAGGTAGGACACCCGGTACTCCCGATTCCCCACGGTGAACACGTACGGATGCTCGGCGTGGTAGCGGGAGAGGGCCCGGATCCCATACGGGCTCAGGAACTCCTTCTCGTCGAGCATCGTGGCCAGCACGCGCCGGAGCCGGGTCTCGTTCAGGACCGCGCCGAGCCGCCGGCCTGAATGGCCGAGCTTGGCCGGGTCGTGGATGAAGGTCCTCAGCTCGGGGCGCGCCTCGAGGAAGTCGCGCAAGCGCTGGCGCAGCTCCGGGTACTTCTCTAGGAGCTTTCCGTCGAACATGGTCACCGCGCATAGCGGGAGCAGCCCGACCATCGAGCGCACCTTGAGCCTCTGGGCCTGGCCATCCGGCAGCCGGAGGACGTCGTAGAAGAATCCGTCCTCCTCATCCCACATGCCAACGTTCTGACCGGCGTGCATCATCGCCGAGGCGATCCACAGGAAGTGCTGGACGAACTTGAGCGCCATCTCCGTATAGCCCGGTCGGTGCATCGCCAGCTCAGCGGCGATCTCGACCATGTTCTGGCAGTAGAGGGCCATCCAGGCGGTGCCGTCGGCCTGCTCCAGGTAGCCGCCGGTCGGCAGCGGCGCGCTGCGGTCGAAGACGCCGATGTTGTCCAGCCCCAGGAAGCCGCCCTCGAAGGCGTTGTTGCCGGCGCGGTCCTTGCGGTTCACCCACCAGGTGAAGTTGAGCACCAGCTTGTGAAAGGATCGCTCCAGCCAGTCGAGGTCGCCCTGGCCGCGGCGGGCCTGTTCGAGACGGTAGGTGAAGATGGTGGACCAGGCATGCACCGGGGGATTCACGTCGCCGAAGTTCCACTCGTAGGCAGGAAGTTGCCCGCTCGGGTGGAGGTACTGATCCCCGATCATCAGGTCCAGTTGCCGCTTGGCGAAATCCTCGTCGGCCAGACTCAGGGCGAGGACGTGAAAGGCCAGGTCCCAGGCCGCGTACCACGGATATTCCCACTTGTCGGGCATCGAGATGATGTCCGCGTTGCGCATGTGGTGCCAGTGATCGTTGCGGGGGGCGCGCCGCCGGGGGTTGAAGGGGTCAGCGCCGTGCTCGGTGAGCCACATGTTGACATCGTAGTAGTAGAACTGCTTGGACCACAGCATGCCGGCGATCGCCTGGCGCATCACGTTGGTCGCGTCGGCACCAAGGGACGCCGGGATGACCGAGGCGTAGAACTCGTCCGCCTCCTGCCGGCGCGCCTGCATCAGCGCGTCGAAGGCGCCGAAGGCACCGCGGGGCCCGTCCTTCGTCGGCCAGGCGGTGGGCGCCACGTCGCTCAACCGGAGACGCAGAGTCCGGGATTCCCCGGGCCCGACGGTGAGCGGGTAGTGGGCCGAGGCCTTCGTGCCCGTCCGCTCGGCGTTCACCGCGTTCTGACGGCCGTGGACGATGTAGTCGTTGATTCCGTCCTTGACGTAGGGTGTCCGGTTGGGCACGCCGACGAGGCGCTGGGTATTGGTCTCGTTCTCGGTGAAGAGCAGCCCGGTGGCGCCTTCGCTGTAGAAGAACCGCTCCCCGAGATCGGGGTGCGATGCCGACGCCGCGATCGCGCCGCCAGCAGTGCCCGTGGCGACCTGCCGGAGCATCGGCCGCGCCGCATTCCCGCCCCACGACCACACGTTGCGGAACCAGACCGTGGGCAGCACATGCAGCGTCGCCGGCGCCGGGCCGCGGTTGCAAACGGTGATCTGAACGAGGATGTCCTCCGGGGCCCCCTTGGCATACTCGACGAACACGTCGAAGTAGCGATCCTGATCGAACACCTCCGTATCGAGCAACTCGTACTCGAAGTCGTGCCGGCCCCGGCCCCGGTTGGTCGCGACCAGGTTGTCGTACGGGTAGGCCGACTGCGGATACTTGTAGAGGTACTTCATGTACGAGTGGGTCGGGGTCGAGTCGAGGTAGAAGTAGTACTCCTTGACGTCCTCGCCGTGGTTCCCCTCGCTGTTCGTCAGGCCGAAAAGCCGCTCCTTGAGAATGGGATCCTGGCCATTCCACAGCGCCAGCGCGAAACAGAGGAGTTGCCGGTCGTCGGAGATTCCGGCCAGGCCATCCTCGCCCCAGCGGTAGGCCCGCGAGCGGGCGTGGTCGTGGCTGAAGTAGTTCCAGGCATCGCCCGACTCGCTGTAGTCCTCGCGCACCGTGCCCCACTGACGCTCCGAGAGGTAGGGCCCCCATTTCCTCCACGGGACGGTCTGGCTGCGCGTCTCGTCCAGCCGGCGATTCTCAGCGTCCATCACAGTCTCCTCCTCAAAGTCCCTGGCCTTATCTTCCGCTGTATCGCCACGGCCCCCAGCGGCGCCGGCATATTTTCAGTATCGAGGACCTCGCGCTATAGGACGTTGGTCGCATGGACTCCCGGCGACACGTGAGCCGGCGCACTTCAAGTTCCTGAGGAAGGCTTCCGCTGGGGCGCTTCCCGATCGTCGCCCGGCGAACCCGCCGGGGGATAGTCGAGCGTGGCGGCGGCGCCCGCCCCCGAGACGGCGGGCACGTTCGCGGTCGGCCCGCCGGATGTCACGGGGGACTTCGCGTTCCTCGTGGTCGGCGATCCGGGTGAGGGCGATGCCTCCCGGCACGTCCTGCGCGACTCGATCCTCCGGGCCGGGGCCGCGCCCGAGGTGCGCTTCATGATCATCGCCTCGGATGTAATCTATCCGACGGGGTCGATGAAGAACTAAGAGGCGAACTTCTGGCTGCCGTTCAAGGGGTTCAGCACTTCGTGGCCACCTTCTTCGTCGCCGACGCCGCCCGGGTGGCACTGCGCGCGCGCGTCGAGGCCGACCATCGGCTCACCAGCACCACCGACAACCGCATCGCCTGGCTGATTCAGGAGGCCGCGCGGCTGCGCCGCGAATACGGAGTTCCGACCGGATTTCAGCGCGCCCCCTACTTTCAGGTCCAGACGGAGCGCTTTGCCTTGCTCGCGGTCGACACCGGCGTGCTCCGGCGCGTCGATCCGGATCAGCTGGCCTGGCTCCGCGCGGCGCTCGAGCAGTCGCGCGGCAAATTCAAGATGGTCATCCTCGGCCACCCGCTCTACGCCGGAGGCAGCTATCAGGCCGGCGAGGACGAGGAGTTCGCGACGCTTCACCGGCTCCTGGCCGAGCACCAGGTCGAGGTGGTGACGGCGGGCGACACCCACGACCTCGAACACTATGTCGAGCGCTATCGGGCGGGCGGCGAGGAGCGCATGATGCACCACCTGGTCAATGGCGGTGGTGGCGCCTACTCGTCGGGCACGGCCCTGGCCTGGCCGGCCGAGCACGCGGTGGCGAGTGGGCCTTCTATCCGGGCACGGCAGATCTCATGGCCAAGATCGATTTGCACACTCCGCGCTGGAAGTGGCCCTCCTGGGTGTGGACGAAGCGCTACGGGGCCTGGCCATTCTCCGTCGAGTGGCTCTCGGCCGCCTTCGACTACAACGTGGCGCCATTCTTCCAGAGCTTCGTCGAGGTGCGGGTCGAGCCCTTCGGGGGCCGCGTCCGGCTGCTCCCCTGGGGGGTCCATGGCCGGCTTCGCTGGGCTGATATGCAATCGTCGCCGGGCTGGCGGCCGGACGGGAGCACGCCGGGCGATCCGGTCGAGATCGTGGTGCCGCTGCGGGCCCGGTGACGCCCCCGGCGCGAGGGCGACTTATGTCCTGTCGTGATGCGGCGCCCGCAGCATGAGTGTGCTGCTGCTCACCGGCCCGCCCGGCAGCGGGAAGACCACGGTGCTGCGCCGGGCCGCCGACGCCCTCCGCGGCTGGCGCCTGGGCGGCTTCTACACCGCGGAGATCCGCGAGCGCGGCGTGCGCCGGGGTTTCCGCGCCGTCACGCTCGACGGAAACGCCCGGGACATGGCCCGGGTGGATTTTCCCGGCCCGGCCCGGGTCGGCGGCTACGGTGTGGATCTCTCGGTCGTGGACAGCCTGGCCGCCACGCTGGATCCGGAGGCGCCCGTGGACGCCTGGCTCATCGACGAGATCGGCAGGATGGAGTGTTTGTCGGCGCGCTTCGTCGCGGCGATGCGGGCGCTGCTCGAGGGCCGGGCGCCGGTGGTGGCCACCGTGGCGCTGCGCGGCGGCGGGCTGATCGCCGAGGTCAAGCGTCGGCCGGATGCCGAGATGCGCACGCTCACCCGCGCCACGCGCGACGCGCTGCCCGCCGCTGTCGTCGACTGGCTGAGAGGACGAGTGCCGTCGTACCGATCAAACGAGCGATAGCACGGCGGCGGCGAACTCGCTTGGGGCTTCCTGGGGCAGGTTGTGACCGACCCCCGGAATCAGCCGGCGCTCGTACGGTCCCTTGAAGAAGCGGGCGTGGCGCTCGGAGGTCACCGCCGGCGACACCCCGTTGTCACTGCCGTGCAGGGAGACCGTTGGCACCGTGATCGGCGGCTGCCCGCTCAGGCGACGCTCGGTGCCCTCGAACGCGGGATCGCCGGGCACCAGCCCGAAGCGATGCCGGTAGGAGTGAATCACCACCGAGACGAAGTCCGGGTTGTCGAACGAGGCGGCGGTGCGCGCGTAGATGGCGTCATCGAAGCGCCAGGTCGGCGACCACAGCCGCCAGAGCAGCCGGCACAGATCGCGGCGGTTCTGCTCCAGGCCCGCCCGGCCGCGCTCGCTGTGGAAGTAGTACTGATACCACAGGGCGTGCTCGCGCTCGGGCGCCTGTGGCGCCATCGCGCCGGCGATGTCCTGGATGTTGTAGCCACCTCCGGTGACTAGGCCCCGCGCGCGGTCCGGCCACAGGGCGGCGACGATGCACGCCGCGCGGCCGCCCCAGTCGAAGCCGGCGAGCACGGCGCGGTCGATGCCCAGCGCGTCCAGCAGGTCCACCAGGTCGTGCGCGAGCACGGCCTGCTGGCCAGAGCGCGGTGTGTCCGGGGACAGGAACCGCGTGGGGCCATAGCCGCGCAGGTAGGGCACGATCACCCGACAGCCCGCCGCGCCCAGCCGCGTCGCGACGTCGCCGTAGGCGTGGACATCGTAGGGGAAGCCGTGCAGCAACACGACCGGCGTCCCCGTCGCCGCCCCGCTTTCCGCGTAGGCGACGCTGAGAGCCCCCGCGACCACTCGCTTCGACACGTCTGCTGGGGCCACGGCTCGCCCTCCCGCTTAACGCCAGCGGCCCGGGATGTGCGCTCCGCAGTCCGGGCAGACGCCGCCGCTGGGCGTCAGCCGATCGTGGTGGACCGTGAAGCCGGTGCGCGCGATCAGGAGCGCGCGACAGGCGGGGCACCAGGTGTTCTCGAAGGGCCCCACGCGCCCGGGCCGGTTGCCCGCGTACACGTAGCGCAGCCCGGCGGCCGCCCCGAGCTCGGCGGCGCGTCGGAGCGTGGCCACGCTCGTGTCGGGGCGGTCGAGCATCCGGTAGTCGGCGTGGAACGCCGTCACGTGCCAGGGGATGTCGCGCGAGACGGAGGCCAGGAACTGCGCCAGGTCCCGCAGCTCGGCGTCGGAATCGTTGAACCCGGGCACGACGAGCGTGACGACCTCGAGCCAGAATCCCCTGGCGTGCAGGAGCTGGATCGTGTCCAGGACGTTCTGCAGCACGCCGCCGAGCTTGCGGTAGCGGCGATCGTCGAATCCCTTGAGATCGACTTTGTAGAGGTCGACCCACGGCCGCAGATACTCGACCACCTCGGCGGTGGCGTTACCATTGGAGACGAAGGAGCAGACGAGCCCCCGCGCCTTCGCTTCGCGAAAGATCTCGACCGCCCACTCGCTGGTGATGAGCGGCTCGTTGTAGGTCGACGTCAGGATGCGGGCGCGCTGGGCGACCGCGGCCTCGACGATAGCGGTCGGCGTCACCGCGTTCGGCGGCACGCCCGCCACCGCATCGCGGAGCGCCTGCGAGGTGCCGTAGTTCTGGCAGTAGCTGCAGTGAAGATCACATCCCAGCATGCCGAACGAGAGCGCGCGGGAGCCGGGATAGGCGTGGAAGAACGGCTTCTTCTCGACGGGGTCGAGCTGGAGGCCGGCCACGTAGCCGGCGGGCACCAGAAGGCGGCCGTCCTCGTTCCAGCGCACCTTGCAGATGCCGCGCTGGCCGGGAGGGATCATGCAGCGGTGGCCGCACGCGTAACAGCGGATCCGCTGCTCCGGCAGCCGCTCGTAGAGCTCGCCCTCGCGCGCGAAACGGCCGAGGAGCTCCTCAAGGGTGGTCGGGGGCGGCGGCGCCATCATGCCTCCATGCTACCGCCTGTCGGATGCCGTGTCAGCGTCAGGGCTGCCCGCGTAGTAGAATCGCGCCGCGTGAGCGCCTGGCTCGAGACCTACCGTGGCGTCGTCTACCGCTGGGAAGTCGACCACAACGACCACCTGACGGTCGCCTACTATTTCGCGCGGCTCGGCGACGCGACGCTGGCGCTGCTCCAGGCGCTGGGGCTCCCGCCGGAGGGCGACGGCGGCCAGTGGCTCAGCGCCGACTGCCATGTGCGCTACTTGCAGGAGCTGAGGGTTGGCGACATCATGCACATCTGCAGCGCCCCCATCGTCGTCGAGCGCGATGGCCTGGCGGCCGGCCACAGGCTCATCAACACCGGCAGCGGTGAGGTGGTCACGACGTTCGAGCAGCGGCTGCGGCTCCTGGGTCCCGACGGTGTACCGGCCTCACTGCCAGTCGCTGACCGTGAGCGGCTCGAGGCGCGGTGCGTAGCGTGGGACGGGCCGACCCGCGAGCGGAGGGCGCGTCCGAAGAGCCTCGACAGGCTGCGGGAGAGCGGGCGTGACACCATCCGGCCGTGGGAGGCGGGCGGTTCAGCACCGGGGGCGCTGGCCGCCTACGTTCACCGGTTCTCCGGCGCCAACTCGCACGTCCTGGCCGCGTTCGGCTTGACCCCGGGCTACATGCGCGAGCAGCACCGCGGGTTCTCGACGTTCGAGTTCCAGTTCGGCGCCACCCGCACGCTGCAGCCGGGCGCCCTGGTGATCGTCCGCTCGGCCCTGACGCACGTCGGCACGACGTCGCTGCGGCTGTTCCACATCATGAGCGATGTGCGGACGGGCGCGGAGCTGGCGACGCTCCACCAGAGCGGGGTCCACTTCGACCAGGACGCGCGCCGCCCGGCGCCGCTGCCCATCGAGCTAGCCAGCCGGGCGCGCGCGCTCCTCGTGCCCGCCGAGGATTAGCCGGCGCCAGGAGGCCGCAGGGCGACCGCCATCCCCAGCACGTCGCCGAGCGGGAGCCTTGCCCTCACGGCCCAGAGGCCGTCGGGGAACAACGTGCTCGACCAGGAGAGCGCCCGCAGGCGGTGGCCGGCCGCGCGCTGGGCCATCGCCCGTAGCGTGAAGAGCGTCAGATCACGGGCCTGCCCGAGCAGGCTGCCGCGCGCCTGGGGACCGATACGTCGGGAGAGGCCGCCGACGCTCCAGCGATTGAGAACCAGGAGGAGCACGCCCTGGCGCGAGACACGGACCGCCTCGGCCAGCGCCACGAGCGGTTCCTCGAGGAATTCGAGCGTCGCGAGGAGGAGCGTGAGATCCACCGCCCCCGTGCGGAGCGGCAACCGGTGCCCATCGCCCAGGATCGCCGGAAGTCCCTGGTGGCGCTTCCGCATGGCGACCAGCATGGCCGGCGATCGATCGAGCCCGAACACCCGCACGTGTCGTCCGGCGAGCCAGGTCGTGAAGCGCCCTGTCCCGCATCCGACGTCGAGCAGGCTCGTCGCGTTTGGGAAGCGGCCGAGCAGCCAGTGCAGAAGAGTGCGCTCAGCCCACTCCACGCGCTGCCCACGCGGCGTGTCGTACCAGGCGTCGTACCGATCGGCAACGTGCTCGAAGATGTCCCAAACCACAGGCAGTCAGCGGGCGATCGGGCAGGCGTTGGAGACGGTGACCGTCATCACGACCTCTCCGGTCGCGGTCGCCGTGGCGAACCCATCACGGAGCGCGGCAAAGACGCGGTCAGCGTCGCCCGTGATCGTCGTGCTCATCGGCCCAACGTCGGGGGTGAGCTGGCATTCGGTGAAGGCGGCGATCACCGCGCGGATGGCCGGGCCGAGGTGTTCCTGCCGGAGCGGATAAACGGCCACCTGGGCGCTGATTGCATGGAAACCCTCCTTGCGTATCGCGAGGTCTCAGCACACGGGGTGCTCACCGCGCGCGTGAATGATACCGTTCCCAACGCGCAAGTGGACTGGCACACTCGAGGCTGATGAGGACGAAGCACGTGGCGGAGGTGATGCGAGATCATCCCGGCAGGAGGAACGACCCATGACCAGGACCATGAGCATCGCGCGCTCGGACGTCGTGGGGAGCCTGCTGCGCCCGGCCTACCTTCGCGAGGCGCGGCAGGGCTTCCAGGACGGCGCGATCGGCGTCGATGCGCTCCGGCAGGTCGAGGACCGCGCCGTCCGAGAGGCCATCGCGCTCCAGGAGTCGGCCGGCATCGACGTCATCACCGACGGCGAGCTGCGCCGGAACTCGTGGGTGGTCACCATTCCCCTGCGTCAGGCGGGGGTCGCCCACGCGCCGCTGGCCGGCTACGAGTTCCTGCCGGCCGACCCGGGGTGGTGGTCGCTGTGGAAGGAGCCCGACGGCCGACGAGCCCAGGCGTGGACCGCCCCCACGCGGCCCTTCGTCACCCGGCCCCTCACGGTCGTCCGCGACATCGTGGCTGAGGAGTACGCCTTCCTTCGGACCAACGCCAGGCACCGGACGAAGTTCACGATCCCCGCGCCGAGCTGGCACAGGATCTTCTGGCATCCCGAGCACTCGCGGGCCGCTTATCCGACGGCGGGGGAGCTGCTCCGCGCCGTCGCGCGGTACCTCCGGGAGGACGTCGTCGCCAAGATCGTCGCGCTGGGCGGCGATTACGTCCAGATGGATGCGCCGAACTATGCGCAGTGGCACGTGGACGCGGAAAACCGCGCCGCCTTCGAGGCCTGGGGCCACGATATGGCGGCCGAGCTGGTAGAGGATGCCGAGATCGACAACGAGCTGTTCGCGGAGGTGTCGGGAATCACCCGGGCCATCCACATGTGCCGCGGCAACGCGCCCGGCGGCCGCTGGCTGGCCAACGGGGGTTACGAGCGCATCGCCGGCGAGGTCTTTCCCCGGCTGGGGAACTACGATCGCCTGCTGCTGGAGTACGACACCCCGCGGGCGGGGGACTTCGGCCCGCTCAAACACGTCCGCCCGGATGTCGAGGTGGTGCTCGGTCTGCTGACTACCAAGCGCGGAGCGCTGGAGGACGAGGCCACCGTGGACAAGCGCATCCGCGAGGCCGCAGCGGTCGTGCCGCTGGAGCGCCTGGCCCTGAGCCCGCAGTGCGGCTTCGCCTCGGGCGAGGCGGGCAATCCGCTCACGCCCCCGGAGCAGGAGGCCAAGCTCCGCCTGGTCGGTCGCGTGGCCCGGCGCGTGTGGGGCAGCTAGCGGCCGCCTCGACGGCCCTGCCCACCGACTTGCGCTATCATCGGGCCCCGTCCCAGGAGGGCGCCCGGATGGCCCGGAACATGATCGACTATGCCGCCACCTGCCGGACGTTCCGGCTCGAGGTTCCTGGTTCCTTCAACTGGGCCTTCGACGTGTTCGACCGCTGGGCCCGCGATCCGGCGAAGCTGGCCATGCTGTGGGTGTCGCCCGACGGCCAGCCCCGCCGCATCACCTTCGCCGAGCTCGGGGAGCGCTCCCGCCGGTTTGCCAACGTGCTCGGCGGGCTCGGCGTGACGCCCGGGGAGCGCGTGTTCATCATGCTGCCGCGCGTCGCCCCGTGGTGGGAGATTGTGCTCGGCTGCCTCAGAGCCCGCGCCGTTTCCGTGCCGGGGACGACGCTGCTGACGACCAAGGACATCCGGTACCGGCTCGACGTCTCGGGAGCCTCGGTCGTGATCACCGACGAGGAGAACGCGGCGAAGGTCGACCAGGTCCTCGCCGAGTGTCCCGGCATGAAGCACCGGATCGTGCTGGGACGGACTGGTGGCGGCTGGGAGAGCTATGAGGCCTTGATGGGCCGGGCCCGGGCGGATTGCATTCATCCCGGCAATGCCAGTGGCGATCCCATGATGATCTACTTCACGTCGGGCACCACGGGCCATCCCAAGATGGTGCTGCACACCCACGCGTCGTACCCCATCGGCCACGTCATCACGGGTCGGTTCTGGCTCGACAACGGGCCCGAGGATCTGCACTGGACGATCTCGGACACCGGCTGGGCGCAGGCGGCGTGGACCTGCTTCTTCGCGCCCTGGAACATGGGCGCCGCCATCTTCGTCTGGGATGGGCGGTCCAAGAAGTTCGATGCCCAGGAGACGCTGGCGATGTTCGAGCGGTTCCCCATCACCACCTTCTTCGCGCCGCCCACCGCGTTCCGGATGCTCGTCCAGGAGCCGCTCCGGAAGTATCGTTTCCCCACGCTGCGCCACTGCCTGGGCGCCGGCGAGGCCGTCAACCCCGAGGTGATCGAGGCCTGGCGCCAAGGCACCGGTCATCACATCTACGAGGGGTATGGCCAGACCGAGACGGTCCTGCTGGCCGGGACCTTTCCCGCAACGCCGTGGAAGCCGGGGTCGATGGGCCCGGCGTCGCCAGGTCACGTGCTGGGGATCGTGGACGACGAGGGCCAGGAGCTCCCCCGCGGCACGGAGGGCGATCTGGCGGTGCGCGTCAGACCCGAGCGTCCAGTAGGAATGTTCGCCGGGTACTGGCGCAACGAGGAGGCGACCAGGAATTGCCACCGCGGCGAGTGGTACATCACCGGCGACCGTGCCGCCATGGACCAGGACGGTTACCTCTGGTTCGTGGGCCGCGCCGATGACGTCATCAACAGCGCCTCGTATCGCATCGGTCCCTTCGAGGTGGAGTCGGCCCTGGTGGAGCACGCGGCGGTGGCCGAGGCGGCGGTGGTGGGCAAGCCCGACGCCCTGCGCGGGGAGATCGTGAAAGCGTTCGTCGTATTGGCCGCCGGCCACACGCCCTCACCGGCGCTGGCCGCCGAGCTCCAGGAGCACGTCAAGCAGGTGACGGCGCCCTACAAGTACCCCCGCGAGATCGAGTTCGTCGCCGACCTGCCCAAGACCATCTGATCACGGGCATGGCCCTGGCCGAGCTGCGGCGGCCGGCGCCGGCCACCGCGCAGGCCCCCATCAAGCTCAAGATGCAGGCCTCCTGGCCGGCGGCCAGCATGTTCATGGACAACTTCAAGATGTTCGCCGACCGGATCAAGAAGGCCTCGGCTGGCCGCCTGGAGATCGAGACGCTCCCGGCCGGCGCCATCGTGCCGGCCTTCGAGGTCG